>NZ_JBMDWH010000001.1:0-2499 GCF_048595345.1 Allobosea sp.
GCCCATGATCAGGCAGGCGAGCGTGCAGATCACCGCGACACGCACGGTCCGCGCGAGCACGTTGAGATAATAGGGATCGGTGAAGAACTTGACGTAGTTCTCGATCACGAGCCCGTCGACCATGAACTGGCCGGGCACGAACTTGTTGAGCGAATAGCGGAAGAGGATCGCGAGCGGGCCGATGAGCCCGATCGCCACGAACAGCGTCGCCGGCACGACCAGCAGGCCGGCGAGGTTCTTGCGCGCGCCTGCCACGGCTTCAGGAGCAGCGGAGCTCATGCGAGATATTCCGCGCAGGCCCTGCCCCCTCTCCCCTTGCGGGAGAGGGTTGGGGTGAGGGGTCGCGCGACACTGACGGTCTGATCGCGCCGCCGAGCCGGCGTCGACGATGCAGGAGCGAGCGACCCCTCATCCGCCCCTGCGGGGCACCTTCTCCCGCAAGGGGAGAAGGGAGGGTTTGCGCCCCGGAATGACAGAGGGGGCCTCAACCCTTGAAAACCTTGTCCCACCACTCCTTCATCGCCGCGTCGTTCTTGGCGAGGAAGGCGTAGTCGAGGTCCTTCAGGCGCTTCTCTTCGTCCGGCGTGAAGCCGATGCGCTTCTGCAGAGCGGGGTCCACCGCGAGGCCGGAGACGGTCCCGTTATAGCCCATATCGACGGCGAAGGCCTCCTGCGGAGCCTTGGCGAGCATCGCGTCCATATAAGCGTAGGCATTCTCCTTGTTGGGCGCATTCTTGGCGATGACGAAGCCCGAGACATAGACCGGGATGCCTTCGACCGGAGACACCGCCTCGCACGGGATGCCGGCGTTCTGCCATTGCACCACGCGCGCCTTCCAGATCGCGCTGATGCCGACCTCCTCGTTCTTCATCGCCTGGGCGAAGGCCTCGTTGGTCGGGTAGACCCGTCCGCCGGCCTTCTTGACCGCCAGCAGCACCTCCTTGGCCTTGTCGAGGTCGTTCATGTCCTTGCCGCCGGTGGCGGCGAGCGAGGCGGCGATGAAGACTGACTGGTACTGGATGTCGATGAAGCCGATCTTCGAACCCCATTTCGGGTCCAGCCAGTCCTTGAAGCCGGTCGGCGCCGGCGTGATCAGCTTGGGATTGTAGATGACGACGTTGCCGGAATAGATCTGCCCGATGCCATAGGGATACTTCATCGACGCCAGCAGGTTCTTGGCGTTCGGCAGCTTGGAATAGTCGAGCGTCTCGGTGACGCCGGCCTCGCTCATCTCGAACATGTTGGCGGCCGAAAAGCCCTGGATGTCGACCGTGCCGCGCGGCAGGCGCTTCTCGGCGACCATCTTGGCCCGGCGCGGCGCATCGCTCGCCTGGTCCTGCACCACCTCGATGCCCTTGGCCTTGAGGATCGGGTCCTCGATGTTCTTGGTCAGCAGCCGGGCATAGTCGCCGCCCCAGGTGCCGACGACCACGCGCCCGCCGGATTGGGCGAGCGCCGGAACCCCGGTCGCTCCGGCGAGCGCGGCGGCACCGGCGCCCTTGAGAACCATACGCCTGTCGAATGCGGTCATGATGCCATTCCCTCTTTTATGTCGACGCCGAACGAGGCTCATGCCCCGCGCGGATAAACGAGCCCGGCGTCTTCGGCCCAGCCTATCGTGAGGATCTCGCCCGTCCTGGGCTCGGGCAGGCCGGGCCGGTTGGGGATCTGCAGCAGCATCCTGTCCTGACCGTCCAACGTGACCTGCACGTCGAGCAGCGCGCCGAGATAGGACGCGTGGGTCACCTCTACCGGGAAGCTGTTCGGCAGGCCCTCCGCCTCCCCTGCGACCGCGATGCGCTCCGGCCGGAGTGCCAGCGTCGCCGGCCCGGCCTTCGTGGCGTCGGCACACAGGATCTCACGCCCGCCGCCGGTCCGGAAACGACCTGGCGCCACGACATCGCCCTCAATGAAGGCGTTGCGGCCGATGAAGCCCGCGACGAAGCGATCCGCCGGCTTCTCATAGAGCTCGCGCTGGGTGCCGATCTGCCGCACCTTGCCCTTCTCCATGACGACGAGGCGGTCGGCCATGGTCAGCGCCTCCTCCTGGTCGTGGGTGACCATGATCGTGGTCAGGCCGAGCTTGCGCTGCAATTCGCGGATCTCGACCCGCACCTCGAGCCTGAGCTTGGCGTCGAGATTGGACAGAGGCTCGTCGAGCAGAAGCACCTGCGGCTCCATGGCGAGCGCGCGCGCCAGGGCCACGCGCTGCTGCTGACCGCCGGACAGCTGGCGCGGATAACGCTCGTCGAAACCGCCGAGCTGGACGAGGCGCAGCGCCTCGGCAACACGCGGGCCGCGCTCGGCCGCCGGCACCTTGTGCATCTCCAGCCCGAAGGCGACGTTCTGCGCCACCGACATATGCGGAAACAGCGCATAGCTCTGGAAGACGAGGCCGCAATGGCGCTTCCAGGGCGGCAGATAGGTCACATCCCGCTCGCCGATGGTGATCTGCCCGGCCGAGGGGGGCACGAATCCCGCGATCATGCGCAAGGTCGT
>NZ_JBMDWH010000002.1:0-5955 GCF_048595345.1 Allobosea sp.
TCGACCGCCAGCATGACGTTGCGCGCGGCCGAGGCCTCGCTGGCGACGACATGCATGTCGACCGAGAGCTTGCCGCCGATCAGCCCGCGCGGATCAAGCACGCCCGGCACGCCGTCCAGCGCATAGCCGGTCGGCAGGGCATGGAGCACGGCCTTGCCGGGGCGGATCGCATGGGTCGCGGCGGTGGCGAGCACGCGCTTGATGTCGCTGTCGCCGACCGAGCCGGCGCGCAGATCGACGCCGGCCGCATAATGCTGCGAGCCGATGCGCCCGCCGGTGAGATTCACGATAACCGACTGCACCTCGACCTTGGCCATGCGCTCGGCGGCATCGACCGCGGCGCGGATCGCCCGTTCGGCGCTTTCCAGATCGATGATCGCCCCGCCCTTGAGGCCGAGCGAGCGCTGGTGGCCGATGCCGATGATGCGCGCGACATGGGTCCGCCCGCGCAGCCGGTCATTCGCCTCTGCCGGGTTGAGCTCGGCAATGAGGCACACGACCTTGCTCGTGCCGATGTCGAGAATCGAGAGAATCGCGCTCTTGCGCGAGGAGAGCGGGCGCATCCGCGGCGTCAGGCCCTGGGAAGTGAGATGGTTCACGCCTCGCCTCCCTTCTTCTTGGCCTTGAACTTGGTCTTGAGCATCTCGGCGCGGGCTCCGGCGGCCTCTTCGGAGAGCCGCGCGATCACCCGGTCGGGCTCGCGGAAATCCAGCGACAGCAGGTCCTTGTCGAGGATGCGGTCATTGGTCTGCAGCGAGATGAAGCGCTGCATCGCGATCTCCGGCTTCATCTCGGGCAGGCGCACATCCATGCCGTTGTCGAGCTTCAGGTTCCAGCGACGGTCGGAGACCAGCGTGCCGGCGCGGATGTGCTCCGCCAGCGGCCCGGCCTGCTTGCGCAGAGCCAGATACTCGCTGGCCCGGACATTGGCGTTGGGCCCGACCACGAGCGGCAGATAGGTGAAGCGTCCATCGTCCATCTTGTCGATCACCGCCCCGTCGGCCGCGATCACGAACAGCTCGCCCTTCACCTGCCAGAGTGCATAGGGCTCCCGCTCGGTGAGCGAGATCGAGATCTCGCCCGGATAGAGCTTGCGCACCGCCGCCTCGCGGATCAGCGGGTTGGCCTCCAGCTGCCGGCGCGCCTCGTCGGCGTCGAAGAACAGCAGCGAGGTCTTGGAATCGATACCGGCCGCCACCAGCACCTCCTGCTCGGAGATGCCGGACAGGCCCGCGATCGTGACCCGGTCGATGCCGAAGCCCAGCACCCGCGCCAGGATGTGGTGCGGCGGGCCGAAATTCTCCTGCACCGTCTGATACTGGCCGCCGATCACAAAGCCCGAGGTCAGGCTGAGCGTCAGGAAGCCGAGCGCCAGCCAGCTGCCGATATGGCGCGGCACCCTCTCGGCGAGGGGTTGGGAGCGCCGCGGGCGCCGAAGCCAGCGGCCCTGCCGCTCGCTGCCAACGAGCAGCGGGGGCGTGGGCGCCGGGACCGGCAGGCGCGAAGAGGATCGTGCCGTCATCGCATTCACCGATCGAGGGAGGCGTCCTCCACCATCCATCTGACGAGCTCACCGAATTTAAGGCCCGCATGGGCAGCCAGCTCGGGCACCAGGCTGGTCTCGGTCATCCCGGGCTGCGTATTGACCTCCAGCCAGACGAGCGTGTCGGTCTCGTCGTCGTAGCGGAAGTCAGATCGGCTGACGCCCCGGCATCCGATTGCTTGATGCGCCGTTAACGCCCACTCTTCGATCTGCTGGTAAATTTTCGGTAAAATTTGCGCCGGACAGATGTGGATAGAACCGCCTTTCGCGTACTTGGCGTCGTAGTCGTAAAACGCGCCGGTTGCGGCTTGTATTTCGGTCACACCCAGGCTGCGCCCGTCCATCACGGCGCAGGTCAGCTCCCGCCCCTTCACGAAGCTTTCCGCCAGCAGGATGTCGCCGCAGGGCCAGTCCTCGCGGGCTATCTCCTGCGGGGGATGCTCGCGCCCCTCCTTCACGATGACGACGCCGACCGAGGAGCCCTCGTCCACCGGCTTCAGCACATAAGGAGCGGGCAGAACATGGGCTTTCGCTGCCTCAAAACGCGAGACGGTGACGCCGCGCGCCACGCCCACGCCGGCCGCAGCCGCGACGATCTTCGCCCGGTCCTTGCGGATCGACAGCGCCGAGGCGAGGACACCGGAGTGGGTGTAGGGGATGCGCAGAATCTCGAGCAGGCCCTGGATGGTGCCGTCCTCGCCGAAGCGGCCATGCAGGGCGTTGAAGGCGACGTCCGGCTTCAGCTCGGCGAGCACCTGCGCGATGTCGCGCTGCACGTCGATTCGCGTCACGCGATAGCCGACGCTCTCCAGCGCTGCGGCACAAGCCGCGCCGCTGCGCAGGCTCACCTCGCGCTCGACGGACCACCCGCCCATCAGAACCGCCACATGTGTCATCGACGCTCGCTCCCGCTCGCATCGGACTGTGGTTAACCATGGTTAACGGGGGGTTAATTCCGGGTACGTCGAGCGGTTCGCCGAACTGCGCCGGAGCAGCCTCAGCCCGGCACGCCGAGCCGCTTGATCTCCCATTGCAGCTCGACGCCGGAATGCTCCTTGACCCGGCGCCGCACCTCCTCGCCCAGCCCCTCGACATCGGCCGCCGTGGCGCCGCCGGTGTTGATGAGGAAGTTGCAGTGCATCTCGGAAACCTGCGCTCCGCGGACGCGCAGGCCCCGGCAGCCGGCCGCGTCGATCAGCTGCCAGGCCTTGGCGCCGGGCGGATTCTTGAAGGTCGAGCCGCCGGTGCGCTCCTTGATCGGCTGCGCCGCCTCGCGCGCCGCGGTCACCCGGTCCATCTCGGCCTGGATCTCGGCCCGGTCTCCTGGCCGCCCCCGGAACAGCGCCGAGGTGAAGATGACATCGGCCAGGCTCTCAGCGCTCTTGCGATAGCTGAAGCCCATATCGGAATGAGAGAGCGTCACGACCTCGCCAGTGCGGCGAACGCCCCTCGCCTCGACCAGCACATCGGTGGTCTCACCGCCATGGGCACCAGCATTCATCCGCAGCGCGCCGCCGATGCAGCCTGGAATGCCGCGGAAGAACGCGAGCCCGTCCAACGCCGCATCCGCCGCCGCCCGGGCGACCTTCACGTCCGGCACCGCCGCACCCGCGCGCACCATCTCGCCTTCGACCGAAATCGCGGCGAAAGCCTTGCCGCCGAGCCGGATGACGAGGCCGGGAATGCCGCCGTCGCGCACGATCAGATTGGAGCCGAGCCCGATCACCGTCACCGGGATATCGACCGGCAGTCGCGCCAGCAGATAGGCCAGATCCGCCTCGTCCGCCGGAGTGAACAGCAGCTGAGCCGGACCGCCGACACGGAACCAGGTCAGCGTGGCCAACGCCTGGTTCGACAGCAGCCGCCCGCGCAGCTCGGGGGCGGCGTCGTGGATGGCGGGGGTGAGGTCGGCGAAGGACATGGGGTTCACCCCTTCAACGCCGCCAGCTCTCCGGGCAGCGCATAGGCCCACTGGGTGATGTTGCCGGCGCCGAGGCAGACGACGTAGTCGCCCGGCCCCGCCAGCTCCGCCACCATGCCGGCGAGCTTGTCGGGCGCCTCCATCGGCAGCACATGCCTGTGGCCGCGCGCGCGGATGCCGGCGACCAGCGAATCGCGGTCGGCGCCGGCGATCGGCGCCTCGCCCGCCGCATAGGTGTCGGCGACGATGACGCTGTCGGCGTCGTTGAAGCAGGCGGCAAAATCGTCGAACAGGCTCGACAGGCGGGTGTAGCGATGCGGCTGCACGATCGCGACGACCTTGCCCTTGGTCGAGGCACGCGCGGCCCGCAGCACCGCCGCGATCTCGACCGGGTGATGGCCGTAATCGTCGAAGATCAGCGCGCCGTTCCACTCCCCGGTCTTGGTGAAGCGGCGCTTGACGCCGCCGAAGCCGGCCAGCGCCTCGCGGATGCGCTCGACCGGAATGCCGAGGTCATAGGCGACGGCGATGGCCGCCGTGGCGTTCAGCGCATTGTGATGGCCGGGCATCGGCATCATCAGGTCACGGATCACCTCGTCCTTACCCGTCTTGCGGTCACGGATGAGCAGGGTGAAGCGCGACTGACCACCGGTGAGGTCGATGTCGAGCAGGCGGAAATCGGCCTGCGGGTTCTCGCCATAGGTCACCACGCGCCGGTCGGTGATCTGGCCGACGAGGCTCTGCACGGTGGGATGGTCGATGCACATCACCGCGAAGCCGTAGAATGGCAGGTTCTCGACGAAGGAGCGGAACGCCGCCTTGATCGCGTCGAAGGTGCCGAAATGGTCGAGATGCTCGGGGTCGATATTGGTGACGATCGCGACATCCGCCGGCAGCTTCAGGAAGGTGCCGTCCGATTCGTCGGCCTCGACGACCATCCAGTCGCTCTCGCCCATCCGGGCATTGGTGCCATAGGCGTTGATGATGCCGCCATTGATCACGGTCGGGTCGAGCCCGCCCTTTTCGAGCAGCGTCGCGACGAGCGAGGTCGTGGTCGTCTTGCCATGGGTGCCTGCAATGGCGACCGCCGTCTTCAGCCGCATCAGCTCGGCCAGCATCTCGGCCCGCCGCACCACCGGCAGGCGCTGCGCGCGCGCGGCGATCAGCTCGGGAGTATCTTTTTTGATGGCGGTCGAAACCACCACGACCTCGGCCTCGCCGAGATTTTCCGCCTTGTGGCCGACGAAGGTGGTGATGCCCTTCTCCGCGAGCCGCTTGACGTTGGCGCCGTCCGAGGCGTCCGAGCCTTGCACCTTGTAGCCGAGATTGTGCAGCACCTCGGCGATGCCGGACATGCCGATGCCGCCGATGCCGACGAAATGGATGGGGCCGAGCTTCGGCGGCAGCTTCATGTCCTGCGGTCCTGTCAGTTCTGGGAATGCGCGGTGGCGATCACGAGATCGGCCAGGCGGTCGGCAGCGTCGGGGATGCCGGCGCTCTTCGCGTTTGCGGCCATGGCCGTCAAGTCCGCCGGCCGGGCGAGCAGCGCCGAAAGCTCGGCGGCGAGGCGTTGCGGCGTGAAGTCCGGCTGCAGGATGCGCTTGGCCCCGCCCGCCTTTTCGAGGAAGGCCGCATTCGCGGCCTGGTCCTGATCGAGCGAGCCCGGCAGCGGCACCAGCAGCGCGGGCCGGCCGATCACCGTCAGCTCCGCCACGGTGGAAGCGCCGGAGCGGCCGATCACCAGATGCGACGCCGCCATCTGCGCCGGCAGATCCTTGAAGAAGGGCGAGATCGTCGCCTGGATGCTGAGCCGGTCATAGACCGCGCGCACGCGCCCCTCATCCTCCGCCCGCGCCTGCTGGACGATGGCGAGCCGCCCCCGCTCGGCCTCCGTGAGAAGCTCGACAGCCGGCGGCACGATATCGGCCATCACCCGCGCGCCCTGGCTGCCGCCGAAGACGAGGAGCCTGATCGGCCCCTCCCCCGGCACGTCGTAGGCCTGCCCGGCCGCCGCCAGCACCGCCGGCCGCACCGGATTGCCGACATGGCGGCATTTGTCCTGAAGCGCTCCGGCGATGCCGCCGACCTCGGCGAAGCCGGTCGCAATCAGCGTCGCGCGCCCGGCGAGGAAGCGGTTGGCGCGGCCCATCACCGCATTCTGCTCGTGGATCACCGTCCGCACGCCCGCCAGCGAAGCGCCCAGCACCGGCGGCACGGTCGGATAGCCGCCGAAGCCGACCAGCACCGTCGGCTTCACACGCTTGACGATGCTTCGCGCCGCGATTGTGCCCTGTGCGAGCTTCAGCACCGCGCCGGCCATCTTCAGCGGCGAGCGGCCGGAGGGCGTCGCGGCAGGTACCGCATGCACCGCCTCGGCCGGGAAGCTGCCGGCATAGGCGGCGGCACGCGTATCGGTCATCAGCACGACGCGGGCGCCGCGCGCATGCAGCGCATGGCTCAGCGCCTCGGCCGGGAAGAGATGGCCGCCGGT
>NZ_JBMDWH010000003.1:0-108106 GCF_048595345.1 Allobosea sp.
GCGACGCTGCCGGACGGCACGCCCATCGAGAAGGCGCAATATTATCGTGACCGGCGCTATCGCCGCGGCCCGCGCCGCCGTCGCCAGGTGTGCCGCGTGACGCGCAACCGCTTCGGCCGCCCGGTGCGCGTCTGCCGGACCGTCTTCTACTGAGACCGTCGAGACCGGACAGTTAAGAGGGGCCGCAAGGCCCCTCTTTCATGCTATCGAAAGCGCGCGAGGCGGGGCGGGCCGATGGCACGCCGATGCGGAAGGAGACGAGACCATGGTCAGGATGATGATTGCGGCCGCTGCGGCGGCTTTTTTGCTGGGCGGGTGCGTCGCCAGCCGGCCCCAGCCGCAGCCGGTTGCTGCCGTGCCCGTGACGGGCGCCCCGAAGCAGATCCTGCGCGACGGCGCCCAGCTCGTGCTGCCGGATGGGACCAGGGTCACCCCCGATTCGACAGGCGGATTTCTGCTCCCGAACGGTGATTACGTGCGCCGTGAGCGCGGTGCGCTGGTGCTGCCGACCGGCGCTCGCTGCGCCCCCAGCGCCATGGGCTACGCCTGCCCCTGACGCTGTTCACGGCTGATTGATGCGCAAGGGCCGGCAGCCGCCGGCCCTTTTTCATTGCGGGCGTCCGTCACCCGATATCCTTGCGAACATTCCCCATCTCGGCGCCCTGCTGGCGCTCTTCGCTGGTATCGCTCTCCGCCTTGGTCTGGTCATGGCTTCTGAACGCCCAGATCTCCTTTGCCGCTTCCCAATGCTCGCGGTCGCGCCCGTCCGGTTGTCCATCCTGCATCCACAGGCCGTAGGCGATCTTGCGGATCTCGCGCAGGGACTTGTCGTCGCTGGTCATGGCATCCTCCTGAGGGGAGCAGCCGGCACCGGGGAGCGACCGCTCCCGCATGTCGCTGGCAGGCTGCTCAGTCGGTCAACCCGCTTGAGACGCGGCGGGTTCCCAGGCTCCGCCACCGCAGCGAGGCGCCCTATGCCTCGGCGGTCTGCGCCGGAGTGAGCTGGACAGCAGGCTCCGGCCGACGCGCATAGCGCTGCGCCAGCGTCGCGCAGGCGAAGAGCTGCGCCTGGTGGAAGAGCATCAGCGGCAAGACGATGAGGCCCATCGCCTGGCCGGTGAACAGGATATTCGCCATCGGGATGCCGCTCGCCATGCTCTTCTTGGAGCCGCAGAAGACGATCGCGATCTCGTCCTCCTTGGAGAAGCCGAAGCGGCGGCTCAGCACCGTGGTCGTCACCAGCACCAGCGCCAGCAGCACGATGTCGAGCAGGATGACGAGCCCGAGATCGCGCAAGGTGACCTGCGACCAGATCCCGGCCACCATGCCCTCGCTGAAGGCGGCATAGACCACGAGCAGGATCGAGCCGCGATCCACCAGGGACATCACCGCCTTGTGCCGGAGCAGGAAGGCGCCGATCAGCGGCCGCAACACCTGCCCGACCAGGAAGGGCAGCAGCAGCTGCAGGGCGATATCCTCGACCGCCTTGGTGCTGAAGTCGCCGCCCTTCGATCCCAGCAGAAGCATCACCAGCAGCGGCGTCATCACCATGCCGAACAGGTTGGAGACCGAGGCGCTGCACAGCGCGGCCGGCACATTGCCGCGCGCGATCGAGGTGAATGCGATCGAGGACTGCACCGTGGAGGGCAGCACGCAGACGAACATGATGCCGAGCGCCAGTTCGGGCGCCAACCAGGGCGCGCTGAGCCGCGTCAGGACGAGGCCGAGCAACGGAAACAGCACATAGGTGCTGGCGAAGACGAGCGATTGCAGCCGCCAGTGCAGCAGCCCTTCCCAGACCGCGTGCGGCGAAAGTCTGGCGCCATACAGGAAGAACAGCAGCGCCACGGCGACCTTCACCGCATCCTCGGCCACGATCGCGGCCACGCCGCGAGCCGGCAGCAGCGCGGCGACGGCGACGGTCGCGATCAGCGCGATGAGATAGGGGTCGATGCCGAAGCGGGCGAGCGTACGGCGCAGCATGGTCGGGTTCCTCGGTGGCGGCCCTCGATAACAGATCAGCCGCCATACTGATCCACGCTGGACATGATATGGCTCATCATGAATCATGATGCATGCTGGAACCCAGGCCGCTCGACCCCATTCTGCTGCGTAGCTTCCTCAAGGTCTGCGAAACGCGCAGCTTCACCGAAGCGGCGCGTCAGCTTGGACTGCAGCAATCCTCCGTGAGCCAGCATGTCGCGCGGCTGGAGCAGCGTGTCGGCCGTCGCCTTCTGGCGCGCGACACCCATGGCGTGCAGCCGACGCCCGATGGTGACGCCATCCAGCCCTTCGCCCGGCAGATGCTGGAGGCGGGCAGCCGGATCGAGCATTTTCTGAAGGGCTCGACCCTGCGCGGGCGGCTGCGGCTCGGCGTCTCGGAGGATTTCGCCTTTACGGCCCTGCCCGATATCCTCGCGGAGTTCGCGATGCAGCACCATGCGGTGGACCTCGAACTGACCGTGGGGCTCAGCGGCCGCCTCTACGAACATTACGATGCCGGCGAACTCGACCTGATCTTCGCCAAGCGGCGCGCGGGCGATGAGCGGGGCACCATTGCCTGGCAGGAGAAACTGGTCTGGGTGGGGCGGCCGGGATCGCGCGTGGCCGATGCCGACATCGTGCCGCTGGTCCTCTATCCGCCGCCGAGCATCACCCGCATTCATGCGCTGGAGACGCTGGAACGGGCCGGACGGCCCTGGCGCGTCGCCTGCACCAGCGGGAGCCTGGCAGGGCTGCGCGCCGCGACCGTCGCCGGCCTCGGCATCACCGCCCATTCGGCGAGGCTGATTCCCGCCGGCCTCGCCAAGATCGAGGCCGCCCGCCCCTTGCCGGAGCTGGGGTCCATCGCCTTCGTGGTCATCGGCGGAGAGAGCCACCAGGAGGCGCCGCGCGCGCTCGCCCGCACGATCCTCGCGGCCACCGCCCGGCTGCTGCCGCCCGCAGCTCCGATACGGCCGAGCGGGCTCCCGGCAAGCTGAGCACCGCGAGGGCAAAGAAGGCCGGATCCGAAGAGCTGTCGCCCCCCACCCGGCTCCGCAGCGGCACACCGGCGTCCGAAACGGACGCAGCCAAGCTTAAGCTATTGGCAAGAAATCGAAAAACCGCTCGGCATGCAAATCGCTCAAATGCGGTCGATCGCGCTCACAAATCATGAATTTTCTCCTTGCTAGCTCGGCTGCGTCAGCAACAGGGCAGCCCATGAATCTCCGTCCCGCCAGCATCGCGACCACCCTCAGAACCTCCTTGCTCGCTCGCGCCTTTGCCGGAAGCTTCGTCGCGACGCATGTTCCGATCATCGCCCTGATGGCCTATCTCGCGGGCGGCGGACAGGTCGGCGCCCGCGCCGTCCTGCTCATCGTGCTGATGGCGACGGTGCTGGGCACGGCGATCGCTTTTTTCGTCATGAACCATCTGCTGGCGCCCATCGGGCAGCTCGCCCGCGACCTGCGGCGCTACCGTCAGGAGGGAAAGCTGCCTGCCCTGACTCGGACCCGCGCCGACGATATCGGCCGGCTCACCGACGAGATCCGCGATCTGATCGGCGCTTTGGAAGATCGTATGGCGCGGTTGCGGCGTCAGGCCTTCTCCGACGCACTGACCGGCCTCGGCAATCGCCGCTGGCTGGCCGAGAACGCCGCGACGGAAATCGCCCGTGCCAAGCGGGAGAGGGCCCATCTCTCGGTGATCGCCTTCGATCTCGACCACTTCAAGCGCATCAATGACGAGTACGGGCACGAAACCGGCGACGAAGTGCTCATTGCCGTGGCTGAGGCCGCGCGCCGCATCCTGCGCCCCTATGACCTGCTGGCCCGCATCGGCGGCGAGGAGTTCTGCGCTTTGCTGCCCGGTACGGACCAGCGCGGCGCCCATGCGATCGCTGAAAGACTGCGCGGCGAGATCGCGGCGATTACCCTGCCGAGCCTGCAGGGCCACGCCGTCACGGCGAGCTTCGGCGTCCATGAGGGGCAGCTGCCGGCCCAGCGCTTTCGCGACATGCTCCGGCATGCCGATGAACGGCTCTACGAGGCCAAGCGCGCCGGGCGCAACCGGGTCCGGCCCGATCGCGGCGCCGCGCTGGCTCCGCTCTGCGGCTGGCCGGCCCGGAGCTGAGCCGGGCTGGACCCGCTACTTCACGAAGGTGCCGTGCAGCTCGTCCTCGATATGCACGCGGATGATCTCCTCGAAATCATTCTCGGCCCTGAAGCCCAGCGCCAGCGCCCGCTGCGGATCGAAATTGCGCGGCCAGCCTTCGACGATCTTGTCGATCACCGGATCCGGCTCGCGGCGGATGCGCTTCACCACGGTGTCGCCCGCAACCTTGCGCAGCGTCTCGATCTGTTCGGCGACGGTGCAGGAATAGCCCGGCATCGTCAGCGCGCGGCGCGGCCCCACGGCGGAGAGGTTCATGGTCGCGGCATGGAACAGGAAGCCGACGGCCGAGCGGGGCGACGCATGCCAGTGCCGCACCTGGTCGGACACCGGCAGCACGGCCTCCTCGCCATTGAGCGGCTCGCGGATGATGTTGGAGAAGAATCCCGACGCCGCCTTGTTGGGCTTTCCCGGCCGCACGCAGATCGTCGGCAGGCGGATGGCGATGCCGTCGAAGAAGCCGCGGCGGCTGTAGTCGCTGAGCAGCAATTCGCCGATCGCCTTTTGCGTGCCATAGCTCGTCAGCGGCGTGGTGAAGAACTCGTCCTCGATCTTGTCGTCGAAGGGGGCGCCGAACACCGCCACGGAGGAGGTGAAGACCAGCCGGGGCCGATACCCTTCCGCGAGCCGGATCGCCTCGAACAGCGCCCGCGTGCCGTCGAGATTGATCCGATAGCCCTTGTCGAAATCCGCCTCCGCCTCGCCCGAGACGATCGCCGCGAGATGGACGATCACCTCGGGCCGCGCTGCGATCAGCTTCTCCGGCTCGCCCGGCTGCGAGAGGTCGGACACCACCGCCTCGAAATCGAAGGGCGCGGCCGCCGGCGGGGCGGCCGCCACCACGTCCTGCGCCGTGACGCGCGTCACAGCCTGGCCACCGAGACCGCCTTCGCGCGCGAGCCGCTCGATGAATTTGCGGCCGACCATGCCGGCGCCGCCGAGAACGAGAATATGCACCGCTGACCTCCCTGAATGTTATCGTTGGATAAGAGGCGCGCTCAGAGCGCGAAGCCGCCATCGGCGAGATGGATCTGTCCGGTGGTGTAGCTTGCCTCGTCGGAGGCCAGATACACCGCCAGCCAGGCGATCTCCTCGGCCGTGCCGAGCCGGCCCATCGCCTGCCGGTCGATGAAGGCCTGCCGCGCCGCCTCCTCGCTGACATTCTGCAGCTTGGCGAGATCCTTGATGCGCTGGTCGAGCGAAGGCGACTGGATCGTGCCGGGGCAGATCGCATTGGCGCGGATGCCCTTTTTGATGAAGTCCGCGGCGACCGACTTGGTCAGGCCGATCACCGCGGCCTTGGTCGTGCCATAGGCATAGCGGTTCGGGATGCCGCGCACAGAGCCGGCGCCCGAGGCGATGTTGACGATCGAGCCCCTGCCCTTCTCCAGCATACCGGGCAGGAAAGCCTGAATCGTCCGGTGCATCGAGACGACGTTGAGATCCCAGGAGAAGCTCATCGCCTTCTCGTCCGTGTCGAGCGCGGTGCCGTGATGGACGAAGCCGGCGGCGTTCACCAGGATGTCGACGGCGCCGACCTTTTCGGCGAAAGCCGTGACGGCCTTGGTCGAGAGCACGTCGAGCTTGCGCTTCTTCGCCTTGGGAATGCCCTCGAGCAGAGCAACGTCCTTGTCGGTCGCCCAGACGGTCGCGCCTTCCGCGACGAAGGCTTCCGCGATCGCGCGCCCGATGCCCTGCCCCGCAGCCGTCACGACCGCAACCTTGCCCTTCAAACGCCCTGCCATGCCATCCTCGCCCTGTCGTTCGTTGTCGTTATGAAGAAATTCGCTCAGGCCGCGCCGGGCCTGAAGCTGTCGAGCCGGGCTTTCTGCCGGCCGGCCTCGTCGAAATTCTCCGGCGCGAGCCAGGCCCGGAACGCCGCCGACACGGTCGGCCATTCGGCGTCGAGGATCGAGAACCAGGCCGTGTCCCGGTTCTGCCCCTTGACCACCATGTGCTGGCGGAACAGCCCTTCGAATCGAAAGCCGAACCGCTGCGCAGCGCGCTTCGAGGGCTCGTTGAGATTGTTGCACTTCCATTCATAGCGGCGATAGCCGAGGGAGAAGCCGTATTCGCCGACCAGATGGATCGCTTCCGTCGCCACGCGCGTCCTTTGCAGAACCGGCGAATAGGTGATGTAGCCGACTTCGAAGACGCCCTGCTCGGGCCGGATCTCCATGATCCAGAGATGCCCCTTGGCCTTGCCGTCAGCCTTGTCGATGACGGCATAGGGCACGATGCCGGCCTTCGTCGCCATCGTCTCCAGAAGGACGCGGTACTCGTCCTTCGTGTTCGGCGGATAAGCCGGCATCCAATCCCAGATGTGCTCGTGCCCCGCATTCACGGCCCAGATGTCGTCGAGATGGCGCGCCGGGTCGATCGGCTCCAGCCGGCACCACTGGCCCTCGAGCACCTTGGCCGGAGGAAAGGGCGGCGCGGCCCAGTCGGGCGCAAGGGGGTTGCCAGCCGGAGGCGCGATCGGCGGCATCAGCGGGGTCGTCATGGCTTGGTCATCTCCTGCCAGCCGTTGAGGTCGGTCGTCACGGTCCAGGCGGCGCCGAGCTCGGCACGGGCGGCCTCGGCGATGGCGACCCCTTCCGCCTCCCAGGCGAGCTGCTCGACGGCATCGGGAAAGCGGGACCGCGCCTCGTCATCCTCCTCATAGATGCCGTCGAAAGTGTCCATCCAGCTCTCCAGCCGGTCCGCGAGTTCGTCCGAGAGCCCGATATCCTCGGCATCCACGGCCTTGCGCCGGCCCTTGGCATCGAGCGTCCACAGGCCGCTGCGGCCGAGCCAGGCCGGTGCGATCAGAAGATGCTGGCTCATGAGCGCGCCTTCAGATCGTCACGGAAAAACGGCTCCAGACCCTTGCTCAGTCCGTTATGTCCGAAGCCGGCAAAGCTGCCTTCCTCCGCGATCAGGCGCGAAGACTCGATGAAGCCCGCCCAGGCGGACCTGGCCGAGGCGCCGCCGGTCGACAGCCGCCGGACACCGAGCGCATCGAAATCCGTCACCGTCAGGCCGAAATCCGCATACACCACGACGTTGACCGGCTTGCCGCCGGCGGCTCGAACGATGGCGGAAATCTGGTCTGGCGTGCGCACCCAGGGCGCGTAGAGAACATCGGCTCCGGCAGAGGCGAAGGCGGCGATACGCCTTGTGACCTCGGGCAGCGGATCGGGATGGCCGGTGAGGAAGGCCTCCGCCCGCGCGGTCAGCAGCACGCCGGAGCCCGTCTCGTCGATCGCCCTGCGCGCCGCCTTGATCCGCTCGACCGAAAGCTCGAACGGATAGAGCGGGTCGGCCTCGCGGCCGGTCGCATCTTCGATCGAGAGTCCGGCCACGCCCGTCGCGACGCAGAGCTTGACGTTCGCGGCGACACCATCGGGCGTATCGGCATAGCCATTCTCGAAATCGGCGTTGACCGGCAGATCCGGCACGGCCTTCACCATCTCGGCGATATGGGCGAGCATCATGTCGCGCGGCACGTCCTGATCGGCGCGGCCCTGGCTGAAGGCGAAGCCGGCGCTCGTGGTCGCCAGCGCCTTGAAGCCCTGCCCGCGCAGCCAGCGCGCGGAGCCGATATCCCAGGGATTGGGCATGACGAAGCAGCCGCTGTGGTGCAGTGCGCGAAAGGCTTCGACCTGGGGAGAATGCGCCATTTTAAATCGTTTCAAGTCTACTCGGGCGACGACGCGGCATAGTGTCGGCACGGCCGGAATTTGTCAGCCCCGAATGCGCGCATCATCGGGCCAGCGCCAATGCGCGTGCGGAATGGCGATAAGGTCCGCCCTATCCGCTACGTCATCCCGAATGAAGCGAAGCGGAACTCCGGGATCCATCAAAGGGCGTCGAGCTCTACGATGGATCCCGGGGGGCAAGCCCGGGATGACGTCGAGGATGAATTTTCGGTCCTCGTCCTCAGTGATTGTCGCGCGGCACACCGAACTTCTTGTGGATTTTCTGGTACTTGACCGCCGGCTTCAGCACCATGCCCTCGGAGAGCTCGCCGACGATCTTGCGCTGGATCTCCTGCCACGGCGTCTGGCTCTTCGGATACTTGTAGCCGCCGGCCGCCTTCAGCGCGGCCCGGCGCTGTGCCAGTTCCTCGTCCGAGATCAGGATATTGGCGCTGCGCTTGGTGAGGTCGATCCGCACCTTGTCGCCGGTCTTCAGCAGCGCGAGCCCGCCGCCGGTTGCCGCTTCCGGCGAGGCGTTGAGAATCGAGGGCGAGCCCGAGGTGCCGGACTGGCGCCCGTCGCCGATGCAGGCCAGCGCCGAGACGCCCTTCTTGATGAGGTAATCCGGCGGGCGCATGTTCACCACCTCGGCCGCGCCCGGATAGCCGATCGGACCGACGCCGCGGATGAACAGGATGCAGTGCTCGTCGATGGCGAGAGCCGGATCGTCGATGCGGTGATGATAATCCTCCGGCCCGTCGAAGACGATCGCCCGGCCTTCGAAGGCGTTGGGGTCCTTGGGATTCTCCAGATAGCGCTGGCGGAACTCCGGCGTGATCACGCTGGTCTTCATGATCGCGGAATCGAACAGGTTCCCAGAGAGGTTCAGGAAGCCCGACTGCGCCTTCATCGGTTCGTCATAGGTCTTGATGACCTTGCGGTCGCCCGAGAAGAAGCCCTCGCAATTCTCGGCCAGCGTGCGGCCGTTAGCGGTGATCGCCGGCTTGATCTTGCCCTTGGCGACCAGCTCCGCCACCACGGCGGGCACGCCGCCGGCCCGGTAGTAATCCTCGCCGAGATATTCACCGGCAGGCTGCAGATTGACCAGCAGCGGAATATCATAGCCGATCTTGGTCCAGTCCTCGTTGTCGAGCGCGACGCCGATATGCTTGGCGATGGCGTTGACGTGGATCGGCGCATTGGTCGAGCCGCCGATCGCGGAATTGACCACGATGGTGTTCTCGAACGCCTCTCGCGTCAGGATCTTCGACGGGGTCAGGTTCTCCCAGACCATGTCGACGATGCGCTTGCCGGTGAGATAGGCCATCTCGTAGCGATCGCGATAAGGCGCCGGGATCGCCGCGCCGCCCGGCAGGGTCATGCCCATCGCCTCTGCCAGCGAGTTCATCGTCGAAGCCGTGCCCATCGTGTTGCAGTGACCCGCGGAGGGTGCGGACGAGGCCACCAGATCGACGAAGCCTTTGTAGTCAATTTCGCCGGCCGCCATCATCTGGCGCGCCTTCCACACGATGGTGCCAGACCCCGTGCGCTCGCCACGGAAATTGCCGTTGAGCATTGGTCCGCCCGGCAGGGCGATGGCGGGAATGTCGACGGTCGCGGCCGCCATGATCTGCGCAGGCGTTGTCTTGTCGCAGCCCGTGGTCAGCACGACGCCATCGAGCGGGTAGCCGTAGAGGATCTCGACCAGAGAGAGATATTGCAGGTTGCGGTCGAGCGAGGCGGTCGGCCGCTTGCAGGTTTCCTGGATCGGATGGATCGGGAATTCGAAGGGCACCCCGCCCATCTCGCGGATGCCGTCGCGCACCCGCGCCGCCAGTTCGATATGGTGGCGGTTGCAGGGGGCGATGTCGGAGCCGGTCTGGGCAATGCCGATGATCGGGCGGCCCGATTGCAGCTCCTCGCGCGACAGGCCGAAATTCATCGTGCGCTCGATATAGAGCGCGGTCATGTCGGCATTGGCGGGGTTGTCGAACCAGGCCTTGGAGCGAAGCTGCTCCGGCTTGATGCGGCGGGGCGCCTTCTTGCGCGTGGTCGCGACCGGACGATCCTCGCGCGGCACATTGCTTTCCGGGGTCTTGGCCATCCCTCGCTCCTCTCCCGCGCCGGCCTCGAAATGGGACGGCTGCCTTTTCTTTGAAACGGTTCGCGAATTATCCACCCTGCCCTGCGCGCCGCAAGAGGTCGGGCGCGAAAAATCATACTAATTATCATGCGCTATCTGCATACAGGAACCGGGAAGGCCAGGGCTGCGCGGACTTGCGGGACAGCCCCGTTTCCGGCGAAGACTGGCCCAAGGCCGCTCCGAGAGACGGCCGCCGGAAGCGAGCATCCCGAGGCTGCCATGACCCTGCACGTCGTCCCCTCCTTCTCCCGCATCGGCGAGGAGAACGCCTTCGCCGTGCTGGCGCGCGCCACCGAATTGCAGCGGCAGGGCAAGGACATCATCAATCTCGGCATCGGCCAGCCCGACTTCGCGACGCCGGACCACATCGTCGAGGCCGCGGTGAAGGCGCTGCGGGACGGCCATCACGGCTACACGCCCGCCAACGGCATCCTGCCCCTGCGCGAGGCGGTGGCGGCCGATCTGCACAAGCGCTTCAACGTCGAGGTTTCACCGGAGAGCGTGATGATCGTGCCCGGCGGCAAGGTCACCATGTTCATGGCGATCCTGATGTTCGGAGAGCCTGGCGCCGAGATCCTCTATCCGGACCCCGGCTTCCCGATCTATCGCTCGATGATCGAATATACCGGCGCGACGCCGATCCCTGTGCCGATCCGCGAGAAAAACGGCTTCGCCTTCTCGGCTGAAGAGACGCTCTCGCTGATCACGCCGAAAACGCGCCTACTGATCATCAACTCGCCGGCCAACCCGACCGGCGGCGTCACCCCCAAGGCCGAGATCGACAAGCTCGTCGCGGGTCTCGCCGCTTTCCCCGACGTCGCGATCATGTCGGACGAGATCTACGACCAGATGGTCTATGACGGGGAGGAGCATGTCTGCCTCCTCTCCTATCCCGAAATTCGCGACCGGCTGATCCTGCTCAATGGCTGGTCCAAGACCTATGCGATGACAGGCTGGCGCATGGGCTGGTCGATCTGGCCCAAGCCCCTCTACGACAATGCCCGCAAGCTGGCGGTGAACTCGCATTCCTGCGTCAATGCCCCGGCGCAATGGGCGGGGCTGGCGGCGCTGACCGGCCCGCAGGACGCGGTCCATGCCATGGTCGCCGAATTCGACCGGCGCCGGAAGGCGGTGGTGGCGGGGCTGAATGGCTTGCCGGGCGTTTCCTGCATCACGCCGAAAGGCGCCTTCTATGCCTTCCCGAACGTCTCGAAGACCGGCTGGAAGGCCAAGAAACTGGCCTCGGCCCTTCTCGAGGAGGCAGGGGTCGCGACGATCGGCGGGCCGGATTTCGGCGTGCATGGCGAGGGCTATATCCGCCTCTCCTATGCCAACTCGCTGGAGAATATCGAGAAGGCGCTGGAGCGGATGAAGGCCTTCCTCGAAAAGCCGGCCGCGGCGTGAAGGACTTCTCGGGCTATCTGTGGCTCGCCGGCGCGATCCTCAGCGAGGTCATCGGCACGTCGGCGCTGAAGGCGTCGAACGAGTTCACGAGGCTGGTGCCCTCGCTGATCACGGTCGTCGCCTTCGCCATCGCCTTCTACTGCCTCTCGGTGACGCTGCGCACGATCCCCGTCGGCATCGCCTACGCCATCTGGTCCGGCATCGGCATCGTGCTGATCAGCCTGATCGCGCTCGTGCTCTTCGGCCAGACGCTGGACGCGCCGGCACTGATCGGCATGGCGCTGATCGTCTCCGGCGTGGTGGTGATCAACCTGTTCTCGAAGGCTTCGGCGCATTGAGCCGGAGGCTGCCTCGTCATTGCGAGTGGAGCGAAGCAATCCAGGAAGACCGGGTGAGACGTTGCACGCAATCCCCCCGGATTGCTTCGTCGCTACGCTCCTCGCAAGGACGGCCGAAATCCGTCAATTCCGCGCCGTGCTCGCCGTCGCTCCCGGATCGACCTTGAAGCTCGACGCCTCGATCACCGCCGTTCCGACCATCGTCTTCACCGAGATCCGCACCGGCACCATCACATCGGTGCCCGCCACCGGCGCCAGCCAGGTGGTGATGTCCTTGTTCTCGGCCATGAACTTGGTGCTGGGCCGCAGCGCCCGGTGGCCGGCGATCGGCACATAGCGCGCCTGGCAGATCGAGACCGGGCCGGAATAGCCCTCCAGCTTGACCTGCCGCGTGCCGGCGCTGCTGAGCTTGATGTCGTAGCGGGCGGCGCCGTCGAAGATCGGCAGGGTGCGGTTACAGGCGCCGTCCTTGCCCTTGCCGTTGACGGGCATCAGGAAGGCGCTGAGCGGATCGATGATGTTGCGCCGGTGGCTGTCGTCGAGCGGCACGCGGTCCGGCTTCTCGTCGATCGGCGGCTCGATATCGACCCCCGCCACGGCATTGTCGGCGAGCGCCATCCGGACCGTGCGGCTTTCGCTGCTGCTGGCCGAGCTGACGGCGAAGGTCTTGGGCGAGAGCTTGCCGCCCGCCATCGCGCCGGTGGCGGCGCCCGAACCGCGCCCGCCCGTGACGCCACCGACGATGCCGGTGAGCTTGGCGACCATGTCGATCTTGTAGGCCGCGCCGTCGATCGTCCCCGCGAGCCCCGCCGTGCCGAAGCTGATGCCGAGCAGAGAGACGTCGTAGCGCGCATCGATCGACGCAGCCGCCGCCGGCAGCGCGGCGAGGGCTGTCGCGGAGACCAGGGTCGCAGAGGCCAGGAACGCGGCGACGGCGGGCTTCATCCAAATTCTCCGGGGCGGCGCGATGCCTTGAGCAGATGCACTGCGATTCGGCCCGAATCGTGGCCGCATCGCTCCATATCCGTGTATGGTGAGGTCAGCATCCCGCCGGCCGCTTTACGATCCGTTAACGCTGACGGCCCCGGAGAAAGCCGACGCCTTCGCCTTGACGCCGGCTTCGGGCTTGGCTATGGACACGCCACTTCAATTTGACTTCCGGTGCTCAGACGGCCGGCACGTCGCGTGTCGGCATTTTTGTTTGAGCGAACCGGAGACGTAAGGAACGATATCATGGCCCGCCGTTGCGAACTGACCGGGAAAGCCACTCAGACCGGCCACCTCGTCAGCCACTCGAACCGCAAGACGAAGACGGTCTTCCGTCCGAACCTCGTCAACGTGACGCTGCAGTCCGACGCCCTCGGCCGCTCGGTTCGTCTGCGCGTGTCGGCCAACGCCCTGCGTTCGGTCGAGCATCGCGGTGGCCTCGACGCCTTCCTGCTCAAGGCTGCGGCCGGCGACCTCTCGACCGGTGCCCTGTCGCTGAAGCGCGACCTCGAGAAGAAGCTCGCCGCCAACTGAGCGGTTCGGCCTTTTCGGGTTTGAAGGAAGCGGCCGCGAGGCCGCTTTTTTCGTTCGGACCGAACGCTCACGCCGGATCCGTCATTGCGAGCGAAGCGAAGCAATCCAGAGTGACCGGGTCGAACCTCGCATCCAGTCCTTCTGGATTGCTTCGTCGTTTACACTGCTCACAATGACGATGCGGAGCCTTACGCGACCAGCTCGAATTCCAGCAGTAGCGTGCGCTGGATCGCCGAGAAATTGTCATCGGAGATCAGCGTCAGGACCGTGCGGCCATTTTCCTGATGGACGCTCAGCCCCTCCATATTGTCGATCTCGCAGCCGAGATCGGCCTCGATCAGCACCGGACCGTCGAGAACCGCGCCGGGCTTCAGATCGGCCAGCGCGATTCTCCGGATTCGCATCCCCACGCCGCGCCAGGGCCGGTACCAGCGCTCGAGAACGAGCATGTCGCCGCCCGGAAGAAAGGCGAGATCGGTGATGTCGTAGCCGCCCGGCCGCGCGACCTGGACGAAGCCCGGCGCGCCGGCGCCCATGAGCATGCCCAGCGTCGGCTCGTCCTCCTTGCCGGAACGCTCCGAGATCGCGACGATGGCGCCCTTATGCGGTCCGGCAGGCACGATCCCCAGCGCTTCCAGCCCGCGATTGCGCGGCAGCTTCTTGATCGGCGCCGGTACCGGCAGCGAGCGGGCTCGTGCCTCGACGCCGTCGCGCGCCCAGTCGAAGCGCAGGATCTCATGGGTGCGCTCGACGCCGACATAGGCATGTCCGCCGGCAATGGCGAGGCTTTCCGTGTCGAAGGATTTCGAGCGGGCGAGGGGGCGCCCCGCCGCATCCAGCATCGCCGCCATCTCGGTCGCTTCAAGCCCCGCCAGGCGACCATCGGCCGTGGCGACCTTCGCCGTCAGCCAATAGCCGCGATCTGTGAGCGAGACGAGTTCGCGTCCATCGGCCGAGCGCCACAGCGCCGAGAATCCGCCGAAACGCGGATGCCCGCAGCTCAGCACCAGCCCGCCACGAAATTGCAGGGCGCCGAAGCGACGCTTCTCGGGACTGCGCGGCTCGAAGGCCGCGATACGCCGGGCCGAAAGGTCGACCGGGAAGCGCGTCTGCTCGATGGCCTGCGCCGCGCCCGGACAGGCCAGGCCCGCGAGCCCTGCCAGCACCTGGCGGCGGTGGAAGCGCATCAGCGGCGCCGCGCCCCGGTTCCGCCGGCGGCGCCGTCTTCCTCGAAGAGCTCCGCCAGCTTCTCGGTCATCACCCCGCCGAGTTCCTCGGCATCGACGATGGTGACTGCGCGCCGGTAGTAGCGCGTGACGTCGTGGCCGATGCCGATGGCGATCAGCTCGACCGGCGAGCGGGTCTCGATCTCGGCGATCACATGGCGCAGATGCCGCTCCAGATAGTTGCCGGCATTGACCGACAGGGTCGAATCGTCGACCGGCGCGCCGTCCGAGATCACCATCAGGATCTTGCGCTGCTCTGGCCGCGCCAGCAGGCGCTTATGCGCCCAATCCAGCGCCTCGCCGTCGATATTCTCCTTGAGCAGCCCCTCGCGCATCATCAAACCGAGATTCTTGCGCGCACGCCGCCAGGGTGCGTCCGCCGATTTGTAGATGATATGGCGCAGATCGTTGAGGCGGCCGGGATTGGCCATCTTGCCGGTCTGAAGCCAGGATTCGCGTGATAACCCGCCCTTCCAGGCGCCGGTGGTGAAGCCGAGCAGCTCGACCTTGACGCCGCAGCGCTCCAGCGTGCGGGCGAGGATGTCGGCGCAGGTCGCCGCCACCGTGATCGGCCGGCCGCGCATCGAGCCAGAATTGTCGATCAGCAGCGTCACCACCGTGTCGCGGAAGTTCGTGTCCGATTCCTGCCGGAAGGAAAGCGGCTGGAACGGATCGAGGATGATGCGCGGCAGCCGGGCCGGATCGAGCGCGCCCTCTTCCAGGTCGAACTGCCAGGTGCGGTTCTGCTGCGCCATCAGACGGCGCTGCAAGCGATTGGCGAGGCGCGCGACCACGCCCTGAAGATGCGCCAGTTGCTTGTCGAGATAGGCTCTGAGCCGCGTCAGCTCCTCGGCGTCACAGAGTTCCTCGGCCGTGACGATCTCGTCGAATTTCTGGGTATAGGCCTTGTAGTCGGTCGCCTGCCGGCCGTCGTTCTTGGCTTCTCGCGGGCGCGGGGCCTCGCCGGCCTCCTCGGATTCGGAGTTCTCGTCCTCCTCCTCCCAGTCGCCGGCCGGCGCGTCGCTGGCTTCGGAGGCGCCGTCTTCCAGCTCCTCCGTCGCATCCTCGCTGACCTCGACCTCGGAGCGATCCTGGCCGCTCTGCTGCTCGGATTCGCCTTCCTGCTGCTCCTGGTCCTCAGAGGACTGGTCCTGATTGTCGTCGTCCTCCTCGGCCTCGTCGCCCTGGGCCGACTGGTCGGCCATGTCGAGCGAGGCCAGCAGGTCGCGGACCGTGCGGGCGAAGCCGCGCTGGTCCTCGATCGTCTTCGAGAGCCGGTCGAGATCGGCGCCC
The DNA here is from genome assembly GCF_048595345.1 of Allobosea sp. Lineage (GTDB taxonomy): Bacteria > Pseudomonadota > Alphaproteobacteria > Rhizobiales > Beijerinckiaceae > Allobosea. The sequence continues at coordinate 15,758 of NZ_JBMDWH010000003.1, forward strand.
GCCTTGGCCTCGATCTGCTCGCGCCAGAGATCGACGAGCTTCTCGGCAGCTTTGGGTGGCTTGATGCCGGTCAGCCGCTCGCGCACCATCAGCGCCAGCGCATCCTCCAGCGGCGCATCCGCTCGGTCGGTAATCTCCTCGTAGCGGCCGCCGCGGTGGTATTTATCCTCCAGCATGGCCGAGATATTGCCGGCCATGCCGGACATACGGCGCGAGCCGATGGATTCCACCCGCGCCTGCTCGATCGCATCGAACACCGCGCGCGCGGCGTCGCCCTCCGGCGCGGCCCGGCGATGCACAGAAGCGTCGTGGCAGGCGAGCCTGAGCGCCATCGAATCGGCATGGCCGCGCAGGATCGCGACGTCGCCGGCCGTCAGCTTGCGCGGCGGCTCGGGCAGACGGGCGCGCTCCCCGACGAGCGAGGGTTTGTCGGAGGCGAAGACGATCTCCATCTCCGGCTTGCGGGCGATGGCCTTCATCGCGCCGGAGACCGCGCGCTTCAGCGGCTCTGACGGGGCTTCCTTCGGCGTGCCGGGCTTGCGGTTCGAGATGCTCATAGCGCCTTCGCGAAATGGAACAGCGTCTGCCCGGCGACGGGATAGTCCGCCATCTCGCCGCAGGGCTTGTAGCCGAGCTTGGGGTAGAAGCCCGGCGCCTGGATGCTCATCGTCGAGAGATAGACACCGCGCGCGCCATGGTCGCGCGCCATGGCCTCGGCCAGCGCCATCAGCCCTTCGCCATGACCCGCGCCGCGCTGGCTCTCGTCGATCCAGAGAAGATCGACATGGAGCCATTGCCATTTCAGCTCGCCGATGAGGCCGCCGACGATGATGCCCGCCTCATCCCGCAGGCTGAGCGCGAGCGGCTCGCCGTTGCGCGGCCCGACCCGGGAGGCGTTATGGGCGCTGAGCCCCGCAACCACGGCTTCCCTCGTCGCCGCGACATCGGTCTCGCGCTGGAGGGTGGCCATGATGCGTGCCGCCCTCAGCTGAGAACCACGTTCGCCGCGCTCTCCGGCAGTTCCTTGCCGAAAGAGCGCTGGAAGAACTCGGCCACCAGCGTGCGCTCCATCTCGTCGCACTTGTTCAGGAAGGTGACGCGGAAGGCAAAGCCGATATCGCCGAAGATCGCCGCGTTCTCGGCCCAGGTGATCACCGTGCGCGGGCTCATGACGGTCGACAGATCGCCGTTCATGAAGGCGTTGCGGGTGAGATCGGCGACGCGCACCATCTTGTTGACCATGTCCTTGCCATCCGCGGTCTTCTGGTAGTGCTTCGACTTGGCGAGGACGATCGCGACCTCGTTGTCATGCGGCAGATAGTTCAGCGTGGTCACGATCGACCAGCGGTCCATCTGACCCTGATTGATCTGCTGCGTGCCGTGATAGAGGCCGGAGGTATCGCCGAGGCCGACCGTGTTGGCTGTGGCGAACAGGCGGAACGCGCCGTGGGGGCGGATGACGCGCTTCTGGTCCAGCAGCGTCAGCTTGCCGGCCTGTTCCAGCACGCGCTGGATCACGAACATCACGTCGGGGCGGCCGGCATCGTATTCGTCGAAGACGAGGGCGATGTTGTTCTGCAGCGCCCAGGGCAGGATGCCGTCCTGGAACTCGGTGATCTGCTTGCCTTCCTTCAGCACGATCGCGTCCTTGCCGACCAGATCGAGCCGCGAGACATGGCTGTCGAGGTTGACGCGCACGCAGGGCCAGTTGAGGCGGGCCGCGACCTGCTCGATATGGGTCGACTTTCCGGTGCCGTGATAGCCCGAGATCATCACGCGGCGATTATGCGCGAAGCCGGCCAGGATCGCGATCGTGGTGTCGCGGTCGAAGCGGTAATCCGGATCGAGATCGGGCACATGCGGGTCGGTCTGCGAAAAGGCCGGCACTTCCAGATCGGACTCGATCCCGAAGGTCTGACGCACCGACAGCTTCATGTCGGGCAGGCCGGGCGCAGTCGTCGTCGTCATCGTCAAGTCTCCGGGCGCGGGGCCTTGTCCGGATGAACCGGTTGCCCAGTGCCGACCGAGGAGGGAGGCGGATCGGTCTTCATTAAAGCGAAAGCCCGGAAGCGGCAATTCGCAAAGCTGCAACCCGGCCCTCGCGAAGGGCATGCCGGCTCAGGGACCCGACACCCGCCGCCGCGCGTCCAGCAGCCCCCTCACCGCCGCCGCCGCCCGCCCGCCATCGTCGACCGGCACGGGCCAGCGCGGCACCGGCTTGCCGATGTCGTCGCGCACCGCATCGGCCAGACGCTGCGGCGTCAGCCCCTCCAACCTGAGGCAGGTCGCCAGCCCGGCGGCCGCGAAGGCCTCGGCACGGATGCCCTGCTCGGTTTCGCCGCCGGCATCGAAGGGCACCAGGATCGCCGGGCGTCGCGCGACCGCGAGATCGAGCACGGTGTTGTAGCCCGCCTGGCTGATCGAGAGCGCGCAAGCCGCCAGCAGCGCCGGGAAATCGGGACGCGCCGGCTCGACGACGACGTTTTCGGGCGCTTTCGCGGCGAGGTTCTCAAGATCGGCCTGTGCCACGCCACGTCCGACGAGGACGCGCCAGCGCCGCTCAGGCAGCAGCGACGCCGCCTGGAGCGCCAAAGCGAAGAGCGGCAGGGCCGCGGCCGATCCGCCCCCCGAGACCAGGATCTCGGCCTCGCCATCGGGATGCCCTGCCATCGTCGGCGCGCCGGGAGCCAGGGCTGCGACTGCGGCGGGCGCGCCCAGATAGCCGACATCGAGCAGCTTGGCGGCGAGCTCTTCCGTCACAGGCCAGGATCGGCAGAGCGGCAGAACGCTCTGCTCGCCATGCACCAGCACCGCGTCGAAGAGTCGCGCGATGCGCTCCTGCGCCTCGGCGATGCGGGCCGGCTTCGGCGTCACCAGCACGTCCCGGATCGAGGACAGCACCAGGGCCGAAGGGTTGGCCCGCCGGGCCGCCGCGATCAGCGCCAGAAACTCGTCCGCGATCTGCCGGCGCCCGAACGGAAAATGCTCGGTGAGGACGACATCGGGGGCGAGACGCGCCGCCGCCTGCTCCAGCATCGCGATGCGGGCCGCCATCCGCTCCGGTGTGACGGGTTGGCCGGTCTCGTCGAGCAGGCGGCGGAAATCGACACCCTCCGTGCGGACCGGCGGCAGTTGCAGGAAGGCGAAGGGCTCATCCTCCATCGCCCACAGGGGCATGCCGCCGCTCGCCAGCGTCACGGAAAAACCCGCCCGCGCCAGCGCCCGGGCGAGTTGCACCGCGCGCACGAGATGCCCGCTGCCGAGGAGATGCGTGACGGCGATGAGGACGCGGCCACTCATGGCGCCGCGCCCGCCGAGCGGCGCAGCTGCGCCGCCACCGCATCGAGCCCGGCCCCAGCCGAAAACGCGCCGGTGAGTCGAGCATGGGCCGCATCGCCCATCCCGGCCCGGCGCTCGGGGCCGGCTGCGAGCGCCGCCAGCGCCTCGGCGAGAGCCGCGACATCGCCGGGCGGCACCAGCAACCCCTCCACGCCCTGCCGCACGAATTCCGGAATGCCGGCGAAATCGGTCGCCACGATCGGCAGGGCCTGGCTCGCCGCCTCCATCACCACATTCGGCAACCCGTCACGGTCGCCATCGCCGGCCTGCTTGGAGGGCAGGACGAAGAGATCGGCCTCTCGCAGCGCCGCGATCACCTCGCCTTGCGCCTTCGGCCCCGCCCACACGATCCGGTCGGAGAGGCCGAGTTCTTCGGCCTGACGCTTCAGCGCAGCGAGCTTTTCGCCCCCGCCGATATGAGTCAGGTGCCAGTGCAGCCCCATCGGCAGAAGCGCCAGCGCGGCGAGCAGATCGTCGAACCCTTTTTTCTCCACCGCCCGGCCGATGGTGACGAGGCGCACGGGATCGACCGGCTGCAAGCCATCGCGCCGGGATCGCTCAGGCGGGGCGGGAAAGCGCGTGAGATCGAGCCCGTGATAGACCAGCGAAACCGTGCCCGGCCGGTCGGACAGGCGTTCGAGTTCCCGGTGCCCGTCCTGCGTGCAGGTCACGCCCCAGGCGGCATCGGCGATCTTCTCGCGCTTCTCCCAGTCCGGCGTCGTCCAGATGTCCTTGGCATGGGCCGAGAAGGACCATGTCAGCCCGCGCAGCAGCGCCGCATAGCGGATGACCGAAGCCGGCGTATGCAGGTAGTGCACATGCAGATGCCGGATACCGGCCGGCAGCTCGCGCGCCATCACGCAGGCCTGGCCGAAGCGGCGCCAACGGTTGCGCGTCGCGTCGCGCGCGAGGTCCCGCAGGAAGACCGGCAACAACCGAAACAGTCCCGGCCGTCGCAGCGCTGAACGCAGCCCCCGCCCGACCCGGGCTGGCTCGTCGTGCAGATATTCCGGCAGATAGCGCACCGGCGCAGCGATCTGCCGGTGCATCAGATGCCTGTCGGGATCGGTCGGATGCCGCAGCGACCAGATCTCGAATCTGACGCCGCGCTGCTGCAGCCCCAGCAGTTCCTGCGCGATGAAGGTTTCCGAGAGGCGCGGATAGCCCTTCATCGCGATGGCGATGCGCACGGGCTCGCCGGCCTGCGGCTGCGATGCGCTCATCGCCGTCCGATCAGCATGAAGCGGGTATAGTTCTTGGTCGGCCGCGCGCCCGCGAACCAGATCTCCGACAGCCCCGCCTGTTCGCGGAATGCTTCGAGTGAGGGCACGCAGCTGCGATGATCCGGCTCGCGATCATAATCGTTCGACTGGAGCAACAGCGGCAGGCCCGGCGGCAGCGTCGCCAGCCACCCGGGCACATCCGGCAGATGCTCGCAGCTGGTGTTGATCACGAGGCCTGGGGTCGTCTCCATCGCCCCGACATCGAGGCCGGTCATGTCGGCGGTGACCGCCCGGAAGCGCCCCGTCTCGACATGGCGCTGGTTCAGCGTCTCGGCGATGGGCGCGCAGGTCGGGTCCATGTCGAGACTGACGACCTGCCCGATCCCGAGCCGCTCATCCGCGAGCAACAGCGCTCCCAGCACGCCATACCAGGCACCGAGCACCCAGACCGGCCCTTCGGGCCGCGGCATCACCTCGGCAAGCGTCTCGACCAGCCATTGCTTGGACGCGATCTGCTTGTGGTTGAGGGCGATCGAGAGATCGGCCGGCGCGCCCTTGCCATAAAGGCGGGCGACATCGGCGATGATCGGATGGCCGGACAAGGCGGCCATGCCGCGCAACAGATCGTGGACGGCCTCCACGGGCGGTTCTGGCTTCATCGGTTTCGATCGGGGCAGAGAGAGCGAGGGCGCCGGACCATAGGCAGGCCTGCCGGCGAAGGCCAGCGCCACGCACGGGTTTCAGGAGGCGTCCTTTGCCTCGGGCGCCTGCGCGGCGACCGGCCCGGGCTCCGGTTCGACGGAGGCCGGGGCGATCTCCCCATCCCGCCGGTCGCGTTTGCTCCGCTCTTCGGGCGCGCTGACGAAGCCGAAAGCGTGGAGCGGCTTCTCCCGGCCCTTCACCGGCACCTTCAGCGAGCTTGTACCGGCATAACTGCGGCCGCTGACGCGGATCGTCTCTTCCGAGACCACGACATCGGCGAGGACGCGGCGCGTCGCCGCCTCCAGCTGCGCGGCGATCATCACGGTCTCGCCGACGGTGATGTCCCGCCGCCCGAGATTGTCGTTCTCGACCGCCCCGGTGATCGTCTCGCCGGTGTGGATGCCGATCCCGATGCGCAGCGGCAGTGGCAAAGCGGCGCCGAATTCGCGGTTCAGCGCCTCGACGGCCCGCACGATATCGGCCGCGGCGGTGATCGCGGCCTGGGCGGCGCGGGCGGGCGTGCCCTCCAGTCCGAACACCGCCATGAAGCCGTCGCCGTAGAAAGCGTCGATCCGGCCGTCATGAGCGGCGATCGCCTGGCCCATCTCGTCGTAGAAGCGGTTCAGCAGGCCGATCAGCTCCTGCGGCAATTGCCGCTCGGACAGCGCGGAGAAGGCGCGCAGATCCGCGACCAGCACGGTGAGGCCGCGCTTGCCCATCATGGCGTCGGGCTCCAGCGTGCGCCCCGGCGCCGCGTTCAGGCGCGAGGCGAGCAGGATCTGCACCTGGAGATCGTCGCGCGGCCGGATCTGGCAGGCGAGGCGCACGCGCTCCGGCGCCGAGATGCGGCGCAGCAGCCTTGCTTCGTTGGCACCGGGCGGGGGCAGCGTGTCGGCGCCGTCGATCACCAGCACCCGGCAGGTGGCGCAGCGCGCCCGCCCGCCGCAGAGCGCGGCATGGGGAATGCCGAAGCGGCGGAACATCTCCAGCACCGTCGGCCCGGGCGCAGTGCGGCGGGTGCCATGGCCGACGAAGCGCAGCGTGATCTGCCGCGTGGTCCGCACCCGCACCTCGCGGACCACGACGAACAGAACGAAGCAGCCGACCAGTCCGTAGAAGGTGCTCTTGGCCCAGGTGACGTTGAAATCCGCCATCGCGATCTGGGCCTGCGTCATCGCTTCATCCGGCAGCGCCATCAGCTGGGCCTCCCGGGCCGCGACCGAGAAGCCGATCAGCGCCAGCAGCGGCACCAGCACGGCGCCGAGCATGAACACGTCCCGCCAATGGCGGTAGCTCTCGCGCCCGCGCAGCAGGAAATGGATGCCGATCATGCCGTGCACCCAGACCAGCAGCAGCAGCAGCGACTGGGCCGGCGCATAGCGAGGCCAGAGCCGGCGCAGCACGGAGTGATAGCTCTCATCCATCTGGAAATAGGAGCCCATCACCCGCGTCGCGATCACATGGTCGACCAGCAGGAAGGGGATCGTCAAACCGAGCGCGATCTGGATCATTTCCCGGGCGGGCATGCGGAAGGTGCGCCGCTGCGCCACCCGCAGCAGCGCGAAGAGCGGATGCACGATCATCGCCGCATAAAGTGCGATGGTGCCCGGCCAGCTGTGCCACACGCCATAGCGCCAGGCCTGCGCCTCCTCCATCACCGCCACGCCGAAGATGCCGAGCGCATGGTTCAGGAAATGCGTCGTCGCGAAGACGAGCAGAATCACCCCCGAAACGAGGCGGATATCCCGGCTCCAGGAGGAGACCTGCTCCATCCCGGCGCCCATGCCAGCGCGGCCGGAGCCGGAAACGGGGGTAGCGCTCATCCGCGAATCCGATCAGGCGACCGGCTCGGCATCGCCGAGCACGACATTGGCGAGGCGGGCGACGCGCGTCGCCAGATCCCGGCAGATCGCCAGGCTGAACTCGGGCACCGTCTGCAGCAGCTCGAAGAAGAGGTCGCGCGGGATGCGCAGCGCCTGCACCTCGGTGCGGGCGCTCACCCGGCCGCGGAAGCGCTCGCCGCTCAGCAGCGCCACATCGCCGAAGAGACTGCCCGCCTCCGTGCGGAAGCGCGTGCCGGCGCCGTCGTCCCGGTCCTGCGAGTATTCGACCTCGCCCTGAAGCACGACATAGACCCCGTCGGGGCGCTGGGCATCGCCGACCAGCACCGTGCCCGGCGCGAAGCGCAGCCGCTCGCCCATCAGTGCGAGCAGCTTGAGCCGCGAGGTCGGCATCTCCTGGAAGAGCGGCAGGCTCTTCAGACAACCGATATCGGTCTCGAGCGTCATGACCTCGCCTCCATCCGTTCCAGGGCAGGACTTTCCGGGGCCCGCCCCGCCCCATTCTCGTCGATCTCGTCGGTTTCGTCCCGCCCCTGATTCTGGATCGTGCCCGCCGGGCCGTGGAACGTCACGCGGATCGGGGCATCTTCCAGGAGATGCGCATCGCGAGCGAGAAGGAAAAGGGTTGCGTCCTGGCAGTGGCGACGCAGCCGCCCCAGGATCTCGGCCGGCTCGTCCGAGAGCGCGAGCAGCCCACCCATGTCGAGCACCGCGATCTGCGGCGCCTTGACCAGCGCCTGCACCAGCGGAATCGCCTGCCGCAGCTTCGCCGGCAGATACCGCCCGCGAATGCCGGCTTCGGTGTTCAGCCCGAGCCGATAGAGCGACTCCTCCAGCCCCGACCGCTCCAGCGCCTGATGCATCACCTCGGCGACCCGCTGCTCGGCATCGGCGACACCATAGCCGATGCGCCCGAAGAGCAGGTTGTCGCGCACGCTGGCACCGATCATCACCTTGTCCGGATCGTAGAAATCGACATCCTCCGCGGCATTCGCCGGCAGATGCGCCCGGAAGCTCGCCCGCGCCCGCAGGATACGCCGGCGCAGCCGGTCGTCGATCAGGTTGAGCCGGTGCTTGGGCTCGATATAGCCGAGCGCCAGCGCCACGAGGTCGCGCTCGGTCACCGCGTCCAGCGGTGCGCGCATGTCCTGCTTGGCGAGAACCTCTGCGAGTTCGTTCAGCCGCTCGAAATCGAAGCCGACGCCGAAGGAATAGCGCTGGAACAGGGCATGGCCCTGCGGCAGCCCGGTGAAAATCTCGACCACGGTGGCGACGATGCGCGCGCCCATCTCGGCCAGCGGCTCGACCAGCGCCTCCGCCTTCAGGATCGCATGGGCATAGGGCTCGAAGAGCAGGCTCGCATTGTCGAAGCGCGGGCTGGTGCGTGTGCCGAAGATGAGATTCTCGGCGAGCGTGCCGTTCTCGTTGTAGCGGTCGAGCACGAAGGGTTCGATGAGATTGCCGCGGTCGACCCGGGCGAGCTCGGCCGCCACGGCCCGCCGGGCGGCGATGATGCGGTCGACAGCGCCTTCGCTGAGCGGCGGCATCACCTTGCCGCCGAGCCCGAGCTGGTAGATGTCCTCGGTGCAGCCGAACACGTCGAGCAACTCGCGCACGCGGGCCGCGAGCTCCGCCGCATCGGCCACCCCCGCGCCCTCGTAATCGGTCCAGTCCGCCTCGTAGGGAAAGGGCGAATTGCCTGAGCGGATCGCCTCCACGAAACGCCGGTGCTCGCCCTCCCCGACCCGGCCCTCGCGCTTGATCGCTGGCCGGTGGCGCTTGAGCGGCAGCAGGATGTTGTCACGGATGGTCCCCGCGATCAGCTCCGGCTCGTCGCCGGCATAGCCGATGAGATGGCTCGCCCGCTCGACGGACATGTCGGCCAGCGGCTCGCCGTCGATCAGCACCTTGCCGGTGTAGTTCGTCGCCTGCCGGCCGAGCACGCGCCCCAGCACGTCCTTGCCGCCCCCCTGGGGGCCGACGAGAGCGACCAGGCCGGGACGCGGCAGCGACAGCGAGAACGGCATGAGCAGCGGTTGCCCGCGATTGTCGAGCATCTGCAACGATTCGATGCGGATCTCGCCCTTGTCCGGCAGCGGCGCGATCGCCGCCCCGTCCCCGAGCAGCAGCACGTCGTCGCTATTGAACTGCGAGATCACCTGCTCGTATTTGATGGTGACGTCGTTGCGCTGCTGGTCCCAGTCGATCAGTTCCTTGATCGGCGGCGGCAGATCGCGATAGGCGGCGATCACCGCCACGAGCTGGCCGATATCCAGCCGCCCCTGCAGGGCGAAGAAGCCGCCGATCGCGTAGAAGAAGAACGGCGTGACTTGGGCGAGCAGATTGTTGAGGAATTTGACGGCGAATTTGCGCTTGTAGAGCGCGTAGCGGATGTCGAACAGCGTACCCAGCCGCCCGGCGATGTCGGACTGCACATAGGCCGTCGCGCCGTGGGCCTGGATCATCGGCCCGGCATCGACGATTTCGCCGATGCGCCCGGCCAGCGAGCGCGAGGCGATCTGCCGCTCGCGCCCCAGCCGCAGCTGTTCGCGCCGCAGGATCGGAATGATGATCGCCTGCGCGAGCACGATCAGCAGCGCGATCGAGCCCAGCCAAACGCTCTGCACCATGATGAAGACCAGCGCCGTCAGGGCCTGTCTCAGCAGGAAGACCGGCTGGATGAAGGCATCGCCGACAAAGGCGCCGATCGGCTCCACCTCGTCCTTGATCATGCTCGCGATCTCGGCCGGCTTCACCGCCCGGATCTCTTCCGGCCGGAACCGCATCAGCTGGCTGAACAGGTCGTAGCGCATGCGGCGCAGCATGCGCTCGCCGAGAATGCCCTTGCGGACGTTCACGACATATTTGAAGCCGCCATTGATGAGCACCAGCAGCAGAAAATAGAAGGACAGGCCGAACAGCAGCCCGAGCTGATCGACCTGAAACCCGTCGAAGAGCTTGAAGCCCCAGCCCCCGGCCCAGTCCGGCAGATGGAACGACATCTCGAACAGCGTGGCGCTGGTCTTGCCGTTCTTGAAGGCGCCGCCCTGGATCGCGTCGTTCACGATGCGCTTGGGCACGTCGAACGAGGCCCAGTTGAACGGAATCGAGACGAGGATGATCAGCAGGACGACGATCTGCTCGCCCCGGCTCTTCTGCCAGATGTACCGGAAGAGATTGGAATCCAAGGCGCGATCCTGTCCGGCGCGGCGGAAGTCGATCCCTTCACTTATGCATCGCGGGCGCCCCCGTCCATATCCAGGGGCCTCTGCCTTTGATCCGCCGCGCGCGCCTGTGCCGTCGCGCCGCCGTCATCCGCGCAGGGCAGACGACGAAGGCCCCACGCATTGGCGAAAGCCATTGGCAAGTCGGAACTTTCGACGTCTAGTGGGTTTGAGGTCATAACCGGCTGGGTTCGAAGGCAGGCGTCGTTTCGGGTCATGGACATCCTGCGAGTCAAGGATCTGCAGATCGGCTTCACGATCCACGGGCTGGCTCGCGATGTCGTGAAGGGCGTGAGCCTGCGCGTTCCCGCCGGCAAGACGGTGGCGCTGGTCGGCGAATCCGGCTCGGGCAAATCGGTGATCTCCCAGGCGATCATGGGGCTGCTGCCGCGCTCGGGCGCCGTGACCGGCGGCGAGATCCTGTTCCGGGACCCGGCGGCGCCCGACACGGTGGTGGATATCGCGGGGCTCCCGGCGGAAGGGCCCGGCATCCGGGCCCTGCGCGGCGGGCGGATCGGCATGATCTTCCAGGAGCCGATGTCCTCGCTCTCGCCGGTCCACACCATCGGCAACCAGATCGAGGAAGCGCTGCTGCTCCACCGGCCCATGCCGAAGAAGCAGGCCCGCGAGCAGATCGAGGCGATGCTGAAGCGGGTCGGCTTCAAGGACCCGCCCCGCGCCTTCGGGGCCTACCCTTTCGAATTGTCGGGCGGGCTGCGCCAGCGCGCCATGCTGGCCATGGCGCTGATCTGCCGGCCGGCCCTGCTCATCGCCGACGAGCCGACGACCGCGCTCGACGTGACGATCCAGGCTCAGGTGCTCGACCTGATGCGCGATCTCCAGGCCGAGATGGGCATGGCGATCCTGCTCATCACCCATGATCTGGGCGTCGTCGCCAATATGGCGGACGAGGTCGTGGTGATCTTCCATGGGCAGATCATGGAGCGCGGCACCGCCGAGGACGTCTTCCGCCGGCCGCGCCACCCCTATCTGAAGGCTCTGCTCAACGCCTCGCCGCATTTCGACATGAAGGAGGGCGAGCGGCTGGTGGCGCTGCGCGAGGCGCGGCCTCGCCCGAAGGCCGAGCCGCGGCCGACCTCGGCGGATTCCGCAGCGGCTGCCACCCCGCTCCTGCGCGTACGCCATCTGAGCAAGACCTACGTCACCGGCTCGCGCGGCTTTTTCGGCAAGGGCAGCCTGACCGCCACGAAAGCGGTCGACGACGTCTCCTTCGACATCCGCCGCGGCGAGTGCCTCGGCCTCGTTGGCGAGAGCGGCTGCGGCAAGACCACGGTCAGCAAGATCGTAATGCGCGCGGTCTCCGCCGATGGGGGCGAGGTCGTCTTTGACGATGGCCACAGCCGCACCGACATTCTCGCGCTGGACGGCGAGGCGCTGCGCGCCTTCCGGCCGAAGGTCCAGATGATCTTCCAGGACCCGGTCTCCTCGCTCTCCCCGCGCATGACGGTGCAGAACATCCTGCGCGAGCCGCTGGTGGTTCACGGCCGGGGCGACGCGCGGGAGCAGGGGGAACGGGTCAGGCAGCTGATGCAGGATGTCGGGCTCGATACCCGCTTCCTCAACCGCTACCCGCATTCCTTCTCCGGCGGCCAGCGCCAGCGCATCGGCATCGCCCGCGCTCTGGCGCTCGATCCGGAGCTGATCATCTGCGACGAGCCGGTCTCGGCGCTCGACGTCTCGGTGCAGGCGCAGATCCTCAACCTGCTGAAGGATCTCCAGGCCGAGCGCGGCCTGACCTTCCTGTTCATCTCCCACAATCTCGCGGTGGTGAACTACATGGCGGAACGGATCGCTGTGATGGCCAATGGACGGATCGTCGAGATCGCCCCGCGCCACCGCATCTTCACGGCTCCGGCCCATCCCTACACCCGGGCGCTGCTGCGCTCGGTGCCCTTCGCCGATCTCGACCGCAAGCTCGACTTCAAGCTGACCGCGACGGGCGGCGCCTCCGACGAGCGCCATTGGGGCACGGCCTTCCGTCATGGCGAGGATGGCGCGGCGCTCTCGCATCTGCCGCTCGGCGAGGGGCATTTTGTGCTCGCTCGCGCGAATGCCGATATCAGGGAGCTGGTCTCGTGAACGGGTGCTGGACGAGGCCGACACGTCGCACGGCCCTGCTGATGGGCGCCGCCGCCTTCTCCCCCCTCGGCCGCGTCGGCCCTGCGCGGGCGCTGCCCCTGCCGGCTGGCGCCATCGACAGCCCCTATTTGGCCGAGCGCGTCGCCTCCGGCGCCCTGCCCCCCGTAGCCGACCGTCTGCCGGACACCCCGCGCCTGATCGACATGGCAAAGCGCGAGCGCCTGCCGGGCCGTCATGGCGGCGATATCCGCATGCTGATGGGCGACCAGCGCGACCTGCGGATGATGACCCTCTACGGCTACACGCGCCTCGTCGTCTATGGCGACGACCTCGAGCTGACGCCCGACGTTCTGGAGCGCTTCGATATCGAGGAGGGGCGGATCTTCACCCTGACCCTGCGGGCCGGCCATCGCTGGTCGGACGGGTCCCCCTTCACCACGGAGGATTTCCGCTACTGGTGGGAGGATGTCGCCAACAACCGGCGCCTCTTCCCCGGCGGGCCGCCACCGGCGCTGCTCTCGGGCGGCGATCCGCCGCGCATCGACATCGTCAGCGAAACCGTGATCCGCTACAGCTGGACCACGCCGAACCCGATTTTCCTGCCCGCGCTGGCCGATGCGCAGCCGACCTACCTCTTCATGCCCTCGCGCTATCTCAAGCGCTTCCACGATCGCTATGCCGACAAGCGCGAGCTGGCCGATGCGATCGCCCGTAACCGCGTGCGCGATTGGGGCGCGCTGCACGAGCGCCAGTCCCGCATGTACCGGCCGGAGAATCCGCATCTGCCGACGCTCGAGCCCTGGCGCAACACGACACCGCTGCCGGCCGAGCAGTTCGTCTTCGAGCGCAACCCCTATTTTCACCGCATTGACGAGAACGGCCGGCAACTGCCCTATGCCGACCGCGTGACGCTGACGATCGGCACGAGCTCGCTGGTGCCCGCCAAGACAGCGGCCGGCGAGGCGGACCTGCAGGCGCGCTATCTGCGCTTCGACAACTACACCTTCCTCAAGGATGCCTCGAAGCGGATGGATCTCGATGTGCGGCTGTGGAAGCGGGCGGAAGGCTCCTTTTTCGCGCTTCTGCCCAATCTCAACGCGATCGACCCGGTCTGGCGCGATCTCAATCGCGATGTGCGCTATCGGCGGGCGCTCTCGGTCGCGATGAACCGCGAGGACGTCAACAAGGTCATCTTCTTTGGCCTCGCCCGCGTCAGCGGCAACACGGCCCTGCCCGAGAGCCCGCTTTACGACGCCCGCCTCGCCAAGCTCTGGACGCAGCACGATCCGGCCCTGGCCAACCGCTTGCTCGATGAGATCGGCCTGACCAGGCGGGACGATGACGGGGTGCGCCTGCTGCCGGACGGCCGCAGGCTGGAGTTCAGCATCGAGACCGCCGGGGAAAACACCGAGGAAACCGACATTCTCGATCTGCTGAAGCAGGATTTCCTGGCGGTCGGCATCAAGATCTATCCGCGATCGAGCCAGCGCGACGTCTTCCGCCGCCGCATCCTGGCCGGCCAGACGATCATGTCCGGCTGGGCCGGGATGGACAACGCCCTCGTCACGCCGGACATGGAGCCCGATACGCTGGCTCCTACCTCGCCGGCCCAGTTCCAATGGCCGCGCTGGGGCCAGTTCTTCGAAAGCAATGGCCGCGAGGGGGAAAGACCCGCGCTGGCGGAGGCGAACGATCTCCTGCAGCTCTACCAGCACTGGCGCGTCAGCGTCACGCGCGACGAGCGCCGCAAGATCTGGGAGGAGATGCTCGCGATCAACGCCGACCAGCTTTTCACCATCGGCGTCATCAACGGCACGCTGCAGCCGATCGTGAGTTCGCGCGAGCTGCGCAACGTGCCGGCCGAGGGGCTCTACAGCTTCGAGCCCGGCGCCTTCCTCGGCCGCTACATGCCGGACACCTTCTGGTTTGACCGCAAGACGGCAGGCGAGGGCTAGGGTCGTGCTGCTCCGCTACATCCTCAAGCGTATCCTGATCATGATCCCGACGCTGATCGTGACCAGCGCCCTGATCTTCACGGTGATCAACCTGCCCGAGGGAGATTATTTCGAGACGCTCGCGGCCGAGATGCAGGCCCAGGGCGAAAAGGCCGATATGAGCCGCATCGAGTTCCTCAAGAAGGAATACGGTTTCGACAAGCCGCCGGTGGAACGGTATCTCTATTGGGTCGCCGGTCTGCTGCGTGGCGATATGGGCTATTCCTTCGAGTATCAGCGCCCCGTGCGCGAGATCGTCGGCGACCGCCTGTTCCTGACGATGCTGGTCTCCTTCGCCACCATCGTCTTCACCTGGATCGTCGCCTTCCCCATCGGCATCTACTCCGCCACCCACCAATACAGCTGGGGCGATTACGGGCTGACCTTCATCGGCCTGATCGGGCTCGCCGTGCCGCATTTCCTGCTGGCGCTGGTGTTCATGTATTTCGCCAATATCTGGTTCGGCACCTCGATCGGCGGACTAGTCGATCCGGCCTATCTCAACCAGCCGATGAGCTGGGCGAAGCTGAAATCGGTGCTGGAGCACCTCTGGATCCCGGTGATCATCATCGGCGCCGGCGGCACCGCCGGGATGATCCGGGCCCTGCGCGCCAATCTCCTCGAAGAATTGCAGAAGCAGTATTATGTCACGGCCCGCGCCAAGGGCCTGCCGCCGGGCAAGGCGCTGCGCAAATACCCGCTGCGGATGTCGCTGAACTTCTTCATCTCCGACATCGGCGACATCCTGCCCTCCATCGTCTCGGGGGCCGAGGTCGTCGCCATCGTGCTCTCGCTGCAGACCACCGGCCCGCTGCTGATCCGGGCCTTGCAGAGCCAGGACATGTATCTGGCCGGCTCCTTCCTGATGTTCCTCTCCTTTCTCACCGTCATCGGCGTGCTGATTTCGGATATCGCGCTGGCGATCCTCGATCCGCGCATCCGGCTGCAGGGAGCGGCGACCAAGTGACGGGGACCCCGATGACCGCGAACGCTCTCGGGGATCTGCCGCCGGATGGCGCGCCGCTGCCGCATGCCGCCTCGGACGCGCCTTTCGACCCCTATGCCGTCGAGGCAATGACCCCGGCGCAGGAGCGGGTCTATCTCGCCTCTCAGACGCAGCTGATGTGGTGGAAATTCCGCAAGCACCGCCTCGCGGTGATCTCGGGAGTCGTCATCCTCGCGATCTATGCGATGGCGGCCTTCGCCGAATTCCTCGCTCCCTATCACTACACCACGCGCAACACCGACTTCATCCGCGCACCGGGCCAGTCGGTCCATCTCTTCCATGACGGGCAGTTCCTCGGCCCCTTCGTCTATCCCTACAAGCTCCAGCTCAACATGGAGAATTTGAAGCGCGAATATACCGAGGACCGCACGCAACCGCAGAAGCTGCGCTTCTTCTGCCGCGGCGATTCCTATGATTTCTGGGGGGTGATCCCGGGCGACCGGCATCTGGTCTGCCCGCCGGCGGGCGGCACCTTCTTCTGGCTGGGATCGGACCGGCTCGGCCGCGACATGTTTTCGCGCATCCTCTATGGCGGGCGCATCTCGCTCTCGATCGGCCTGATCGGGATCAGCATCTCCTTCGTGCTCGGCATCATCATCGGCGGCATCGCCGGCTATTATGGCGGGCGGGTCGATCTCGTCGTGCAGCGCATCATCGAGATCGTGCAGTCGCTTCCGCATATTCCGCTCTGGCTGGCGCTGGCGGCCGTGATGCCGCCCTCCTGGAGCCCCTTGCTGGTCTATTTCGGCATCACCGTCATCCTCGGCCTGATGGACTGGACGGGGCTCGCCCGTTCCGTGCGCTCCAAGCTGCTCTCGCTGCGCGAGGAGGATTACGTCGTCGCAGCCCAGCTGATGGGAGCCAAACCGCGGCGCATCATCGGCCTGCATCTGGTGCCCGGCTTCATGAGCCATCTCATCGCCTCGGCGACGATCACCATCCCGAAAACCATTCTGGGCGAGACGGCGCTCTCCTTCCTCGGCCTGGGCCTCAGGCCGCCGATCACGAGCTGGGGCGTGATGCTGAACGAGGCGCAGAACATCAATGTCGTGGCGCTCTATCCCTGGCTGCTCTATCCGGTCGTGCCGGTGATCCTGATCATCCTCGCCTTCAACTTCCTCGGCGACGGCCTGCGCGACGCGGCCGATCCCTATCGCTAGGCCAATCCCTTTCTCGCGTGCGCATCGCCTTCCACACCCCGCTCAACCTGTTCGACGATGACGGCGTCTCGGGCGACCGCCGCATGGCGCGCCAGCTCGTCGCCGCGCTTCGCAGCCTCGGCCATGAGGTCGAGCCCGTGCCGGCACCGCGCTTTTATCTGCGCAGCGCAGACCCGGCCGAGCTCGCAGGCCTCCAGGCGACCGCCCGCACACTTTGCGCGGATCTGACCGCGCACTGGCGCCACCGGTCCGCGCCCGATCTCTGGTTCACCTACCATCACTATTACCGCGCGCCGGATCTGCTCGGGCCCACCCTCTCGGCCGGCTTCGGCATCCCCTATGTCACCGCCGAAGCCAGCGATGCTCCCCGCCGGGCCGAGGGCGAATGGGCACCGCATACGCAGCTCGTGCGCAGCGCGCTCGCGGCCGGTGACGCCCATATCTATTTCACCGAGCGCGACCGGCAGGGGCTGGAGCCCTGGCGCAGACCGGGCACCGCGCTGATCAAGCTGCCGCCCTTCGTCGCTTTCGACACCGCGCCGCCCGAGGCCGGTCGGACGCAGCGGCAGCCCCTGCGCCTCGTCACCATCGCCATGATGCGCGCAGGCACCAAGCAGAACAGCTATCTCGCGCTCGCCCGCATCCTCGATCGCATCCGTCACTTGGACTGGCGGCTGAGCGTGATCGGCGACGGAAGCGGGCGTGCAACCATCGAGCCCGCCTTCGCGGGCCTGCCGCCCGGCCGCGTCTCCTGGCTCGGCCTGCTCCCGCGCGAACGCGCCCTCGCCGAACTCGCGGGCCATGATCTTTTCGTCTGGCCGGGGCTGCGCGAGGCCTATGGCCTGGTCTATCTCGAAGCGCAGGCGGTCGGCCTGCCGGTCGTCGCCTTCGACAGCGGCGGCGTCGCAGATGTGGTGGCGCAAGGAGAAACCGCCCTGCTCGTGCCCGAAGGCGACGAGGCCGCTTTCGCCGACGCGCTGGAAGCCCTGCTGCGCGATCCGGACCGCCGGGAGCGGATGGGCCGCGCGGCGCGGCGCTTTGCCATGGCGGAGCGCTCGCCGGCGCGAGCTGCCGACAATCTGGCGGAAGTTCTCGCGGTCGCGGTCGCAAACCGGCGGGCCAAGATGGCGCCAGACGAGGGGAAGCGGCTGTCATGAGCGCCTCGCTTTGGCCCGCTTTCGTGGCGGAACTGGATCGCTGGAGCGCGACGGGCCTGACCCTGCGGCTCTGGCTGCGCGATGACGACGCGATCGCCCCCACCCCCGCTTTGTCCAGGCTGGCTGCGCTCGCCGAGCGCTTCGGCGCGCCGGTGCTGCTGGCGGTGATCCCGATGCAGGCTGAACCGGCTCTGGCCCAGGCCTTGCGCTCGATGCCGGCGCTCTTGCCCTGCCAGCATGGCTGCCACCATCGCAATCAGGCGCCGCCGGGGGCCAAGAAGTCCGAATTCCCGGCCGCGCGCGGGGCGGAGGCGGTCGATGCCGAGATTGCCCTCGCCAGAGCGAGGCTGACCGATCTTTTGGCCGACGCGCTGCTGCCCGTCTTCGTGCCGCCCTGGAACCGGATCGACCCCGCCCATGCCGCAAGGCTTCCGGCGCTCGGCTTCGCCGGACTGTCCTGCTTTCGCGACGACGTCATCCCGCAGGAGCAGGGACCCGCCCGGCTCCCCACCCATCTCGACGTGATGGATTGGAAGCGCGGCCGCGTCGGGCGCGCACATGACGATCTGCTGGCGGAACTCCTCGGACTGCTGGCGCGGCGCCGCGAGGCCGGCACCGGAGCAAGCGCGGCGGGCGGAACCCTCGGCGTCCTCCTCCATCATCGCGATCACGACGACACCGTCTGGAGCTTCCTGGACACCCTGCTCAAGCGCGTTGCGGCGCATCCATCCGTCTCGGTCGCCGATCCGCGCGATCTTCTTGCCGATGCCGGCCGACGGTCTTGGATCGGGCGAGACGGCCGGCTATAAGCGGCGCGTAGACATCGCGCATCCCCATCGGGGCGGCCACGATGCTCTAGGAGTGAGCTGGAGCATCGTCCGTCCTTCCGCATCATGGGAGGCCGTTTTGACCTGTCCCGGAGGACCGGCGTGCCGATCTATGCCAACGTCGTCGACCTTCCCGGCGCCGGGCGCGCGCCGCGCAGTCCCCATGCGCCGCGCGTCCTGATCTACAGCCACGACACCTTCGGCCTCGGCCATATCCGCCGCTGCCGCGCGATCGCCAATGCGCTCGTCGCCAGCTATCCGCATATCTCGGTGCTGATCGTCTCGGGCTCGTCGGTGATCTCGAGCTTCCAGTTCGGCGACGGCGTCGATTACATCCGCATTCCGGGGATCGAGAAGCAGGCGGACGGCAGCTATCAGCCGCACCACCTCAATCTCGGCCTGGACGACACCATCGCCCTGCGGATGGAGCTGATCCGGCAGACGGTCGTCACCTTCGACCCGGATGTCGTCATCGTCGACAAGGAGCCGCTCGGGCTGCGCGGCGAGATCCGGCCGGCTCTGGACCTGCTGCGTCGGCGCGGCGCCCGCATTATCCTGGGCCTGCGCGACGTGCTCGATGAGCCGGCGGCCGTGCTGGCCGAATGGCAGGCCAGCGGTGCGCTCGAGGTGCTCGACACCCATTACGACGACATCTTCGTCTACGGCATCGAGAGCGTCTATGCGCCTCTGACCGGCCTGCCGGAGCCGGAGCGCTTTGCCGGCAAGGTAAATTATCTGGGATATCTCAAGCGGGCGGTGCCCAGCCCCATGCCGCCCAACCGCTACCCGCGCATCACCAAGCAGCCCTTCATCCTCGTCACCCCCGGCGGCGGCGGCGACGGGGCGGGCGTCATCGACTGGGTGATTTCGGCCTATGAGACCGATCCGACGATCGAGCTGCCGGCTCTGATCGTCTTCGGTCCCTTCATGTCCCGCGAGAAGCGCAAGGATTTCGCGGAACGGATCGCCCGCAATCCCAAGCTCGAAGGGCTGGGCTTCGAGCCGCGCCTGGAACTGCTGATGAACCGCGCCCACTGCGTCGTGGCGATGGGCGGTTACAACACCTTCTGCGAGGTGCTCTCCTTCGACAAGCCGGCCCTGATCGTGCCGCGGATGCGCCCGCGCCGCGAACAGGCGATCCGGGCCGGGCGTGCGGACGAACTCGGCCTCGTCCAAATGCTGCCTGACCCCGTCCAGACCGGCGAGGGCGAGCGCGATCCGGCGGTGATGGCGGCCGCGCTCCACGCGCTGCCCAAGCGGCCCCCGCCCTCGCAAGCCTTCGTGCCGAGCCTGCTGGACGGATTGCCGGCCCTCTCCCGCGCTCTGGCGGGCGATCTGGCTACGCCGATCCGCAGCCGCGCCGGCGCACAGGCCGCGACCTGACCCGGACGGCTTCAGGACGAGACCGGCAGAGCGCCGGGGACAAGATGCCGCAACGGCTGGCCAAGCGTCGCCGGAGGGTCTAACTCCCTGCCATGACGCTGTCGAACACGCTCGTCCCCATTGCCATCGTCGCGGTCGCCGTGGTCCTGATCCTGGGCCTCGTCAACATGATGCGGGGCGGCAGCGCCAACACCTCGCAGCGGCTGATGCAGCTGCGCGTCCAGCTGCAATTCGTGGCGATCCTGATCATCCTCTTCGTGCTGTGGTGGCGCAGCGGCGGCTGACCCGGCGGCCTCTCTCCGGGCGGACCCGCTGGTCCGATCATTCCAACGGCGCCAGCCTCGCGGCGCCGTGAGGTCGAGGCTTCCCGGATGGGGAGTCGGACGCGGCCGGCGGCTCGCCCGCCACATTCCGGACAAGAGTGTATGTGTTTCACTAACGCCGTCTCGAAACCCGATCGGTCAGTCATGCTTCGCGTTGTGCTGTTGTCCCTGGCCGGCTGCCTGGCTGCCCTGCCCTGCACGGCACAGTCGCAGACGGCTCCGGCCGGCGCCTCCAGCTACGCCCCGGCGACCGAAGCGCCCGCCGCCGCCTGGGAAGCGCGCCTCGGTGGCGCCTTCGCCGACCTCGGCGGACGCGAGAACGGCCTGTTCAACCTGAGCGGCGAAGTGCTCTCGCCCCGCCTGTTCCAGCTGCAGGACCGGATCGCCTCCGCCTTCATCCCGCGCTTCAACCTGGGCTCGAGCATCAACCTCAACGGCACCCGCTATGCCTATGCCGGGGCGACCTGGACCTTCGACATCGGTCGCGACGTCTTCGTCGAAGCCAGCCTCGCGGCGGCGCTGAACGACGGCAAGACCGGCGGCGTGGTGCCGGAAAATCGGCTGAGCGTGGGCTGCAACGCCGGCACGCGAGAGGCCGCGGCCCTCGGCTTTCGCCTCTCCCGCAGCTGGAGCCTCGTGACCACGCTGGAGCATTTCAGCACGGCGGGCTGTTCCGGCCAGCCGGGCACGGCCTCGCCGCGCGGCCCGGCCAATATCGGCGCCCGGATCGGCTACACCTTCTGACGCGCGCGACCACGCGGTCACCGCTCTTCCCGATCACGCCCGCCGCGCTATAGGCGGGACATGG
Source organism: Allobosea sp. (assembly GCF_048595345.1). Lineage (GTDB taxonomy): Bacteria > Pseudomonadota > Alphaproteobacteria > Rhizobiales > Beijerinckiaceae > Allobosea. The sequence goes on from NZ_JBMDWH010000003.1 coordinate 36,845, forward strand.
TCAAGCTCAACCGCATCTACACCCGCACCGGCGACGACGGCACGACCGGTCTCACCACCGGCCCCCGCCGCCCGAAATTCGATCTGCGCGTCGCCGCCTATGGCACGATCGACGAGACCAATGCCTGCATCGGCATGGCCCGCCTGCATGCCGCGGGGGAGGATGGCGAGGTCGATGCCATGCTGGGGCACATCAGCAACGATCTGTTCGACCTGGGCGCCGATCTTTCGACGCCCGAAACCGGCAAGCCGCTACCCTTTGAGCCGCTGCGCATCGTGGCGGCGCAGGTCGAGCGGATCGAGGCCGATATCGACCGCCTCAACGAAACGCTCGCTCCCCTGCGCTCCTTCGTGCTGCCGGGCGGCACCCCGGCTGCGGTGCATCTGCACCTCGCCCGCACGGTCTGCCGCCGCGCCGAGCGGCTGATGACCGAGCTCGCCGCCACGGAAGGCGAGAGCGTCGGCCAACCGACCCTGAACTATGTCAACCGGCTGTCGGATTTTCTCTTCGTCGCCTCGCGCTACCTCAACGCAAGGGCGGGAGGCGACGTGCTCTGGGTCCCCGGCCAGAACCGGTGAGCCGCTGCCCCGGCCGGAGACAAGCGCCATGTTCGTCCCGCTCTATGATGGCGTGCCGCTGCGTTTCACCCGCTTAGGCTTCGTCACCTATGGGCTGATCGCAACCTGCGTCCTGCTGCAGCTGGCGCTCTGGCGCTGGCCCGGCCAGCAGGGCGAAATCGCGATCATGGCCGGATTCGGCCTGATCCCCTCCGTGCTGTTCGGCCAGGCGCAGTTGCCGGAGGGTCTGGTCCATGCCCCGGCGATGCTCACCTTGTTCAGCAACGTGCTGATCCATGCCAGCTTCGCGCATCTGGTGGGCAACATGCTGTTTCTCTGGGTGTTCGGCGACAATGTCGAGGATGCGATGGGCCATGGCCGCTTCGTCGCCTTTTTCTTCCTGTGCGGGCTCGGTGGCTCGCTCGCGCATGCGGCGGTCTATCCGCAATCGGACCAGCCTCTGATCGGCGCCTCCGGCGCGATCTCGGGCGTGATCGCCGCCTATCTGATGCTCTATCCCCGCGTCAGGGTCTGGGGCCTCGCCTTCAAATGGATCCCCGTCCACATTCCCGCCCTCTACACGCTGAGTGGCTGGATTCTCTTCCAGGCGGCCTCGGCCTGGTTCGATCCGCAAGGCAGCGTCGGCTGGTGGGCCCATCTCGGCGGGCTCGCCACCGGCGCGGCGCTGACGCCCCTGTTCATCCGGCGGGAGCTGCGCCTGTTCGGGCGTGGGCCGGCGCGTGGCTGAGGGGCTTTCGCGCAGTGTCGCATGCGCGCGCGTGGCGTTGACAAGCGCGAAGACCCATCGCTACGGTCCCCCCCGCATTTCAGCCGAGGGCCGCGATGCCGCCATTTCGCCGGTCTCGGCGGCGCGGCACGCGGCGAATCTCTTCAGAACGGTGATCGGACGATGAAGATCCTGGTGCCCGTGAAACGGGTTGTCGACTACAACGTGAAGATCCGCGTGAAGGGTGACGGGTCGGGTGTGGAGCTGGCCAACGTCAAGATGTCGATGAACCCCTTCGACGAGATCGCGGTCGAGGAGGCTCTGCGTCTGAAGGAGGCCGGCAAGGCGACCGAGGTGGTGGTGGTGTCGATCGGGCCGCAGCAGGCGGCCGAGACGATCCGCACGGGCCTCGCGATGGGCGCCGATCGCGGCATTCTGGTGAAGGTGGACGGGGTGGTCGAGCCGCTGGCCGTCGCCAAGCTGCTGAAGAAGGTCGTCGAGCAGGAGAGCCCCGGCCTCGTCATTCTCGGCAAGCAGGCGATCGACGACGATTGCAACCAGACCGGCCAGATGCTGGCCGCGCTGCTGGGCTGGCCGCAGGGCACCTTCGCCTCGAAGGTCGAGCTGGCCGCGGAGAGCGTCGACGTGACCCGCGAGGTCGATGGCGGCCTGCAGACCGTGACGCTGAAGCTGCCGGCGATCGTGACGACCGATCTGCGCCTCAACGAGCCGCGCTACGCCTCGCTACCCAACATCATGAAGGCCAAGAAGAAGCCGCTGGACGAGACCTCGGCCGAGGCTCTGGGCGTCGATGCGAGCCCGCGCCTCAAGGTGCTGAAGACCGCCGAGCCAGCCGGCCGCTCCGCCGGCGTCAAGGTGGGCAGCGCCGCCGAACTCGTCTCCAAGCTCAAGACCGCCGGGGTGATCTGATGACCACGCTGCTGCTCGCCGATCACGACAACGTCTCGGTCAAGGATTCCACCGCCAAGGCGCTGACCGCCGCAAAGCAACTGGGTGCGCCGGTCCACATCCTCGTCGCCGGCGAGGGCGCCAGGGCCGCCGCCGACGCGGCCGCGAGGCTCGAGGGCGTCGAGAAGGTGCTGCTGGCCGAGGGCGCGGCTTACGCCCACCAGCTCGCCGAGCCGCTGGCTGCGCTGCTGGTCAAGCTGGCTGAAGGTTACGACGCGATCGTCGCCTCCTCGACCACGACCGGCAAGAACGTGCTGCCCCGCGCCGCCGCCCTGCTCGACGTGATGCAGGTCTCGGACGTGATGAAGATCGTCTCGCCCGACACCTTCGAGCGCCCGGTCTATGCCGGCAACGCGATCCAGACGGTGCAGTCGGCCGAGCCGAAGAAGCTGCTGACGATCCGCACCGCCTCCTTCGCCGCCACCGGTGAGGGCGGCTCGGCGCCGGTCGAGGCGGTGTCGGCCGCGGACGAGCCGGCGCTCTCCAGCTTCAAGGGCGAGGAGGTCGCCAAGTCCGACCGTCCGGAGCTCGCCTCCGCCAGGATCATCGTCTCGGGCGGGCGCGCGCTTGGCTCGACCGAGGCCTTCACCAAGGTGATCGAACCCGTCGCCGACAGGCTGGGCGCCGCGATGGGTGCCTCGCGCGCCGCGGTCGATGCCGGCTACGCCCCGAACGACTGGCAGGTCGGCCAGACCGGCAAGGTCGTCGCGCCCGAGCTCTACATCGCCGTCGGCATCTCAGGCGCGATCCAGCACCTGGCCGGGATGAAGGACTCCAAGGTCATCGTCGCCATCAACAAGGACGAGGAGGCGCCGATCTTCCAGATCGCCGATTACGGCCTCGTCGGAGACCTGTTCACCATCCTCCCCGAACTCGACCAGGAACTGGCCAAGGCCGGCAAATAGGGCGGTTCGACCATGTCCGGGCCGCCGGAAGGCGGCCCGCTTCGCTCCTTCGGGAGCCTGTATCATATCGGGAACGGACCATGGCGGATAAGGCGATCAGGAAGATCGGCATCATCGGCGCGGGCCAAATGGGCAACGGCATCGCCCATGTGGCGGCCGTCGCCGGCTTCGACGTGAAGCTGCACGACATCGCCGAGGACCGGATCAAGGCGGCGCTGGCGACCATCGATGGCAATATGGCGCGCCAGGTCGCCAAGGGCGGCCTGCCCGACGAGGAGCGCCGCGGCGCGATGTCGCGCATCGAGCCGGCTCCGGGCCTGCCCGATCTCGGCGATTGCGACCTCGTGATCGAGGCCGCGACCGAAAGCGAGGAGGTGAAGCGCAAGATCTTCACCGCCATCTGCCCGCATCTGCGCGCGGACGCGATCCTCGCCTCGAACACCTCCTCCATTTCGATCACGCGCCTCGCCGCCGCCACCGACCGGCCGGAGCATTTCATCGGCATCCACTTCATGAATCCGGTGCCGCTGATGCAGCTCGTCGAGCTGATCCGCGGTATCGCGACCGATGACGGCACGTTCGAAGTCGCCAAGGACTTCGTCTCCAAGCTGCACAAGACGATTTCGGTCTCGGAGGATTTTCCCGCCTTTATCGTCAACCGCATCCTGCTGCCGATGATCAACGAGGCGGTCTACACGCTCTATGAGGGCGTGGGCTCGGTCGATGCGATCGACACGGCCATGAAGCTCGGCGCCAACCACCCGATGGGCCCGCTTCAGCTCGCCGACTTCATCGGCCTCGACACCTGCCTCTCCGTGATGCAGGTGCTTCATGACGGGCTGGCGGATTCCAAATACCGTCCCTGCCCACTGCTGGTGAAATATGTCGAGGCCGGCTGGCTCGGCCGCAAGACCAAGCGCGGTTTCTACGATTATCGCGGCGAAAAGCCGGTTCCCACGCGCTGACGAAGCGCGCCGCTCAGCGGCGTGCGGCCCGATTGTCGACGCCGGAGATCTCGACGGTGGGAGCGGGCACGCCGGTAGCCGCCTGCCACAGGATGCGGTTGCGCGTGCCGTGGACGGCGAGCGCCGCCGGCCCGGTCAGGGTGATGTCGACCGTCTGATCGGCTCCCGCGACGGCGATGTCGCTCGCGCCCACATCGACGCCGATCGAGGCGGAGACAGTGTTGCGCGTGGTGTCCACCGACAGCCGGCCGGCCTTGCCGCCTCTCGCCTCGTTGTCGATGCCCGAGACGATCAGCGATCGCGCGGTGTCGAAAGACACCACATGGCCGCTCCCTCGGATCTCGACCTCTCCACATGGGCCCGTCAGGGCGAGCCTGTGACCTCGGCCGGAGATCGACACGTCCTGGCCGGTCGCGCAGGCGATATCCCTCTGCGCTCCGGTACCGCTGACATGCAGTATCTCGGCCGCCATCGCTGCGACGGGGAGCGCGGCCAGCAGCAGCACGAAGCCGTAGCGCTTCGGCACGATGGAACCTCCTCTGTGACGTCTCCCGCGATAATGCCCCGCAATCGGGCGAGAATATGCCTCGGGGAGCTCGTCGGCCCCGATGACGCATCCCCTTCACATTCCTGTCGTCTCGGGCTTACATTGATCCCAGGGCGGGATTCGTCCCGCTGGGGCCTGATCCATCGGGTTGAAGCAACCTGATCGGCGAATCGGTCTCCTTGAGACGTTGGAGCACGACCTGATCGGTTGCGCCGCGCATCCGATCGGTCCACGCTCCGGCGAAGCGGAGGTGCGACGAATTTGACGGCGCATGTGATGCATCCGATGGCGTCGCCGGACGGCTGTCCGGCCCTCGTCCTCAACGCGGATTTCCGGCCCCTGAGCTATTATCCACTGTCGCTGTGGAGCTGGCAGGACGCGATCAAGGCGGTCTTCATGGACCGGGTGAACATCGTGTCCGAATACGACACCGTCGTCCGCAGCCCTTCCTTCGACATGCGGCTGCCTTCGGTCGTCTCGCTGAAGAGCTATATCAAGCCCTCGCGCACCCCAGCCTTCACCCGCTTCAACGTCTTCCTGCGCGATCGTTTCGCCTGCCAGTATTGCGGCGCCCGGGAAGAACTGACCTTCGACCACGTCATCCCGCGCTCGAAGGGCGGTCTCACCACCTGGGAGAACGTCGTGGCCGCCTGCTCCCCCTGCAATCTGCGCAAGGGCGACAAGATGCCGGCCGCCGTCGAGATGTTTCCGGCGCAAAAGCCCTTCGCGCCCTCGATCAACGACCTGCACCGCAACGGCAAGCTCTTTCCGCCCAATTATCTCCATGAGAGCTGGCTGGACTATCTCTACTGGGATTCCGAGCTGGAGCCGTGAACACCCGCCCCGAGCGCCCTGCCTGGCTTCCATCGTCCTGCCTTCGGCTCAGCGGCACCAGACGGGTTTCGCGACGAAGCCGCGCAGAGACTCTCGGGTGAGGCCGAAATCCTCCAGCACACTGTCGGGCTCGCTGCCGAACATGTGGCTCAGCCGGCGCCGATAGATCATCCGCTTGAGCCAGAGCGAAACCAGGACTGTTTCATCGGTCTCGAAAGCCGGCTGCAACACGCTCGGCTGCAAAAGCGGAGGGGTCAGTCGCCGCTTGACATTCCGGAAGGGCACGACGACACGCTTGCCCCTGGATATCGGCCGCTCAGCCAAGGTCTGGTTCATTGCACCCTCCCCGCGAACAGGATGCAGCGACCGATAAAAGCGGTGACGGCGAAACGCACACGCGAAATCCGAACAGCCCTGTGCGCTTTGCGAACGAGGCACCTCCGAATCTGCGCCTTCCGCCGCTGGCCCAGCTTCCCGCGTTCGAAGCGACGGTTCGCCTGGGTTCGATGACCTTGGCTGCGGAGGAGCTCGGCCGCACCCACAGCGCGATCAGCCGCCAGATCCGGACACTCGAAGACCTGCTCGGCTTGCAGCTGCTGGACCGCTCGCTGACCCCGCTGACGCCGACGGCGGCCGGCAGAACGCTCTATGCGACCACCCGGATCGCCTTCGAGGCCTTCGATCGCTGCCTCTCCCAGATCCGGCCCTCAACCGAGCAGGAGATCGTGACGCTGGGGATCGGCTCCAGCTTCGCGACACGCTGGCTGGTGCCGCGCCTGCCGCGCTTCTATGCCGAGCATCCCGAGATTTCGGTTCGGCTCAGCATGGTCGGGGCTTCGATCCTGGAGATCGACGATTACGACCTCGTCACCAGCTGGAACCGCCTCGGCTACGACCTGCCGGACGATCAGGCCTTCCATGTGCTCGGCGATGTCAGCTTCGCGCTGGTCTGCGCGCCGCATTATCCGTTTCGGCTCGAGAGCGGCCGGCTCCATGCCGAGACGCAGCTCGTCGGGCGCTGGCCGATCACGATCCAGCAATCCTACCGCGACCATGCGATCGTGGTCCCGGTCACCCGTCGCAGCCTGACCTTCCCTCACATCCACATGTGCATCGAGGCGGCCGTCGGCGGGCTGGGCGTCACGCTGGTGGAAATGCGGCTGGTGCAGAACGAACTGGCCGCTGGCCGGCTCGTGGCGCCCCTCGACCGGCTGACCACCGAGGACGGGCTGGTGGCCTTGCCGCATCCGCGCCGCGAGGCGAAGGCCGCGACCCGCAAACTCCTGGCCTGGCTGAAAGCCGCGATCGCCGCCGATGAGGACCCGACGTCCGCTCCGATTTGAGGGCCTCGCTTGGCCCGTCGGCAGATCGCGCGTTCGAAGGGGCGCGGTCACGATGTCTAGGCTATTGCTGGAGCATCCCATTTTTCCGAAAAGTGGATCACTTTTCGGCCCTATGCTTGAGCCGACCGCTCAGCGGCGCCGGGCGAGACCGGCCAGCGCCACACCCAGCAGCACGGCGGAGGCGACCGCGTTCCACCCCGCCAGCGACAGGCCGAGGAAGCGCCAGGCCGCCTGCGCGCAGGAGACGACCTTCACGCTCTGCAGTTGTTTCATGAAATCCTGCACGCCGGACGCCTGAGCGATTCCCCCGCCACAATCGCTGGGGCCCAGGAACCAGCCCCATTCCACGCCGGCATGATAGACGCCGAGGCCGAGACTCCATGCCATCAGGCCGGCCAGGGCCAGCAGCACCAGCCCTTGCAGACGCGCCGAACGGGCGAGGACCAGGCCGATGAGCGCGAGGCCGATCGCCGCGTAATGCGGGAGCCGCTGCTCGAGGCACAGCTTGCAGGGCACGAGGCCGACCACGAGCTGGAAATACCAGGCCCCCGCGATCAGCGCGAGGCTGGCGAGGCCGATCGCGGCGATGGCCAAGCGGCGCCGCGGCAGGCTGTGCTCGCCTTGCGAAACGGTGAGGGGGGAGCTGGTCATGGCGATGTCTCAGCAGGACAGGAGCTGCCCCGATCCTGCGACCAGCTTGAGGCCGAAATAAAGCAGGATGAGCAGGGCCGCCGCGACCACGGCGATGATCTTCAGCCGGCGCTCGATGAAATGCCGGATCGTCTCGCCATAGCGCCGCAACAGGAAGGCCAGCGCGAAGAAGCGGGCCCCGCGCGCCAGAACGCAGGAGACGATGAAGAAGACGAGGCCGATATGCACCGCCCCCGCCAGGATGGTGACGACCTTGATCGGCGGCAGATGGGCGAGGCCGGAGGTGGTGAGCAGGAGCAGCGTCGTGTCGGGCCCGGCACAGGCCCGCAGCGCGTCGAAGGCGCCGAGCTTGCCATAGAAGGCGAGCACCGGGCGCGCTAGCGCCTCGAAGGCGTAATAGCCGATGGCATAGCCCATGATGCCGCCGAGGACCGAGAACAGCGTGGCGATCGCCGCGAGCCTGTAGGCACGCATCGGCCGGGCCAGCGCCATCGGCACGAACAGCACATCGGCGGGGATGAGGAAGAAGGAGCTTTCCACGAAAGCGACGGCGGCGAGCCAGCGCTCCGCCCGCGGTCGCGCCGCCAGAGACATCGTCCATTCATAGAGGCGTCGGATCATCGGGAGCTGGACCTGTCAGTCAGCAGAAGATGCCTGAGCCTCTAGAGCATCGCAGCGCGCAAGAACATCGCCGCAGCGCAAAATCGTTGGCCCGAACCTGGCGCAGGCCATGATCGACCCCGGTTCCAGTAGCGATTGACCCTCACCCGCCGATCGCTATAGTCCGCCCGCCTGCAAGGGCCCCTGTGGCGGAATTGGTAGACGCGCTCGACTCAAAATCGAGTTCCGCAAGGAGTGCTGGTTCGATCCCGGCCAGGGGCACCATTCACTTTTCGCGAAATACTCGATCTGCGTGACACGACAGCGCGAAGCTGTGCCATTCACAGCGTGCTCATTCGCTCCAGCAGGCGCAGCAGGTCGCCCTGGCGGTGCGTATCGGTCTTAGCGAAGATCGCCTTGAGGTGGATGCGCAGGGTGCCTGCCGAAATACCCAGGGCTTCTGCAGCGCGCGCGACATCCTCTCCCATCGCCAGCCGCATGGCGGTGCGCGCTTCGGCAGGCGTCAGGCCGAAGACGATGCGCAGCTTGTCCTCGGGCGGTAGTCTTTTGGCGTCCAGGTCGTTGACGATCAGGAGAGCCCGGGCCCCGGTCAGAACGTCCGACAAGGATCCGATGATCGGCAGGGCGCTGACGACCAAGGGACGGCCGTCGAGCCTGCGAACCGTCGTCCAATGCGGCTGCGACCCACTCAGCGAGAAACCAGGGGACAGCACCGTCGCGATGAGTTTTTCGAGACCGTCGCTGCTGTCTGCGTGAACGGCCCGCAGGACACCATGCGCAAGACGCAGATGCCGATCGAGCAACCCGCCCGCCTTGGTATTGAACCTGATGACGCGGCCGGCAGCGTTGAGCAGGAAGGCCGGCTTCTCGACGAGATCCATCGCGTCCAGCACCGCCTCTGCCCGCTTCATCGAAAGCAGGTCGATCAGCGCAAATACCCGGTTCAGATGAGGCCGGAGCGCCAGGAGCGGCCTCATATCCTCGGGCGTCACGGCGCCTTGCCGGGAATTGCGGAGGACGACCAGTCCGTAATGCTGGTCTTCCAGCGAAAAGCCGAGAGCCCCCCACCAGGGCAGATCCCAAGGCCCCAGCCATTCGTTGTGATAGGCGCTGCGGCGTCTTTCATCCTCCGTCGAGACATCGTGCTCGACCAGCAGCTTGCGGCCCTCTCGGAAGAGCGGCCAGGCCCGGAAGCCCCGAAGATCGCGCTGGTACCAGCCATTCTTCATGAAATCGTCGATCGGATCGATGAGATCCGGGGAGACCGGCCTTGCGATCAAGGTCTTGCTGCCGAGCCCGGCGGCGAGGCAGGCCCCGACGGCATTGGTGGACCGGGCGATATCGTGCAGCAGCTCCAGCCAGCTTTCTGGAGCGAGCACGACATCGTAGAGACGCTCCAGATCGAGAACCGTGCCGCTAGTACCCTTCGGATGGAACCTTGAGGTTTAAACTTTGTCGCGACGCAATTCTCTTACCAGTTACGAAAAGAAACCGCCTATCTCATTTGATCTGGATGGCGGGGTATCCCTTGCTTTCGGATCGGTTGGACAGGCTGCCTCTATCGGCGCGAGCGAATTCGCCTGCGCTTGAACGAAGGTGGGCTGATCTATACTCTACCTCGGCAAGGCAGCGGGACGGGGGCTTCCACATGCAGCGGCTGGGCGCCCCGATCATCGGCCTGATGCTGGCGGCGATGCCCGCTTCGGCGGCTCCCGATTGCGTTTGCGAGCAGTTCGAGGCGCTGCAGCAGGAACTCGACAACGCCGTCATGCTGCGTGACCGGCATAAGGCGAAGGCGGAGGAGATGGAGCGACGCGAGCGGGCGGGCGAAAGCCCGAGCCGGCTACGCGAGGACTACTCCACCTGGGAGAAGGACCCGCGCAGCGGCGCCGGAGCGGGCCTCGTCGCGACGACCCAGTCCAGGCAGTCGGCGATCAGCTATGTCCCGCGCGGCGCCCGGCTGATCGAGAACGGCACGATTTCGGGCTGGAGCCGCACGGTCCAGCGCGATGGCTACGAGGTCAGCGAGGTCGACCCCGCCAAGGCGCACGCCATCGAGAAATCCCATGCGCAGACCGGCGAGGATCTGTGCGACTTCGCCGATGCCGCGGCCGTGGAAAAAAGCGCACAGGAGACCAGCCCCTGCAAAGGGGTCGGCGATCTCCTGGTCGGCCATGAGAACAGCCACCGCGACACCTGCAGGCGGATGGGGTTCATCGCCTTCTACTTCCGCTCCGCGTCGGAACTCGCCCGCGACGAGGTCAAGGCCTATGACGCGCAGATCCAGGGTCTCAAGGCCCTGCTGGGCAAGGCACTCGATGGGGCCGAGGCCCAGTTCGAGGACGACACCCATATGCAATGGTCGGCCAGCATGTTCAGCGCGACCTATGATTTCAAGACGCGCCAGGCCAAGGGCGCGATCCCGAAGCATGACGGCGACAGCTGGTCTGTGAAGCTCAAAGGCGTCCATAGCGCCGCCGGCTCCAACATCCGGGCTTACGGCTCCCACTGCACCGTGTCCGGCTATACGCGCGATGTCTTCCTCAGCGTCGCTGCGCGGGGCAAGGACGTCACGGTCACCTTCGACCGATTCGGCGCGACACCGCCGACACGAAGTTCCTGCCCCGGACTACCGGCGCGCGGCGGCAGCTTCGGCACCGGGCCGGAAGAGGTCGGAAAAAGCTTCACGGTTCCGCTCGCGCGCGAAAGCCGACGCGAGGAGGATGTCGGCAAGGGCGAGGTCGCCAAGCTGGCCGCAGCCAATGGCGTCAAGCTCACCGGCAGCTACAGGGCGAAGCTCTCCATCATCTGCCCGCCGGCGAAGTAGCCCCGGCCGGCTGCGGCATCACTCGTCAATGGCCCGGCATGGCAGTAATCTGGGGGGCCGGCTCAGGCCTCTTTCGCCTCGGGCGGAAGCGATGTCGCCTCGGCGCCGCCCAGAGCCAGCCGGCTTGCCTCGAACCCCATCATCGCCATGCTGATCGCCTCGAACTCGGCATGGTCGATGCTCTCCACATTCGCGCGTGAGAGCTCCCCGAGCCGGAGCGCGGCGGCCTCGTACTGCTCGTTGGTCTCGATCAGGAGGGACATCGGCACGCCTCTCAGATCACGTCTTCGACGAGGCCGAGCGCCTTGGCTTCCTGCGCCTCGACATACCAGTTCTCGGGTGCGCGCCTGAGCACCTCCTCGAGCGTGACCTTCGACCCGCGCACGAGATTCTCGAACCCCTCGTTCTCGATCGCGATCGAATGCTCGATCTCGTTGAGCTTGGCCTTGAGGCTGGCGATGCAGCTCTTCAGCGGCCCATCGAGTGTGACCTGCGCCTGTAGCTTGCGCTCATGGATCATCAGCCGCGTCCCACGCGACAGGTAGCGGTTCTCGCGCGCGAAGAAACTCATGAAGGTCGCGCCGGCCGAATAGACCGCCGCCTTGCCGAGCACGACGAAACGGCGGCGGGAATCGAGATCGCTGTGGAAGCGGATATCCTCGCCCATCATCCGGGCGACCTCCGGATCGCCTCCGAGCGTGCTGATCTCGATCGCCACGAGCCCGGATTCGGGCGCGGCCATCAGTCGGTCACGGAAGAAGCCGTACATGGCGTAATCGACCGGCCCTGCCAGCAGAATGGCGGGGTGGCTGAAATCGGCCGGCGTCAGCACGGCCCGAGGCAGCGGCTCGGTCTGGTTGGAAAGCGCGTCCACGATAGGTCCTCGTTGGCATGGCGCCCGGAAGAGGGCGCCCGGAGAACGCCGAGCCCCCGGCCGCGTTCCGCATCTGCGCAAAACAATCTCCGAAAGGCGCGGAACCGAGGGCGTCTGCCGAAAGTTTAGCCATCTGACTATTGTGGAGGCGCGTTATGACCTATTTCCCTGCTTCGCTCTTCATGGAAACGGAGCGCTGGCAAAAGCGTCCTCCGACCGGCACAGAAGTCGCAAAAACCTTCGGGCGTTATTTCGACGCGACGATCTATGTGGGCGAACTCGCCCGGCTGAGCGGTCGCTCCTCCACCGCGATTGACTGGCATTTGCGGCAAGAGAGCGTCGTGCCGGCGACCGTTCTGGCGGCCGCGCTGCTGTTCAGGCGCTCGAGCCCCGTGCAGGGCGCCGCCTGAGGCCCTGCGGGGGGTATCAGAAGGGAATTCAGCGCGGGGAGACTGCGCTGGATCGACGCATCGCCCGGCCATGTTTACGCCCCAGTAACCTTCTCCTTTCCACCCTCGCGGGCCGAAAGGAGATTTTCGAATGATCAAGACTGCTCTTTTGACGATGGGCATCGTCTTCGCGATCCCGGCGACGGTCGAGGCCGCCAGCCCACGCTCGCTCGGCCAATTCGGTGACTGGAGCGCCGCCATTTATGAGAACGGCGCAACAAGCCGTTGCTTCGTGATGAGCGAGCCCGCCGACAAGGAACCTTCGACGTTACGTCATGGCGAAGTTTTCTTCTTCGTTCAGACCGGCGAGGAAAAGGCGGCGACGGAGTCGAGCTTCCAGACCGGCTACGACTTCGCCGAGAATTCCACGGTGACGGTGACGATCGGCGACGAGAGCTTCCGCATGTTGACGCAAGGCTCCAATGCCTGGCTCGAACGGCTGGAGCGGGAGCCGGCCCTGCTGGCCGCGATGCGCGGCGGGCGTGACATGATCCTGGAGGCCCGCTCCGCCCGCGGCAACGTCACCACCTACCGCTTCTCACTGACCGGGGTCACCGCCGCATCCCGGATGCTGGCCCGGTGCGACGAGGCCGCCGCCAGCAGTTAGGCCGCGGGAGGCCCGGCCTCACAGAACCACGATGCCCTTGTGCTTAGCCTTGCCCTCAGGCTCGACATGGATGCTGACGAAGATTCCCGGGAAGGCGCCCTTCAGCGCATTCTCGATGCGATCGCAGATGTCATGAGCCTCGCTGACAGGCATGGTGCCCGCCACGACGAGGTGGAAATCGACGAAGGTCGCCTTGCCGGCGAGGCGCGTGCGCAGCGCATGCGCCTCGATCGACCCGGTGGCGTTGTCCGAGATGATCTTCCGGATCTGCGCCAGTTCGCCGGGCGGCGCGGCCTCGTCCATCAGCCCGCTGACATTGTCGCGCACCACGCCCCAGCCGCTCCACAGCACGTTCAGTGAAACCAGCGCGGCCAGCGCCGGGTCGAGCTGCTTGATGCCGGTCAGCACCACCAGCGCGACACCGATCAGAACGCCGATCGAGGTGACCACATCGGCGAAGAGATGCTTGCCGTCGGCGCTCAGCGCCGCCGAACGGTGCGCCTTGCCCTGCTTGATCAGGAAGGCGCTCCACAGGCCGTTGAGCAGGGTGGCGCCGGTGCTGACCGTCAGGCCGAGCCAGGGTGCGTCGATCGGCTGGGGATCGAGCCAGGCGTAATAGGCCTCGCGCAGGATGGCGAGCGCGGCGACGATGATCAGCGCGCCCACGATCACAGCGGACATGTATTCGGCCTTGTGATGGCCGTAAGGGTGCTCATCGTCCGGCGGCGTGGCGGCGACGCGGATCGCCACGATCGCCGCGCCCGCCGTCGCGACGTTGATGATGCTCTCCAGGGCGTCGGAATAGAGCGCGACACTGCCTGTCAGCACATAGGCCGCGTATTTGACGCCCAGAACCACGATGCTGACGACGAGGTTGCCGAGCGCGATCTGGTTGAGGGACAGAACGGGGATCTTCAAACCATCTCTCCGCATGCCGGCGCCGCCTTCGATGGCGTTGCGATGGACCAAATACTTCCGCGCTGTCAAGAGAAATGAGAAATGCTCTTACTATTCATTTGCAATAAGAATAGAAATTGAGATTTCACGGGCCATGGATGCTCGCCTTTACTTGCGAACGGCCCATGCAGCGACGTCAGCGGCCCTCGTCGCGACAGACGGACCCTGCAACGGTCCTCGCAGCCGCGCCCGTCCACCCTGTCGCGAGGACGGGCGGGGCGCAGCGCCCTAACCGGTCCGGCTAGCGCGTATAGATGTCCTTGTACTGCTCGCGCAGCAGGTTCTTCTGCACCTTGCCCATGGTGTTGCGCGGCAGCTCGGGCACCACGAAGACCTGCTTGGGCTGCTTGAACTTCGCCAGCCGGTCTTCCAGAGCTTGTGCGATGGTCGCGGCGGTCGCGCTCGCGCCGGGCTTGACCACCACGGCGGCGGTCACCCCCTCGCCGAAATCGGGATGCGCCACGCCGAAGACCGCGCTCTCGACGATGCCCTCGAGCCCGTCGATCTCGGTCTCGACCTCCTTGGGATAGACGTTGTAGCCGCCGGTGATGATCAGGTCCTTCCCCCGCCCGACGATATGAACGTAGCCGGCGGGGTCGATCTTCCCGAGATCGCCGGTGATGAAGAAACCGTCCGGCCGGAACTCGGCCTTCGTCTTCTCTGGGTTGCGCCAATAGCCCTGGAAGACGTTCGGCCCCTTCACCTCGATCATCCCGATCTCGTCCGACCCCAAACCCTTTCCGCTCTCCGGATCGACCACACGCAGCGCCACACCCGGCAGCGGAAATCCCACGGTGCCGGCCACCCGCTCGCCGTCATAGGGATTGGAGGTGTTCATATTGGTCTCGGTCATGCCGTAGCGCTCGAGGATGGCGTGACCGGTGCGCTCGCGCCATTCGCGATGGGTCTCCGCCAGCAGCGGCGCCGAGCCGGAGACGAAAAGGCGCATATGGGCGCAGGCCTCCCGCGTCAGCCGCGCATCCTGCAGCAGCCGGACATAGAAGGTCGGCACGCCCATCATCGTGGTCGCCTGCGGCAGATGGCGGAAGATCTCGTCGGGATCGAACTTCGGCAGCAGGATCATCGAGGCGCCGGAGAACAGGATCACATTCGTCGCCACGAAGAGCCCGTGCGTGTGGAAGATCGGCAGCGCATGGAGCAGCACGTCGTCGCGGGTAAACCGCCAGTCATCCACGAGCGTCAGCGCGTTGGAGGTCAGGTTGTCGTGGCTGAGCATCGCGCCCTTGGAGCGGCCCGTCGTGCCCGAGGTGTAGAGGATGGCGGCGAGATCCCCGGGGCCGCGCGCGACATCGGCGAAATCGGTTCCGGCGGCCAACGCCTTGTCCGAGAGAGAGCCGGCCGAGATCTCGGGCGAGCGCCAGACTCCAAGCGTCTCCAGCTTCGCGCCTGCCTTGTCGGCGAAGGGCTTCAGGGCGGTTTCCTTGGCCGGATCGCAGACGAAGACGGCCGGCTCCGCATCGCCGAGGAAGTACTCGATCTCGGCGGGGGTATAGGCGCTGTTGAGAGGCAGGAAGATCGCCCCCGCCCGGACGGTGCCCAGATAGAGCATCAGCGCCTCGATGCTCTTTTCGACCTGCACCGCCACCCGGTCGCCCGGCTTCACCCCGAGCGCGGTGAGCGCATTGGCGAAGCGGGCGGACACGTCGAGCATGTCGGCATAGCTGTAGCCTCGCCCGTCATCGAGAATGGCGAAGGGGGCCTGGGGCGCGGGCATGCGCGAGCGCACGAGGTCGAACAGATGATTGGCCATGACGGTCGCCTGGTCTCCGGCAGCAAGAAGCGTCAGTCATAAGCGAGCGCTGTCGGCCCGCAAGCCGCCCTGCTGTCGTCATGACATGCTAAAGTCGTTCGGGATCCCGCGCGCGACGAGCGAGGCTCGGGCAGATCTAGCCGCGCCGCACCCAGCGCCGGCGCAGGGCAGCCCAGCCCTCGGCAAGCCAGATGGTGAAGCGCGCCATCGGCTTGCGCAGGATAGGGATGTCGGCGGCGAGCAGCAGCAGCCCGAGCGGCAGCATCCAGATGCCGAGCCCCGGCAGGATCGCGAACACGCCGCCCAGCATCAAAAGGATGCCCGCGGGAATGCGCACCCAGCGCGACGCCGGATGGCGCAGCCAGCGCAGGGCCGAGCCCAGCCAGCCCGGCACCTCCTGCTCGAAGCGCCGAAAGGCCTGCCGCAACTCCTGCCGTCCATCCGACACGCCGATTCGCTCCCATGCTCATGCCCTGGCAGCAGAGCAGATGGGGCGGGCCGCTTTGTCCGACAACCATCGGCGCAGGCGTGACCTGCCGGAGACCGTCATTCCTTGACGAGGCTGACGCTATTCAGACCGGCAATCCAGTCCGACAGCATCGGCACATAGTCCTCGCCCTTCCCATTCGCGACGGCGCCGGCGAAGCTGTTCTTCACCGCATTGCCGACCGGGTTGGCGATGCCCGCCGCATTCGCGACGCTCTCCAGATAGCGCACATCCTTCAGCGCGTTGGCGAGCGTGAACTTATGGGCGTCTCGATTCCTTTCGAGCACATATTGCATGAACGTCTGGTAGAAGCCGCAATCCATTCGCCCACCCCGGACGACGCTGTCGAATGTCTGCGGCGTGATGCCGACCTTCTGCCCGAGGGTCAGCGCCTCGGCATAGATCGCGGCATAGCCCATGGACAGGAAGTTGTTGAGAAGTTTCATCTTGTGGCCGTCGCCCACCGGCCCGATATGGACGACCTTCTCCGCCCAGGCCTCGCAGGCCGGCTTGATCCGCGCGAACACCTCCGGCGTGGCCCCGATCATGGCCGAGAGCTTGCCTTGTGCCGCCTGGGTCGGCGTGCCGCCGAGCGGCGCATCCGCCATGTGCAGCCCCGCCGCCTCCAGTTCCTGCGCCAGCCTCACCGTCACGGTCGGATCGGAGGTCGAGCAATCGACGACGACGGTGCCAGGCTGCGCCCCGGCGATGATGCCGCTTTCGCCCTTCAGCACGCTCTCCACCTGGGCAGAGCCCGTCACGCAAAGGAAGATGACGCGCGAGCGGGCCGCCAGCTCCCGGGGCGATGTCGCTTCCGCCGCCCCGGCCGCCACCAGCTCTTCGACCGGCTTGCGGTTGCGGTGGCCCATCACCGTCAGCGCAAAGCCCTTGTCGAGGAGGTTGCGGGCCATGCCCTGCCCCATGAAGCCGACGCCGATGAAGCCGACACTCTCCCGGTCAACGCTCATTTTCAAAATCTCCCGCCTGTCTGTATGAAAAAGGGCAACGACATGAAGGACAGCCCGCGGCGCTGCCGCCGCCGGCCTGCCTCCAGGATGGACCGCGCATGACCGAAGGCCCAGCCGGCAAGACCCTCGCTGCCCCTGCCGTTCCGGGCCGCAGCCGCGTGACGCTGCAGCTCATCGCGGACCGGCTGGCCGTCTCGACCGCCACGGTCTCGCTGGCGCTGCGAGATTCGCCGTTGGTGGCGGAAGCGACCCGCATACGCGTGCGCGAACTCGCCCGCGACATGGGCTACCGCTACAATCGCGGCGCCGCGGCGCTGCGCACCGACCGCACCAACATTGTCGGCGTCGGCTTCCACGACATCACCAACCCTTATTTCGCCGAACTCCTCTCCGCCATCGAGCAGACGACCACGGCGCAGGGGCGCTCGGTCCTGCTGGGCACCTATGGCGAGGATCTGGAGCGCCAGCAGCGTGTGCTCGATACGCTGGCGGAATACCGGCCGGACGGCATGATCCTGTGCCCCGCCGCAGGCAGCACCCTGGAGAGCCTGCGTCCGCTCATCGATGCCGGCATTCCGATCGTGCAGCTCTCCCGCGAGCTTGCGGGGCTGGAGCTGGATTTTGTCGGCTCGGACGATCGTCACGGCACGCTGCAGGCCATGGACCATCTCATCGGCCTCGGCCATCGCCGCATCGCCTTCATCTGCGCCAATGAGGAGATCTCGACCGGCCGCAACCGCTATCTCACCTATCGGGAGGTGCTGGAGCGGCATGGGCTGAGCTTCGACCCGGCGCTGGTCTATTTCGGCATCGGCACGCGCGAGAACGGGCTGAAAGGCATCCAGCAGGTGCTCGATGTCGGCGAGCCGCCCACCGCGGCCCTGTGCATGAACGACATCGCCGCCTTCGGCGCGATGCTGGGCCTGCGCCACCGGGGCCGGGAAGCGGGGCGCGACTTCTCCATCGTCGGCTGCGACGACGTGAGAGAGGCCGCGCAATGGTTCCCCGCCCTTACGACCGTCCATAATTTCCAGAACGAGATGGGGGCGAAGTCGGCGCAGTTCCTGCTCAACCGCATTGCCGAACCGGCTGCACCGCTGCAACGCCTCACCCTGACGCCGAAGCTGATCGTCAGGGGCACGACCTGCCCGCCGCGCTGAGCGGCGCTCAGGCATCGTTGGCAGGCCTGGCGTTGAGCGCGCGATAGGCGCGCACCACCTGGCTGTCGTCGCGCGCGCCATGGCCGAGACCGGAGGCAGCCAGGAACATCTGATGCGCCGCCGCCGCCAGCGGCAGCGCCGCTCTGGCCGAGCGGCCGGCATCGAGCACGATGCTCAGATCCTTGACAAAAATATCGACGGCACTGGCCACGCCCGGTTCGGCCTCCTGCATGCGTGGCCCCCGATCCTTCAGCATCCAGGACGAGGCAGCCGACCCGCCCAGAATCTCGAACAGCAGCCGACCGTCGATCCCGGCCTTTTCGGCGAGGGACAGCGCCTCGGCCGCGGCCGCGATATGCACGCCGCAAAGCAGCTGGTTGACGGTCTTCACCGTCGCGCCCTGCCCGGGCTTCTCGCCGACATGGAAGACCTTGTCGCCCAGCGCGTCGAGCACGGGCTTGGCGCGCGCGAAGCTCTCCTGCGGCGCACCGACCATGATGGTGAGCGTCGCGTTGCGTGCGCCGTTGACGCCGCCGGAAACCGGCGCGTCGACGAAATGCCGGCCACTCGCCATCACCTCGGCTGCGATTGCCTCGGTGTCTGCGGGCGGGCAGGTTGCCATCAGGATGACGCAGGCTCGCGGCGCCAGCGCCTTCAGCGCCCCGGCCTCGAACAGCACCGCGCGCGCCTGCGCGGCATTGACCACCATGAGCACCAGCGCATCGACACCCTCGGCCGCCATGGCGGCGCTCGCCGCGCCCGCACCGCCCGCCGCCTCCAGAGCCTGCCGCGCCGCCTCGCGCATGTCGAAGCCGCGCACCCGGAACTGGCGCCTGACGAGGTTCTCCGCCATCGGCGCGCCCATGGCGCCGAGGCCGATGAAGGCGACGGTCGAGACCAGTTCGGACATGTCAGCTCCGGCGAAGAAGCGGCACGGCTCGCGCCATGCCCGGGATGATCGGCAGCGCCCGCGTGACGCCGGCGTGCCTTACTCCTTCACCGCGCCGGTCAGCGAGGCGACGTAGTAATCCACGAAGAAGGAATAGAGGATCGCGACGGGGATGGAGCCCAGCAGCGCCCCCGCCATCAGCGAACCCCAATGATAGACGTCGCCTTCAACCAGCTGGGTCAGCACCGCGACCGGCACCGTCTTCTTCTCCGACGACTGGATGAAGGCGAGCGCGTAGATGAACTCGTTCCAGGACAGGGTGAAGGCGAAGATGCCGGCCGAGATCAGGCCGGGCATGGCGAGCGGCAGCGTGATCTTGCGCAGCGTCTGCAGCCGGGTCGCGCCGTCGATCATGGCGCATTCCTCGAGCTCGTAGGGGATCGACTTGAAATAGCCGATGAGGAGCCAGGTGCAGAACGGGATCAGAAAGGTCGGGTAGGTCAGGATCAGCGCCAGCGGCGAGTCGAACAGCCCAAACTGGAAGATCAGCGTCGCCAGCGGAATGAACAGGATCGAAGGCGGCACGAGGTAGGCGAGATAAATCGCTAGCCCGACATATTGCGAGCCTTTGAACTTCAGCCGCTGGATCGCATAGGCGGCCAGCACGCTCGAAAACAGCGAAAGCACCGTGGCCACCGCGGCGACCATCATCGTCGTCCAGAGCCATTGCGGATAATCGGTCTGGAACAGCAGCTTGTTGATGTTTTCGAGCGTTGGCGAGCGCACCCAGAACGGGTTGTTGACCTTGTAATCCAGCAATTCGCCGTTCGGTTTGATGGCGGTGATCGCCATCCAGTAGAACGGGAACAGCAGGATGAAGACGAACACCGACAGCGGAAGATAGAGCGTGATGAACCGGCGCGGCCCGCTCGACCAGTCGATGACGCCGGTGCTCTCCTTCTCGACGAGCGCGGGGCGGGTGGCGGTGGCGGCGTGATCAGTCATTGGCTTCCCCCTGCTGCCATTTGCGCCGCGACAGGCCGTAATAGCTGAACAGCGTCGCCATGATGAGGAACGGGATCATCGCGACCGCGATCGCCGCGCCCTCGCCGAGTTGCCCGCCCGGAATGCCGCGCTGGAAGGCCAGCGTCGCCATCAGATGCGTCGCATTGACCGGGCCGCCGCGGGTGATGGCGTAGACGAGCTGGAAATCGGTGAAGGTGAACAGGACCGAGAAGGTCAGCACCACCGCCAGGATCGGCATCAGCATCGGGAACGTCACGTGCCGGAAGCGCTGCCAGGCATTGGCCCCGTCGAGCATCGCCGCCTCGTAGAGCGAGGGCGAGATCGTCTGCAGGCCGGCGAGCAGGCTGATCGCGACGAAGGGAATGCCGCGCCAGATATTGGCGGCGATCAGCGAGAAGCGGGCGGGCCAGGGCTGGCCGAGGAAGTCGATATAGGTGTCGCGCCAGCCCAGCACATCGACCAGCACATAGGAGATGATCGAGAACTGCGCGTCGTAGATCCACCAGAAGGCGATCGCGGACAGCACCGTCGGCACGATCCAGGGGATCAGGATGATCGCCCGCAGCAGCGATTTCAGCGGCAGGTGATTGTTCAGGAGCAGCGCAAGCCACAGGCCGAGCGCGAATTTCCCCAGCGTCGCCAAGCCCGTATAGAGCAGCGTGTTCCAGACCGAGGTGATGAACACCCGGTCGTACCAGAGTGATTCGAAGTTCTCCAAGCCGATGAAGATGCCGGGCCGGCCAATGCGCGTATCGGTGAAGGCGAGCCAGATCCCCAGCCCCAGCGGATAGCTGAGGAATACGAGCAGGAAGGCCGCCGCCGGCAGGAGGCAGATGAAGATCAGGAACGGCTTGTAGTCGAACAATCTCACTAGCCAGCTCTGTTGCAGGCTGTGAACCGTTCTGGGATCGGCGGCAGCTACGGCCATGGCGCCCTCGGGGTCGGGTCGTCTGTCGCATCGCCCGCAAGGCGCGAGGCGCCCGCCGGGAAAGACGGAAAGAACAGGGATTCGATCACCGCCGCGCCGGCAAGGCGCGTGCGGTGGCGTCTGGGCCGCCGGGGCGAGCCGGCGGCCTCGTCAGGACCTGGTCAGGTCCGGTAGTAGCGCTTGGCGCGGCGTTCGGCCTCGCGGGCGGCCTCTTCCGGCGTCGCCTGGCCGGCGCAGACCGAAGCGACCATGTTGACCACGACATATTCGGCGTTGACCGTGCCGGCGGCCTCGTTGATCGAGCCCTTGTAGCCGCTCCAGAGCGCGCGCTCCCAGGTGTCGCGATAGACGACGATCTTGGGATCGCTTTCCCAGACCTTGCTCTGCGCATAGGCCTTGAGCGGCTGCGCCCAGTAGCCGGACGAGCCGGTCAGCCACTTGTCGTACTGCTCCTTCTCCATCATGAAGCGGAGATATTCCTTGGCGGCGTTCGGGAATTTGGTGTGCTTGAACACCATGGCGTTGATCACCAGCGCCGGCTCCGAGGGGCGGCCGAGCGGGCCGATCGGCATCGTGGCGTGGTTCAGATCCTTGCCGATCGCCGCGGTCTTCTCGTCCTTCGAGTTCTTGATCGAGAAATAGAGCGACACGCCGTTCTGCGTCAGCGAGATTTCGCCCGCCGTCAGCGCCTTGTTGTTGCTGATGTCGAGCCAGGAGAGCGTGCCGGGAATGAAGGTCTCATAGAGCGCCTTGGCATATTTCAGCGCCTCGATCGTCTCCTTCGAGTTGATCGAGACCTTGTTGTTCTCGTCGACCATGTAGCCGCCATGGGTCCAGACGAGCCAGTTGCAGAAGGAATTGCCGTCGCCGACCGCATTGCCGAGCGCGAAGCCGGCCGGGTGTCCCTGTTCCTTCAGCTTGCGGCAGAGCCTGAGGAAGCCGTCGAGATCCTTCGGGAAGGTGTCAAAACCCGCTTCCTTGATATGGGATTCGCGATAGACGGCCGGGCCACCGGAGCCGCCCATGGGGATCGCGATCCACTGGTTCGTCTTGTCCTTCTTGCCGTATTTCTCGGCGATCGGATACCAGCCGCCATATTTCTTGCCGAGATCCTCGGCGATCGGCGTGAGATCGATGAGCTTGTCCGAAAAGATGTGCGGATCGTCGGCCCAGCCGACGACGACATCCGGGCCGGCGCCGGTATTCGCGGTCACCGCCGTCTGCGGCCGCAGATCCTCCCAGCCGGCATAGTCGACGCGCACCTGCACGCCGGTCGCCTTGGTGAAGGCTTCCGTGTTCTCGTCGAACATCTTCTGGTCCGCATCGACGAACTTCGTCGGGCGCAGCACGCGCAATGTCGCGCCCTGCTCGATATTCGCCTGCGCGATCGACGGGGCCAACGGCAGGGTCGCGCCGGCCGCCAGGCCCGCGCCGCCGATCAATACGTCACGCCTTGAAATACTCATATCGGGGTCTCCTCCATGAGGGCCGCGGAGAGCTGCATAGGCTCGCCGTCATGCCCGGTTGCAAATCGAGTCAGGCTCCTGGTCGCATGCAGATCTCACGTCAGGCGCTGTCCGGATCGGACGTCGCAGCTTCGCGGCCCGCCAGGCGAGCCGCGAAGTCGTCAAAGGCGCGTGCCGGTTTCGGCGTCGAAGAGATGGGTCACCGCGATATCCGCGGTGATCCGGATGTGCTCGCCGGGCTTGGCGGTGATGCGCTCGCGGAACACGCAGGTAAGATTCTGGCCGCCGCAGCGAACCACGACCTGGGTCTCCGAGCCCATCGGCTCGATCACCACCACCTCCGCCTCGAGCCCGTTGGGGTCGAGATGGATATGCTCCGGGCGGATGCCGAAGACCGAAGCCCGGCCCTCGGCATTCGCCGGGCGCTGACCGATCGGCCAGACCACGCCGCCTTCGGTCTCGAAACCCGCCGCCGTGATGCGGCCCTTGAGCAGGTTCATCGAGGGCGAACCGATGAAGGCCGCCACGAACAGATTGGCTGGCCTGTCGTAGAGATCGAGCGGGGCGCCCATCTGCTCGATGATGCCGTCATGCATCACCACGATCTTGTCGGCCATCGTCATGGCCTCGATCTGGTCGTGCGTGACATAGACCGTCGTGGTCTTCAGCCGCTGGTGCAGCTCCTTGATCTCGGTGCGCATCTGCACGCGCAGCTTGGCGTCGAGATTGGAAAGCGGCTCGTCGAACAGAAAGACCTGCGGATCGCGCACGATGGCGCGGCCCATGGCGACGCGCTGGCGCTGGCCGCCCGAGAGCTGGCGCGGATACCGGTCCAGCAGATTGTTGAGGCCGAGGATCTGCGCGGCCTTGCCGACGCGCTCGTCGATCTCCGCTTTCGGCGCCTTCCGCAGCTTCATGGAGAAGGCCATGTTGTCGGCCACCGTCATATGCGGATAGAGCGCATAGTTCTGGAACACCATGGCGATGTCGCGTTCCTTGGGCGGAACGTCGTTCACCACCTTGGGGCCGATCCGGATCTCGCCGCCGGAGATGTTCTCCAGCCCGGCGATCATCCGCAGCAGGGTGGATTTGCCGCAGCCGGACGGCCCGACGAGGATCACGAACTCCCCGTCTTCGATATCGATGTCGACACCATGGATGACCTGCGTCGAGCCATAGGCTTTGCGCACATCGGCAATCTGGACTGACGCCATGCTTCCTAACCCTGTTCCGTTTCCCCGACCGCCGCTAAGGCGATCCTACTCGGCTTCTTGTGACCGAACGATGCAGCACGAACGATGAGAACCCGTTTGCCTGCCATTTTTGCTGCGATAAAGTCATACGATATGCGAAGGCCTGTCAAGCGCTGCGCCGCTTGACGACAAGGGCCCGGACCTGATGGGCAACGCACCGGCGCGTGGGATTCACCTTCGCGAAAATCCGGTTGTCCGGCAAAGAGATGGATCGCCGTCGCCGCCTAGGGGCGCAGCTGCGGCGACCGGGGGGAAGGACGGGCCGAGGATGCGGATACGCGACTTTTCGCGGCCGACGACATTGAATTCCGACCGCCTCTTCGGCCAGGTGGCCCAGAAGCTGGCGGTGTCGATCATCTCCGGCACCATCCGCGCCGGCGAATTGCTGCCCGACGAAGAGGATCTGCGCACCGAGATCTCGGTCTCGCGCACCGCCTATCGCGAGGCCGTGAAGGTGCTGACCGCCAAGGGGCTGGTGGAAGCGCGCCCCAAGAGCGGAACGCGCGCAGCCCCCCGGGAGCGCTGGAACCTGCTCGATCCGGATGTGCTCTCCTGGCATTTCGAGGCCGATCCGAACGAGAAATTCATTCGCGATCTGTTCGAGCTGCGCCGGTTCGTCGAGCCCAGCGCCGCGCGGCTCGCCGCCCAGCGCCGCACCGCCACCGACATCGCGAGGATCGAGGCGGCCTATCGGGCCATGGTCGAAAACCCGCCCTATGCCGAGGCCACCATCCGCGCCGATCTCGATTTCCACGAGGCGATTTTCAGCGCGGCCCAGAACGCCGCCCTGCATTGCCTGTCCAGCGCCGTGATCGCGACGCTGCAATGGTCGATGTTGCTGAAGACCGGCGACGAAGCCGCCTATCTCGAATCGCTGCCGGATCACGAACATGTCCTCGCCGCGATCATCGAACGCGACGGCGATCTGGCGGCCGCGCGTATGGCCGGCCTCGTCATCGACAGTCTGAACACGACCCTCTCCTCGCTCGGCACCGAGGGGATGGCCGCCAAGATCCTGCGAATTAAACATACTAGTTGAGCAGGGCTTATAGCGGGCCGGCTAGTCCCAAGGCGGGATGACAAGTGACCTTTCCGGCGTCTAAGGTCATTTAAATCGGTTCAGAGCCGCCAGCTCCTCGTTTCGCCGCAACCTACGGATATCCTCGCCATGGCTTCCCCCAATGCCCCTGAAATCGTGATGACGGGTCCGCTGATGGCCTATGCTGCCGATCAGTTGAAGGAGCGCTTCGTCGTCCACGAATTGTGGAAGGCCGCCGATCGCGACGCCTTCCTCGCCGAGATCGCGGGGCGCGTGCGAGGGGTCGCTGCCGGCGGCGGACATGCCAGAGTCGATGCGGCCTTGTTCGACGCACTGCCGAAGCTTGAGATCGTCTCCAGCTTCGGCGTCGGCTACGACCATGTCGATGCGGCCGAGGCCGGCAGGCGCGGCCTGGTGGTGACCAACACGCCCGATGTTTTGACGGACGAGGTGGCCGACCTCGCCATCGGCCTGCTGCTGGCGACGGTGCGGCAAATTCCGCAGGTCGACCGCTATCTGCGCGAGGGCAAATGGCTTAAGGGCGCCTATCCGCTGACGACCTCGCTGCGCAAGCGCAAGGTCGGCATCGTGGGGCTGGGGCGGATCGGCAAGGCGGTGGCGCATCGCATCGAGGCTTTTGGCCTGCCGGTGGCCTATCATGGCCGCTCGCGCCAGTCGGACGTCGCCTACCGCTACTATCCCTCGCTGGTCGAGATGGCGGCGGATGTCGATACGCTCATCTCGGTCGCGCCGGGCGGCGCCTCGACGCATCACATCATCAATGCGCAGGTGCTGAAGGCGCTGGGGCCGGACGGCATTCTGATCAATGTCGGCCGCGGTACGGTGGTCGACGAGGCGGCCCTGATCGCGGCACTGGCGGACAAGACCATTCTCTCCGCCGGCCTCGACGTCTTCGAGGACGAGCCGCGCGTGCCGGCCGAGCTCATCGCGATGGACCATGTCGTCCTGCTGCCCCATGTCGGCTCCGCCTCTGTCCATACGCGCGAGCAGATGGGCCAGCTCGTCGTCGATAATCTGGCGTCATGGTTCGCCGGCCAAGGCGCCAGGACGCCGGTGCCGGAGACCCCGGTGCCGCCCGGGAGCGGCAAGGCCGGTTAACCAAAGCAGCAGTCCCCGCTGGCCGACCTGTCATCGTCATGCCTTTTTTGCATGCGTGATCGGCACGAAGAAGGTCGTACGACGTCAGGCAGGGGGATCCGACGATGTTCAACGCGAAATCGCTGCTCGACGCTCTCATCAGCGCGGGCACACAAGCTGCCGCGCGCGCGGGCCAGCAGGGCACGGGGCAGGCCGGGACGCAACCGGGCGGCCTCGGCGGCGTTCTGGGCGACATCGCCGGCCAGGTGCAGCGCTCGGGCGGGCTCGGCAACCTCGCCGGGCAGATCCTGGGCCAGGCGCGCCAGGGCGGCGGGTCTGTTGCCCAGCCGGGCGGCACCCAGCGGGCGCCCGGCGCGGGCGGTCTCGATGCCGAACAGCTGCTGGCGCAGGCGAAGACGATCTTCGCGAACAATCCCCAGCTCGCCAGCGCGGCGCTCGGTAGCCTCGGCGGGCTTGTCCTCGGCTCCAAGAGCGGCCGTTCCCTCGCGATGTCGGCGGCCAAGCTGGGCGGCATCGCGCTGATCGGCGGCCTCGCCTACAAGGCTTACCAGAACTACCAGGCCGGCAAGCCGCTGACCGATGCCGGCCAGCACACGCTCGTCCCCGCTCCGGCCGGCTCCGGCTTCGAGCCGCAGGCGGCGAGCGACACGGCCGCCCTCACCTTCATCCGCGCGATGATCGCCGCCGCCGCCGCCGATGGTACCATCGACGAAACCGAACGCGGCACCATCCTGGCCGGGCTGAAGGAGGCCGGCCTCGATGCCGAGGCGCATCAGTGGCTCGCGGGCGAGATGGCGCGGCCGGCTTCGATCGACGACCTCGTCGAGGCCGCGGAAAGCCCGGAACTGGCGACGCAGATCTACGCCGCCGCGCGTCTGGCCATCGATCCGGACACCCCCGCGGAGAAGGATTTCCTCGCCGGTCTGGCCGGCGCCCTGGGTCTCGATGCCGAGCTCGTCTCGAATATCGACGCGGCCGCCAGCGCCGCAAAGACTTGAAATTCCCCGATATTCGGGCTTAGAGACAAGCCCCCATTAAGCAAGGCGCCCGAATCCGGCTTTTCGGACGTCGTCATGCACCCCGGCTTAGGATTCAGCCCCGATAACCGCTCGGGCCGGCACAGCCGGCCGCGCGCCGCACCCTGCGGGCGCGCCAGCACGGGAGCGACGGGTCGGGCCATGTCAGCAGGCGCCTTGATCAGGGCGATGCGTCCGCATCACTGGTTGAAGAACGGGCTGGTCTTCGTGCCGATCGTTCTCAACCACGATGTCTTCGACCTGCAGGCGCTGTTCGCGGGCGCGGTCGCCTTCGTCGCCTTCAGCCTGCTCGCCTCGGCGATCTATCTGCTCAACGACATTCGCGATGTGGAGGCCGACCGCCGCCACCCGACCAAGTGCAAGCGCCCTCTCGCCGCCGGCGAGATCACGGTGAAGCAAGCCTATATGGCCGTGCCGGCGCTGCTGCTCGCCGCCTTCGGCCTCGCCGCGCTGCTGCCGAAACCAGCCCATTTCGTTCTCGCGCTGACGAGCTATCTGTTTCTGGCTCTGGCCTATCTGCTCTTTCTCAAGCGCAAGCTGCTGGTCGATGTCCTCGGACTCGCCGCCCTGCACACGCTGCGCATCCTGGCGGGCAACGCAGCCGCCGGAATCCCGCTCTCCTCCTGGCTGCTCGCCTTCTCGATCTTCCTCTTCCTGAGCCTGGCGCTGGTGAAACGTTATGCCGAGCTGCGCATCACCCAGGATCAGTCGGGGCTTAAAAAGGCAGGCCGCGGCTATCACGCCGAGGATATCGAGGCGCTCTCGCAGCTGGGCATGGCGTCGGGCTGCACCTGCGCGCTCATCCTGGCTCTCTATGTCGACAGCGATGCCGTCAGGCAGCTCTATCGCCACCCGGAGCTGATCTGGCTTACCTGCCCCATCATCCTCTACCAGATGGCGCGGATCTGGTTTCTCGCCCGGCGCGGACAGGTGCCGGATGACCCGCTCGTCTTCATGATCCGCGACTGGCGCAGCCAGCTGATGGGTTTGGTGGTCGCCGCCATCATGGCCGCCGCCACGCTGCTGCCGTGACCGCAACCGCCGATCTCCATCGCTCCTGGGGCGGCTTGGCCGGGCGCGACTCCCGCGTCGTCGATGCGCGGGACTGGGTGGAGCGGCCCGAGCGCTTTCGCCAGCCGCTCCTGCCTTACGGCAAGGGGCGCTCCTATGGCGACAGCTGCCTGGTCAGCGACGGTACTCTGCTCGATACCAGCCGCTTCGATACGGTTCTCGCTTTCGATCGCGATACGGGAATCGTGACCTGCGAGCCGGGCCTCTCCTTCGAAAAACTTCTCGAAATCGTGGTCCCGGCCGGGTGGTTCCCGCCGGTCACACCCGGAACCGCCTGCGTGACGATGGGCGGGGCGCTCGCCAACGACGTCCACGGCAAGAACCACCACGCCGCCGGCACCTTCGGGCACCATGTGCGCTCCTTCGAGCTCATGCGCTCCGACGGGCGGCGGCTCTTCTGTGCGCCGGAGCTGCACCCGGCCATCTTCGCCGCCACCATTGGCGGCTATGGCCTCACGGGCCTCGTCACCCAGATCACGCTGCAGCTGAGGCCGATCGGCTCGGCGCTGATGGAGCAGGAGACGCTGCCCTTCACGGGCCTCGACCGCTTCTTCGAGATCGCCGCGCAATCCGACAGCCGCTTCGACTATACCGTCGCCTGGATCGATTCCCTGGCGGACGGACGGAATTTCGGCCGTGGGCTCTTCTTCCGCGCCAACCATGCGCAGGCGCCCGGATCGCTCGGCACCACTGCGCCGGGCAAGCTGTCGATGCCGTTCCAGCCGCCCTTCTCACTGATCAACCGGGCGACGCTGAGCCTCTTCAACCGCGCCTATCGCCTCGGCCAGGCCAGGCCGGGCGCGCGTCACGCCGTGCCCTATCGCCCGTTCTTCTACCCGCTCGACGGCATCCGGCATTGGAACCGCGCCTATGGACCCAAAGGGCTGCGGCAGTTCCAATGCGCCCTGCCGATGGCGGCCGCGCGCGAGGCGGTGGACTCCCTGCTGAGGCGCACGCTGCGGGCGGGCGAGGCCTCCTTCCTCACGGTGCTGAAACTCTTCGGCGACAAGCCTTCGCCTGGCCTCATGTCCTTTCCGATCCCAGGCGCGACCCTGACCCTCGATTTCCCCTATCGCGGTCAGCGCACCGACCGGCTGCTGGCGGATCTCGACATCGTCGTCCTGGAAGCCGGGGGACGGGTGAACCCCTACAAGGATGCCCGGATGCCGGCCGAGACCTTCCGCCGGTCCTTCCCGCAATGGCGCGACTTCGCCGCCCAATGCGACCCCGGCTTCACCTCCGATTTCTGGCGCCGCGTCTCACGCGACTGACCTTGCCGACAGGCTTCGCCCGCCGAAGGGACCCGTCCAAGGCCTGCAACGCAAAAAGGCCGGCTCGCGCCGGCCTTTCGATTGTCGCAGGATGCCGCCTGGCTCAGCCCTTGGAGGCGGCCACCTTGCGCAGATAGCCGGTGACGATGCCGGTGACCCCGCGCGACAGCACCGCGTCGAGCGCGGCGATGAACTGGTCGCACTCCTCGCGCGTCACGATCAGCGGCGGCTCCAGCCGGATGACGTTGCGGTTGTACTCGGTGAAGGCGACCAGCACGTCGTGCTCCTTCAGCAGCAGCGCGCCGACGAAGCCGCAGAGCGAGCCCTTCAGCTTGTCGTCCAGGAGCGCCACCATGTGCTTCAACCCGAAGGGCATCGTCTCGCTGATGTCCTGGAACTCGATGCCGATCATCAGGCCGCGCCCGCGGATCTCCTTGAGCAGGGACGGGTATTTGACGCGCAGGCCGTTGAGCTTCTCGATCAGGTAATCGCCCTGACGTTTCGCATTGCCCATCAGATCCTCGTCATAGAGGACGTTGAGCGCCTCGATCGCCGAGATGCAGGCCTCACCCATGCCACCGAAGGTCGCTTGGGCATGGATCAGCGCGCTCTTGGGCTTGCCATAGGCCTTCATATAGATCTCGCGGCGCGCGATCATGGCGCCCATCGCGGCTTTCGAGCCGCCGAGCGCCTTGGCGAGCGCGGTCACATCCGGCACCACCCCGTCGCGCTCGAACGCGAAGAACTGGCCCGTGCGGCCGAGCCCGCATTGCACCTCGTCCGCGACCCAGAGCACGCCATGCTTGTCGCAAAGCGCCCGCAGCTCCCGCCAGAAGCCGGCCGGCGCCTCGACGATGCCGCCGCCGCCCTGCACGGTTTCCATCACCACGATGCCGATCGACGGGTCGCTCTCCAACGCCTGGCGCACCGCCGCGATATCGCCGAATGGCACTTTCACCCGGTGTTCCACCAGCTTGAACTGCGACTGATAGAGCGTGGAATCGGTGACCGACAGCACCCCCTTGGTCTTGCCGTGGAAGGAATTCGCGGCGTGCAGGATCTTGGACTTGTCCGGCCCCTGCGCCTGCTCGGCGACCTTCAGCGCCGCCTCCATCGCCTCCGAGCCGGTCGAGCCGAGAAAGACCATGTCGAGATCGCCCGGCGCGATCGCCGCGAGATTGGCGGCCAGTGCCGAGGCATATTGCGACATGAACGCCATGCAGATCTCATGGCGGTTCTCATCCTGGAAGCGCTTGCGGGCCGCGACGATGCGCGGATGGTTGTGCCCGAACGCGACCGAGCAGAAGCCGCCGAAGAAATCGAGGATCCGGCGGCCGTCCCGGGTGATGTAGTGCATGCCCTCGGCCCGCTCGACGAGGATCCTGTCGAAGCCGAGCAATTTCAGGAAATGCAGCTGGCCCGGATTGATATGGGCGGCGAAGAGGTCCTTCACCGTTCCCACATCGAGGGCCTTGGCCTCCTCCACCGTATAGAGCTTGGGCCGCTGCGCGACGGGGCTGTCATCCTTGAAGGCGGGCATGCTCATGCGGCGAGGCTCCTGCTGGCCGGGGCGGTTGCCTCCTTGGCCTTGCGATATTCGGTATAGGCGGCGAGCAGCATGTCCTCGTCGCGATATTGCGGCGTCCAGCCGAGCTCGCGCTTGGCCTTCGACGTGTCGAGGATGCAGATCTCGTCGGCGATCTTGTACTGCTCGGGGTCCATGATCGGCATGTTCACCGCATCCAGCGCATCGAGCGTGAGCTTCACCAGCGGCGCGGGCGTCGGCAGCAGGATCGACTTCGAGCCGGCATGCCTGATGAGGTCGCCGAGCAGCTTGCGGACCGGCGGCGGATCGTCCGAGCCCAGATTATAGGCCTCGTTCGGGAAATCCGCCTTCCAGGCCGCGATGCAGGCGCTGGCGCAGTCGAAGACCGAGATGAACTGATAGGGGTTCTTGCCAGAGCCGATCATCGGCACCGGCAGGTTCATGTCGATCAGCTTGAATAGCTTGACGAGGATGCCGAGCCGACCCGGGCCGATGATCAGCCGCGGCCGGAAGATCGGGATGCGGAAGCCCTTGGCCCGGTACGCGTCGGCGAGGCGCTCGGTCGCGAGCTTGCTCTCGCCATATTCGCCGAGCGGCCGGGCGGGATGCGTCTCGTCCTGCGGAACCGTGACCGAATGGCCATAGATCATGTCCGTGGTGAAGTGGACGAGGCGGTTGGCGCCGTTCTTCTCCATCCAGCTCAGGATGTTCTGCGTGCCGTGGTAGTTCACAGGCCAGAAGAATTCATGCCGCTCGGCGCGCGTGACGATCGGCGACAGCATCTTGGCGGAGAGGTTGTAGACCACATCCTCCGGCGCCAGCGGAAGGCTGTCCACGCTTTCGGCCACCGTCACGTCGATGCGCTGGAACGGCACCGTGGCGTAATGGGGATGGGCGCTTTTCTGGATGTCGGCGACGAGCACCGCCTCGCCCATCGCCGAAAGATCGGCCGCGAGCCGGGCGCCGACGAAGCCGTCGCCACCGATGATGACGTGCTTCACCGCGGGGCCCTCCGCTCGCTGACCCGCACCGGGACGGGCTGCGGCGCGGCGGGCGGCTCGAGCATGGCACCCAGACGCAGGAAGAGACGGACGATCAGATCCATGGTGCCCTCAGCTTTGTGCGATGAAGATGGTGCCGATCACGATGAAGCCGATGCCGGCAAGGCGCGCGGGCCCCAGATCCTCGTGAAAGACGACATAGGCGTAGGCC
Organism: Allobosea sp.; assembly: GCF_048595345.1. Taxonomy (GTDB): domain Bacteria; phylum Pseudomonadota; class Alphaproteobacteria; order Rhizobiales; family Beijerinckiaceae; genus Allobosea. The sequence continues at coordinate 68,921 of NZ_JBMDWH010000003.1, forward strand.
GCGACCACGACATAGGCGAGGCTCAGGAAAGGATAGGCATAGGAGATCTGCACCTTCGACAGCACGACCAGATGCGAGGCCATGCTGATGACGAAGGTGCAAAGACCGGCGAAGACAAAGGGGTTGAACACGACCCGAAACACGGTGCCGATCACCCCGTCGGCAGCGATGTCGAGACCGCCGAGACCGCTCATACCGCGCTTGAGCATCAGCTGTGCTGCCGCGTTGGTCAGCACCGTGAAGAGGATCAGGGGAATATAGGCGTTCATCCGGCTGCGTCGGTTCCGTTGCTGTCTCGGGCATCAGCAATGCCGCCGAAATCCTTATGAGAGCTTAGGAGACGCGCCTGAGTTGTGCTTAGCGTTAAGGGGAGCCTGCCGCGATCGCAGAATCCGGGCGAAGCGGCCCGATCCTTGCGTCCTCGTCGGAGGCAAGCCGAGAGCGGGAGCCCCTGATGAAGCGCGAAGACCTCACCGAGAAGATCCTCGACATCAAGCGGGAGAAGGGCTGGAGCTGGAAGCACATCACCTCCGAGATCGGCGGCATGTCCGAGGTGTTGATCGTCGGCGCGCTGCTCGGCCAGATGAAGCTGCCCAAGCCGCTGGCGAAGGCCGCCCGCGAGCTCTTCGGACTGAGCGAGATCGAGGAGCGCATGCTCAACGAGGTGCCCTATCGCGGCACGGGCACGCCCATGCCGCCGACCGATCCGCTGATCTATCGCTTCTACGAGATGGTGATGGTCAACGGGCCCGCCTGGAAGGCGCTGATCGAGGAGGAATTCGGCGACGGCATCATGTCCGCCATCGACTTCAACGTCGCCTTCGAGAGGGAGCCCAACCCCAAGGGAGATCGGGTCAAGATCGCCATGTCCGGCAAGTTCCTGCCTTACAAATATTACGGCAACGAGCAGGGCATTCCCGAATACGGCTACAAGGAAGAGTAGAGGGCGCTGCTGACACGGAATGTCGCGGCCTTGCCCCGGGAATCGCGGGACGAGGTGCCACATGCCGCTGCCCAACCGTATCCGGCCAGACGGGTCTCTCATGGCCGATCCGGCACGCGGGCTTCTGCTCGGCAATCGTGGCGGGCGCTTCCATGACCCTTCGACCCGGGCACTGCCGCGTCGCATCCAGGCGAGCCGGCAATGGATCTGCTGCGTGCTCTCCTTCAAGGGTCGGCGGCGGCAGGTCTGGGGCACGGGATATACGGAGCTGTTCTTCTGCGACGAGGTCACCGCGCTCGCCGCCGGCCATCGGCCCTGCATGGAATGCCGCCGCGCCGATGCGCTGGCCTATCGCGAGGCGCTGGTGCGGGGGCATGTCTTCGCGCACACGCCGCTGTTCCCGCAGATCGATGCGCGCCTCGATGCCGAGCGGCGCGATGGGTTTCTCAAGCGCCGGCATCTCCTGCCGGCATGGTCTCTGCCGGACGGAGCCATGGTCGAGATCGCGGAGAGTCCGGCTCCCGTCGCGCTGCGCGGCGATTATGCCTTCCCCTGGTCGCCCGCCGGCTATGGCGCGCCGCTGCCGCGCCCGCAGGGCACGGTCGCCGTGCTGACCCCGCCGACGACATTGGCGGCGCTCGCGAACGGATACCGTCCGCTTTGGCACACGACCATCCACGAGCCGGCGCTCTAGGAACCTTTCGGCTCGTGCCAGCGTTGCCGCAGCATTGTTTTGCCGAAACTGGGGTGCTGCGATGCGTTCGATCCTGCTCTGGCTGCTGGGTGTTCCGATCCCGGTGATCATCCTGCTGTGGTTCTTCATGCGCTGAGGCGATCTGTCGACCACGAGCAAAGGCTGGGCCGATTGCCCGGCCTTTTTTCGTGGTGTCAGCCGGATGCACGATGGCGTGACGGCCATGGTCCGCATGCATGACGGTTCCGGCGCCGCCTACCTTGCAGGATCGCGCTTCGTCGCCACATGACGGTTCCGCCGCAATGGCGCCAGAAACCGGACGAGTTCCCGCCATGTCGGCACCGCCCATCATTTCGGTCTCGGGTCTCTCGAAAACCTATGCCAGCGGATTTTCCGCGCTGAAGACGGTCGATCTCGAGATCCGGCGCGGCGAGATTTTCGCCCTGCTCGGCCCCAACGGCGCCGGCAAGACGACGCTGATCAGCATCATCTGCGGGCTGGTGAGACCGAGCAGCGGCACTGTTCTGGCCGATGGCCACGACATCCAGCGCGACTACAGGGCCGCCCGCTCCGCCATCGGCCTCGTGCCGCAGGAGCTGACCACCGACGCCTTCGAAACGGTGTGGAGCACGGTCAGCTTCAGCCGCGGCCTGTTCGGCAAGCCGAAGAACCCCGCCCTGATCGAACAGGTGCTCAAGGATCTCTCGCTCTGGGACAAGAAGGACACCCAGATCCGCCGGCTCTCCGGTGGCATGAAGCGGCGCGTGCTCATCGCCAAGGCGCTCTCGCACGAGCCGCGCATCCTCTTCCTCGACGAGCCGACCGCTGGTGTCGATGTCGAACTGAGGCAAGACATGTGGCAGATGGTTCGCCGGCTCAAGGAGAATGGCGTCACCATCATCCTGACCACGCACTACATCGAGGAAGCAGAGGAGATGGCGGACCGCATCGGCGTCATCTCCAAGGGCGAGATCATCCTCGTCGAGGAGAAGACCGAGCTGATGCGCAAGCTCGGCAAGAAGCAGTTGACCTTGCAACTCCAGCAGCCGCTCCAGGCGCTGCCGCCCTCGCTGGCCGAATTCGGCCTGACCTTGTCCCCCACCGGTGACGAGATCGTCTACACCTACGACACCAAGGCAGAGCGCACCGGCATCTCGACCCTGCTGCACGGCCTGACCGAGGCCGGCATCCGCTTCCGTGATCTCAGCACCAGTCAGAGCTCGCTGGAGGATATCTTCGTCAGCCTGGTGAAGGACCGCCACTGATGACCGGCCTGAATCTTCACGCCATCGCGGCGATCTACCGCTTCGAGATGGCGCGCACCTGGCGCACGCCCCTGCAGAGCATCGTCTCGCCGGTGCTGTCGACCTCGCTCTATTTCATCGTCTTCGGCGGAGCGATCGGCTCACGCATGCAGTCGATCGAGGGCGTGCCCTATGGTGCCTTCATCGTGCCCGGTCTGATCATGCTCTCGCTGCTGACACAGAGCATCGCCAACGCCTCCTTCGCGATCTATTTCCCCAAATTCACCGGCACGATCTTTGAGCTGCTTTCCGCACCCGTCGCCTGGTGGGAGGCGGTGATCGCCTATGTCGGCGCCGCCGCGACGAAATCCATGGCGCTCGGCCTCATCATCCTGCTGACGGCCGCCTTCTTCGTGCCGCTGCGGATCGAGCACCCGGTCATGATGCTGCTGTTCCTCGTGCTGACCGCGACCACCTTCAGCCTGTTCGGCTTCATCATCGGCATCTGGGCGGATGGCTTCGAGAAATTGCAGGTCATCCCGCTGCTGATCGTGACGCCGCTCGCCTTCCTCGGCGGGTCGTTCTACTCGATCGCGATGCTCCCGCCCTTCTGGCAGAAGGTGACGCTGTTCAACCCGGTGGTCTATCTGATCAGCGGCTTCCGCTGGAGTTTCTACGGCGTCGCCGATGTCAGCATCGGGATCAGCCTGGGCATGACGCTGGTCTTCCTCGTCGGCTGCATCGCGGTGGTAGGCTGGATCTTCCACACCGGGTACCGGCTGAAGAATTGAAATGGCAGCCCATTCAGGGCCGTCATTGCGAGCGTAGCGAAGCAATCCAGGAGCGGCACCGCTCCACGCCCTCTGGATTGCTTCGTCGCTGCGCTCCTCGCAATGACGGACGAGGTGGCGAGGCCCACGATTGACTTCCCGCCCTCATCCGTCTTCAAGCGCGCCATGACCGATTTTTCGAACCAGGATGGCGCGCCGCATGCGCGCCGGCGCACCTTCGCGATCATCTCGCATCCGGACGCCGGCAAGACGACGCTGACCGAAAAGCTGCTCTATTTCGGCGGTGCCATTCAGCTCGCCGGCGAGGTGCGCGCCAAGCAGGGCCGCCGCCAGACCTCGTCCGACTGGATGAAGATCGAGCGCCAGCGCGGCATCTCGGTCGTCACCTCGGTGATGACCTTCGAATATGGCGGCCATGTCTTCAACCTGCTCGACACGCCCGGTCACGAGGACTTCTCCGAAGACACCTACCGCACCCTGACCGCCGTCGATTCGGCCGTGATGGTCATCGACGCCGCCAAGGGCATCGAGGACCGCACCAAGAAGCTGTTCGAGGTGTGTCGTCTCCGTGATATCCCGATCGTCACCTTCATCAACAAGGTCGATCGCGAGACGCGCGACCCCTTCGACCTCATCGCCGAGATCGAGAACACGCTGGCGCTCGAGGTCGCGCCGATGACCTGGCCCGTCGGGCGCGGGCGCGATTTCACCGGCACCTACGACCTGAAGAACGCGACCTATCGCCAGAATCAAAAGGGCGACGAGACCACCGAGGACAAGCGCGTCAATGGCTGGGACGACCCCTTCTTCGACGCGTTGCTGCCCAACGGCGGCGCCGAAACCTGGCGCGAGGAGGTGTTCCTGGCTTCGGAAGGGCTGAAGCCCTTCAACCTCCAGGCCTTCCGGGAGGGCCATCTGACCCCGCTCTACTGGGGCGCGGCACTGCGCGATTTCGGCGTGCGCGACCTGATCGACGCGCTCGGAGCCTTCGCGCCGAGCCCCCGCGCGCAGGTGGCCGACAAGCGCCCGGTCGAAGCCGGCGAGCCGAAGATGACCGGCTTCGTCTTCAAGATCCAGGCGAATATGGACCCGAATCACCGCGACCGTATCGCCTTCATGCGCGTCTGCTCGGGCAAGCTCACGCGCGGCATGAAGGCCAAGCTGGTGCGCACCGGCAAGCCGATGCCGCTCAACGCCCCCCAGTTCTTCTTCGCCCGCGACCGCTCGATCGCCGAGGAAGCCTATGCCGGCGACATCGTCGGACTGCCGAACCATGGCACGCTGCGCATCGGCGACACGCTGACCGAGGGCGAGGATATCGTCTTCAAGGGCGTGCCGAGCTTCGCGCCGGAAATCCTGCGCCGCGTCAAGCTCAAGGACGCGATGAAGGCCAAGAAGCTGCGCGAGGCGCTGCAGCAGATGGCCGAAGAGGGCGTGGTCCAGCTCTTCCTGCCCCATGACGGCGCGCCCGCCATCGTCGGCGTCGTCGGCGCGCTCCAGCTCGACGTTCTGAAGGAGCGGATGGACGCGGAATATTCGCTGCCCGTCGATTTCGAGCCCTGCCAGTTCTCCATCGCCCGCTGGGTCTCGTCGGAGGACAAGGCCGCGCTGGCGAAGTTCGTGGGTTTGAAGCCCTCCGCCATGGCCGACGATCTCGACGGCGACCCGGTCTTCATGGCCTCATCCCAGTTCACCCTGAAATACGACGCCGAGCGCGCGCCCGACGTGACGTTCTCGGATGTGAAGGACTACCAGAAGGTCGCCAAGGCCTGAGGTGCGGCTGCGCGGGCTGTGTCTTTTCGGAGACAGGGCCGAGGGCAGATTGCACCTCTTGATCTCCATCAAACACCAAAGAGGCGAATGCGCGCTGATGGGGCCACGGGCTTCATCGCGCAACCGACGCGAACAGCCCATCACCTCTGGGGCTGACGCCATGACTGCACATTCGATTCGCCTTGCGCTCGCCGCCGCGCTGCTCGGCGCGACCGCGCTCACCACCGCTCATGCGGCCGATCTGCCCTCGAGCAAGGCGGCGCCCGTCCTGCCGACCTTGGCACAGTGGAGCCCCTGGATGATCCGCGGCCGCGCGCTGGCCGTGATCCCGCAGGAGAAGGCCAGCCTCAATATCGGCGGCGCGCCGATCGTCGGCGGCAAGGTCGACATCTCGAACTCGGTCGTGCCCGAGCTCGACATCAGCTACTTCTTCACCAAGAACATCGCAGTCGAGCTCATCCTCGGCGTGACCCCGCACAATGTGAAGGGCGCTGGCGTGCTGGCCGGCGCCAGGATCGGCTCCGCCTGGCTGCTGCCGCCGACTTTGACCCTGCAATATCACTTCACCGATTTCGGCGCCTTCAAGCCCTATGTCGGCGTGGGCGTGAACTACACCGTCTTCTTCAACGAGAAGGCGAAGGGCGGCTTCGCCTCCTTCGACCTGAAGGACAGCTTCGGCCTCGCCCTCCAGGGCGGCTTCGACTACATGATCGACCAGCACTGGGGGATCAACGTCGACGTGAAGAAGATCTTCCTAGAGCCGAAGGTCAAGGTCAACAACGGCCTGATCTCCGGCAAGGTCAAGATCGATCCGTGGCTGATCGGCGCGGGCGTCACCTACAAGTTCTGACCGCCGCCATCGCTTCGGCAGGGGAGCAAGGGGAGCGGCGCGCCGCTCCCCTTTCGCGTCAGCCCTCGACGAAACCCAAGGGAATCGTGGTGGTGGATTTCAGCTCCTCCATCGCGAACATCGAGGTCACGTCGCTGAGATCGATCCGCGAGATCAGCTTCTTGTAGAGCGCATCATAGGCGGCGATGTCGCTGACATAGGCCTTGAGCAGATAATCGATTTCGCCACTCATCCGGTAGAAGTCGACGATCTCGGGCAGGTCGTGGACCGCCTTGTGAAAGCGCTCCAGCCATTCCATCGAATGGCGCGCCGTCTTGACCGCGATGAAGACCGTAACGCCGGCCTTCAGCTTCTGCCGGTCGAGCAGCGCGACGCGACGCTTGATGTAGCCAGCCTCCTCCAGCTTCTGCACCCGCCGCCAGCAGGGCGAGGGCGACAGGCCGACCGCAGCCGACAATTCGGCCAGCGGCAGATCGGAATCCTCCTGCAACCGCGCCAGGATGCGCAGATCGAAGGCGTCCAGCTTCGGCATTGCCAAACCCCGAAATTCAGAATCAGATTGCGCCTGCGAGATCAAGATTGGGAATCTCAATCTTATTTTCGCAGATAAAAGGGTATCAGTTTCCAAAGAGAGATGAAATATCTCGATCTTCGCAAGCCGCTTCTCCACCGCCGCAGCTAGGATTCCTCCATCGCCGCCGATGGATAGGGAAAAGGGCTGGAGATATGCAGGGTTTTCTCAATGCGGATCGGCAGCATGCGGTGCTGGCCAGCCTGCGCAGCAATGAGGGAACGCAGACGCGCGACTATCTAGCCGCCGCCAGCCATGTGCTGCGGGAACTCGTCGCCGTGCCGGATCTGATCCGGCGCCTGCCGCTGGAGCGCAAGGCGGGCACCTATACCCGCAATCTTCTGGCCGGTGACGAAGGCGTCAGCGTCTGGGCGATCGTCTGGGGCGAGGGGGCCACGACCTCGATCCATGACCATCACTGCTCATGCTGCTTCGGCGTCGTCTCCGGCACCGTCACCGAGACCTGGTATCGCGCCATCGATGCGCGACGGGCGGTGCCGACCGAGGAGCAGCACCGGCAGGCGGGCTATGTCGCCTGCATGCTGCCGAGCGGCCCTAACATTCACCGCATGCGCAATTTCGGGCCCGGTGAAGCGATCTCGATCCATATCTATGGCTTCGACCACGAGGTTCACGCCTCCTCCATCGAAACCGAATACGTCGCCGTCGGCGGCTGAACCGCCGACGGCGGGATCGCCCCCTCAGCGGTGCCCGGCTTTCAGAGCCTGGTCGAAATCCGCATAGAGATCGTCGATGTCCTCGATCCCGGTCGAGAGCCTCAGCAGATCCGCCGGGCAGGGCGTGCCCGGCCCCTCGATCGAGGCACGGTGCTCGATCAGGCTCTCGACGCCGCCGAGCGAGGTCGCGCGCTTGTAGAGCTCGACATGCGCGGCGGTGGCGATGGCGGCCTTTTCGCCGCCGCTCACCTGCACCGAAAGCATGTAGCCGAAGCCGTTCTCCATCTGCCTGGCGGCGATGTCGTGGCCGGGATGCTGCGGAAGGCCGGGATAGAGCACGCGCGCCACCAGCGGATGCGCCGAAAGCCGCTGCGCCAGTTCCATCGCCGCCGCCGATTGCCGCTCCTGCCGGACATGGAGCGTGCGCAGGCCGCGCATCAGCAGATAGGATTCGAACGGGCCGAGGATGCCGCCCTGCCCCTTGCGCACCGTCTTGACGCGGTTCCAGAACTCGTCGTCCTCGCGCGCGCAGAGAACGCCGGCGATCACGTCGGAATGGCCGTTCAGCACCTTGGTCGCCGAATGCATCACCACATCGGCCCCGAGCGTCAGCGGGCGGGTATGCACCGGCGAGGCGCAGGTCGAATCCACCGCGAGCTTCCCCCCGGCAGCCTTCGTGATCGCGGCAGCGGCCGCGATATCGGTGATCGTCCAGAGCGGGTTGGAGGGCGTCTCGATCCAGACCAGCTTGGTGACGCCCGGCTTCACCGCCGCCTTCAGCGCCTGGAGATCGTCGGTCTCGACGAAATCGATCTTGAGGCCCCAGCGGGTGGCCTCGGTCAGGAGCCAGTTGCGCAGCGCCCAGTACATCACCTTGGAGGCGACGACATGGTCGCCCGGCGAAAGCGCGAGGAAGACCGCCGTCGCCGCCGCCATGCCGGAGCCGAAGAGCAGCGCGCCGGCCTTGGCCTCCTCCAGCATGGCGAGCACGCTTTCGGTCTCGCGCGTGGTCTCGTTGTCAGGCCGGCCATAGATGAAGCCGGAGGAATAGCCGTTGTCGGGGTCGCGGATATAGGTCGTCGCGACATGGATCGGCGGCACCACCGCCCGGGTCTCATGGTCGATCTTGCCCATCGCCTGCGCGGTCAGGGAGCGGGGATGAAGCGGGCGTTGGGGCATGGGCTGATCCGGAAAGGTTCCATGAAGAACGGACATGCCATCTGGCGCGAGGAGCATGCGGGACGCAAGCCGCTCGCCTTGCGGCAGGCTCACACATCCCACATCTTCCGCTCATGACAGCCCTGCCCGGAACCACCCTCTTCGACCGCCGCCCACCGATCTGGGCGGCTGTGGCCATCGCGATCCTGCCGGTCGTGGCCGTATCCATCGCGGGCAGCGCCGCGACCGTGCCGCAGATTCCGAGCTGGTATGCCGGGCTGGTGAAGCCGCCCTTCAACCCGCCGAACTGGATCTTCGGGCCGGTCTGGACGGCGCTTTACGCGCTGATGGCCTTTGCGGTGTTCCGCATCCTGCGCGTGCCCGTCGGCACGCCGGGCCGGCGCCGGGCGCTGGTGCTCTACCACCTGCAGCTGCTGCTGAATTTCGGCTGGTCCTTCGCCTTCTTCGGTGCCAACAGCCCGGTCGGCGGACTCCTGGTGATCGTGCCGCTGCTGATCGCGATCGTCGCGACCATCACGGCCTTCAGGCCGCTGGACCGTCTCGCTTCCGGCCTGCTCTGGCCCTATCTCGCCTGGGTGGGCTTCGCGACGCTCCTCAATGGCTCGATCTGGTGGCTGAACCGCTGAGGCGAAGCCTTCAGCCGATCGAGCGCTCGATGACCTTCATCACCGTCTCGCGCAATTCGGCGATGGTGAAGGGCTTGGTCATCACCTCCTCGACGATCGCCTCGAGGCTCTTGGCGCGCTCGCGCTGCTCGGCATAGCCGGTCATGAGCATGATCGTGAGATCGGGAAATTGCTGCTTGGCGGCGAGCGCCAGCGCGATTCCGTCCATCAGCGGCATGCGGATATCGGTCAGCAGCAGGTCGAAATGCCCCTGCTCTGCCACCAGGATGTCGAGCGCCTCCGCCCCGTCCGCCGCCATGACGCAGGAATGGCCGTCCATGCCGAGCCCGCGCGCCACAAGCGTGCGCAAGGGCTCTTCGTCGTCGACCACCAGAATACGCGACATCGGTTCGTCCTAGATGCCGGGCAGGCCGGCCTGGTCTTCGGTTTCGATCACGCCGACGAAGGGCAGCTGCCGGTAGGAATGCGCGACATCCATGCCGTAGCCGACGACGAAATAGTCCGGGCATTCGAAGCCGACATGGTCCGCCCGGATATTCACCGCGCGCTTGTTCGGCTTTTCGAGCAGCACCGCCGTCGAGACGCTCGCGGCCCCGCGCGCCGCCAGCAGATCCTTGGCGAAGGCGAGCGTGCGGCCCGATTCCAGAATGTCGTCGACCAGCAGCACGTCGCGCCCTCGCACCTCGCTCTGCACGTCGCGCAAAATCTCAACCTGTCCGGTCGAGACCGTGCCGGTGCGGTAGCTCGACAGATGCACGAACTCGACCTGGGGCGCGAGCCCGGCCCGGTGCATCGCCCGGATCAGATCGGCGGCGAACATGAAGCTGCCCTTCAGCACGGCGACGACGAGCAGATCCTTCGGCTGCGAGGCCGCCACGGCCTGCGCGATCTCCTCGTTGCGGCGGGCGATCGCCGCCTCGTCGTAAAGCACCCTGATGCGCCGTTCCGGCATGGCCTGTCCCGTCTTCTCGCAATGAGGCACGCGTCCCAGCACCAGCCCGGGCTCGGCGTCGGATCCCTCGAGGTTGATACCGCACCGCACGCCCGCGGCAAACCTCGTGCGCGAGGAAGCTGTTGGCGAGCGGGAGCGGAGGCTTCAGTGGCCTGCCGGCGCGGCATCCTTGGCGGCCGCGAAGCGCACCTGCACGGTGCGGCCCTTCTCGGGCGGCGAGGCCAGCCTCGCGCGAAAGCGCATCAGCTCGGCCGGCTCCAGCGTGCTGCGGGGCGGCTCCGTCGTCCAAGTGTAGAGCGTCTGGCCGGCCTCGTCACGCACCGCGACCTGGATCGGTGGGACCTGCGTCTTACCCTTGGCGATATTGGTGACGTCGCCCTCGACGACGAGAAAGCGATTGGCCCCATCGTCGATCAGCCCGCTGTCGATCGCGCCCAGTGTCAGGCCCTGGACATTCACCGGCATCCCGATCGCCGCGAACAGCCCGGCGAGCTGCGGTGCGGCCCTCACGGCGGCCTGGCGCTGCCAGACCAGGCCGAGCAGCAGCACGACGCCGACAGCGGCAATGGCCGCCGGCACGGCGACGGCCTTGTCCATCGCCGGCAGCGATGCCTTCGGCAGTTTGCCTTTTCCCTTGCCCTTGGCCGGCTTGCGCCGCTGCGGCTCCACCGGCGGAGGCTCTGGCGGGGCCTCGTCGGATGCGGCGATCAGTCGCTCCGCCTCGGCCGCGACGGCGGTGACCTCGGCGTCGATGGCCGCCGCGCGTTCCAGTTCCTTGGCGAGCAGGGCCTGCGTCTCCTCCGGCGAGGGCGGTGGCGGCAGATCGGAGCTGGAATCGACATGCCATTGTGTCTTGCACTTGGCGCAGCGGACCTTGCGGCCTTCCGGCCCCAGTTTGGCCGCGTCCAGCTCGTACTGGCTCGCGCATGAGGGACAGACGATCAGCATGACGCGATATGATCCTCGGTGCCGCCTGTGGCCGCGCCCGGCGAAGGCCTTCTCCCCGCCTACCGCGATCACGGCAAGGCGGACTCCAGCATTGGCGCGCTTTATGGTTAACGCCTCGTGAAGACTTGCCACGCCATGATCGCTCGGCCGCGCCGGTCCGCAGGTGACGCGGCGCCTGCGCGGGGCGCGTTCCGCATCGGCAGCTGAGAGGCAGCTTTGGTTCGTTTCGAGAATGTCGGCCTGCGATACGGCATGGGCCCGGAGGTGTTGAAGGACATCAACTTCAGCATCGCTCCGCGCTCGTTCCAGTATCTCACCGGGCCGTCGGGAGCCGGCAAGACCACGCTGATGCGCCTCATCCTGATGGCGCTGAAGCCGACGCGCGGCATGGTCGAGCTCTTCGGGCAGGATGTCTCGCGTCTCGACGCCCAGACCCTCACCGCCTTTCGCCGCCGCATGGGCGTGGTGTTCCAGGATTTCCGCCTGCTCGATCATCTGACGGTCTACGAGAACGTCGCCCTCCCGCTGCGCGTGATCGGCAAGGACGAGGCGAGCTACCGTGCCGAGGTCGTCGAGCTGCTGCGCTGGGTCGGCCTCGGCGAGCGCATGCATGCGGTGCCGGCCGTGCTCTCCGGCGGCGAGAAGCAGCGCGCCGCCATCGCCCGGGCGCTGATCGCCCGACCCGAGCTGCTGCTGGCCGACGAGCCCACCGGCAATGTCGATCCCGGCCTCGGCCGCCGCCTGCTGCGCCTGTTCATGGAGCTTCAGCAGCTCGGCACGGCCGTCGTCATCGCGACGCATGATCTCAACCTGATGGAGATCTACGACGCGCCGCGCCTCGTTCTCGTCGATGGGCATCTGCATGTCGACGCCTGAGAAAATGGACGAGGACGCCGAGAACGAGCGTGCGCTCCCGGCCAATCTGCGCCGCGACCAGCCGCTCGTCCCGGTGGATGGCATTGCCGGCCGCGCCCTGATGGCGGTGATCGCGATCCTGACCTTCCTGGCCGCCATCAGCGCCGGCGCGGCCGTGCTGGCGGCCCGCGCCTCGGAGCAATGGCGCGGCGCCGTCTCGAACGAGATGACGATCCAGATCAGGCCCGATTCGCAGCGCGACATCGAGGCCGACATCGCCCGCGCCGTCCGCATGGCGCAGGATCTGGGCGGCATCGACAGCGTACGGCCTGTGCCCCGCGCCGAATCCGACAAGCTGCTCGAGCCCTGGCTCGGCACCGGGCTGGATCTCGTCGAACTGCCCGTGCCGCGGCTGATCGTGCTCAAGCTCAAGCCCGGTGCGACGCCCGACCTCGGCGGCTTCGGCCCCGCCCTGCGCAAGGAGGTGCCGACCGCGATCCTCGACGATCACCGCATCTGGGTCCGACGCCTTTCGGCCATGGCGAGCACGATCATCGTCTCGGGCTTCATGATCGTGCTGCTAGTGCTCACCGCCGCCGCCCTCGCCGTCGCCTTCGCGACGCGCGGGGCCATGGCCGGCAGCCGCGAAAGCGTCGAGGTGCTCCATTTCGTCGGGGCCGACGACGATTTCATCGCCCGCGAATTCCAGAGCCGCTTCATCCGGCTCGGCCTGCGCGGCGGCGCCTGCGGCGGCGGCGCCGCGATCCTGGCGATCGCCGTGCTGGGTCTTGTGTCATCTTGGTGGAGCAGCGCCCCCGAGGCCGAGCAGCTTCAGGCCCTGTTCGGCGCCTTCGAGATCGGCTGGGCAGGCTATGGCGCGGTCCTTGCCGTCGCTCTCGTCGTGGCGGGCATTGCCGGCATCGTCTCCCGCGTGACTGTGCGTCACTATCTGCGGGCGTTGGCATGATGGCGGCTGGCATGATCCTGGCTAGGCCGCGCAGATGGCCCCGATCCGCCTCAGCGCGTCCCATTGCCCCGATCATGCCCGATTGTCGGCCTATGTCGGGGCCAGCATGGTGATGATCGGCAGCGGCAATGAGCATCTCGGTGCGGCCACGGCCCGCGAACCGGCCGCGAGGACCGGCGGAGCTGCTCGCTTGCGCAAATTCGGGCTGGTGGCTGCCCTGGCCGTGGCAGCGGCCCTGCTCACGCTCGGCTGGGATTATGCGCGCTTCGCCGCGGGCATCGAGGCCCGCGAGCCGGTGGCGACGCCGCGCACCGACGCGATCGTCGTGGTGACCGGCGGCTCGCAGCGTGTGGGAGATGCGATCGGCCTGCTCGGTGCCGATCGCGGCGCCCGCCTCCTGATCAGCGGCGTCAACGAGCGAACCAGCCGCGAGGAGCTCGCCCGGCTGAACCCGGCCTCGCGCGACCTCCTGGCCTGCTGCGTCGATCTCGACTACCGCGCCCGCAACACCATCGGCAATGCGATCGAGACCCGGCGCTGGGTGCGCCAGCATGGGTTCCGTTCGCTGCTGGTCGTCACATCGAATTACCACATGCCGCGCGTGCTCTCGGAGTTCGCCCACGCCATGCCGGAGCTGCGCCTGGTCGCGCACCCCGTCGTCACCGATCAGATGGACTCCACCGGCTGGTGGCACCGCTGGTCCAGCGTCAAGGTGATGGTCCCCGAATATGTGAAGTTCCGCGTCGCGAGGCTGCGCAGCCTGTTCGAAAGCGACCCGGAGAGCTCGCGCCTGTCGGTCATCATCGGCGGCCGCAAGCCCGTCTCGCCCAAGCCGGCCGAGCTGATCGGACCCGACGCCGAAAAGCGCTCCCATCTGCGCGGTCCGTCGCCGCCGCAGGGTTGACGCCGGCCTTGCGCCGCGGCGCTTGACCGCGGCCCTGTCTCGCGCTCTTTGCGCGCCATGCTGCTGCGCTCCCTCGCCTTCAACATCCTGTTCTACGCCAACCTCGTCCTCTGGCTGGCCTTCGCAGTGCTGCCCTGCCTGCTGCTGCCGGAGCGGGCGCTCTGGGCGGTGGCCAAGAGCTGGGCAAGGAGCGCGCTCTGGCTGCAACGGGTGGTCGCCGGCACGCGCTTCGAGGTTCGGGGGCTGGAGAACATCCCCAGCGGCGGCCTCATCGTCGCCGCCAAGCACCAATCCTTCTGGGAGACCTTCACCCTCGTCACCCTGTTCGACAATCCGGTCTTCATCCTGAAGCGCGAGCTGACCCGCATCCCGGTCTTCGGCTGGGCCCTCGGCAAGCTGCGCATGATCCCGGTCGATCGCGGCGGGCGCGCCCGCGCCCTGGCCGACGTCACCCGCCGCGCCAAAGTCGAGCTGGGCGAGCGCGGCCGCCAGCTCATCATCTTTCCCGAAGGCACCCGCCGCCCGCCGGGCGCGCCGCCGGCCTACAAGTTCGGGGTCGCCCATCTCTATCACGAGCTCGGCGTGCCCTGCCTGCCGGTGGGGCTGAACTCCGGCCTCTACTGGCCCCGGCGGCATGTGCTGCGCCGGCCCGGCACGATCGTCATCGACATCCGGCCGCCGATCATGCCCGGCCTCGACAAGGTCGCGTTCCAGCAGCAGCTTCAGGACGCCATCGAGGAATCGAGCGACCGTCTGCTGGCGCAGGGACGGGCAGAACTTGCCGCGCGCGGCATCGACCCGCTCGCCGGCTCCTGACACGGACTGACAGCATCGCACCGCGCCAGCCCCGGCGTCGCTTGACTTATCCCCGCCACGTTCCCATTTTGTTCACAGCAAAGGAGGAACGGACATGGCCGCTCTCGCCTATCGTTATACGCCGGATCTGTTCGACACCGTCGCCGATGTCCGCGAAGCCCCGCTGCGCAGCGCCGCCAGCCTCGGCGAGCGCCGCTTCACCGCCTGGCGTGGCCGCTCCGGCCGCCGCTATGTCGCATCGGTCTTTTCCGTGGACGACAGCCATGCGCTGGGCTTCACCGATGCGGTGCTGCTGGCGGTCTCGGCCGATCGGCGCGTCATCGCCGCGCGCGATTCCGGCCCCTTCGGCGTCGAGGCGGCCCTCGGCCGCTGGCAGCGGAGCATCATGCAGGCCGGCGCCTGCGAGATCCATGTCCATCTGCTGGCCGAGGATGGGGTGAGCCGTCGCGCCGCTTTGCTCGATCTGATGCCGGAAGCGGGCTGATCAGACCTTGCCGACCGGCGGATGCGGCGCCCCCAATCCCGGCACCAGTTGCTGGGCCAAGGCGGCGAGCACCGGGTCGAAGATCCCCATCCGGCGCAGATGATCGTCGGTCTGCAGCACATAATCCGGGTTTTCGCCGGACTCCCCACGCCCCTGGCGCACCAGCCTCAGCAGCTCCTCCTGAGGCAGTTTGCCGGCATATTGCAGGTGCTTGCGGTCGGCGACATAGACCAGCGCCCTGACATGGCGCCCGTCATCGAGCCGCACCGTGACATGCCGCTCGACATAGACCGATGTCGCCTGCTCGCGGGCCCGCAGATAGGCGATGGTCTCCGGCGCCTGCGCTGCCTGCACCCGAAAGGCGAGACCCCGGCAGACGCCGCCGCGATCGAGCCCCAGCACGAGGCCGGGCTGCTCGGGCGTGCCGCGATGGACGTGCGAGAAGATGCAGAGCGAGCGGTGATAGCCGTGGAGCCGCGCCTGACGGCTTTCCGCGAATGCGAATCCCGGCCGCCAGATCAGCGAGCCATAGCCGAAGACCCAGAGATCCCCCGCCTCGTTCCTCTCCGTCATCGGCGCCCCATCATTTGGCCATCTGCGTCTGCCAAGCGGAGCCGACCACGGCCTCGGCATTGGCAGCGACGCATGTTGCGAGCTAACAAGCGGGCCGCATCCGCGCAAGGAACGCCCGCCGCATGACCGCCCCCCTGCCGCCGCGCCGCCGCAGCCGCTTCTGGCTCTATGCCCCCTTCGCGCTCCTCGCTCTTCTGGCGGCGGCCTGGTCCGGCTTCTGGGTCCATGTCCATGGCCGCGTGGTGGCTGAACTCGACAAGGCGCTGGCGCGCGAAGCCGCGCAGGGCCGGACCTGGAGCTGCGCCAATCGCTCCGTCGGCGGATTTCCCTTCCGCATCGAACTGCGCTGCGACGCGCTGGCCCTCACCTCCACGCGATGGGGCGACGCGGTCAGGATCGAAGCCGGCCCGGCGGTCGTCGTGGGGCAGGTCTACTCGCCCGGCCTCGTCATTCTCGAAGCGAAGGGCCCTGCCAAGGCGACCCTGCCGGAGGGCCGCACCCTCGACGTGACGTGGAAACAGCTGGATGCCAGCCTCGCCTGGCGCGAGCCGGAGCGCTTCGCCCTCGTCGCTTCCGAGCCGAGTCTGACCCTCACAACGCCCGGCATCGGCACCGAGGCCTGGCGGGCGCAGACGCTGGAGCTGCATCTGCGCCGCAACCCCACGCGCGCAGCCGCGGATCAGGCGGTCGACATCGCAGTTTCGGCCACCGGCACCGTCCTGCCTCTCGTCGATGTGCTGCTGGGCACGACGGACCCCGGAACGATCGATCTCACCGCGACGCTCACCCAGTCGCAAGCCTTCCGCGCCGGTTTCAATCCCGATGCGCTGGAGAACTGGCGCAATGCCAATGGCGCGCTCGACCTGACGCGGCTTTCGGCGGCCAAGGGCACTGCGAGAATCGACGGCAGCGGGCAGCTCCTGCTCGACCCCACGCACACGATCGGCGGCACGCTGCAGCTCTCCGCGGCCGGCATCGAACAGATCGGCGGGGTCCGGATCGGCAATCTGCTCGGCGGTCTCGGCGGGCTGCTGGGCGGGCGCCCCCCGGCGGCCTCCGCGCCGGGCCTGACGCCGCTGCCGCCGATCGTGCTCCGCGACGGCCGCGCCTTCGTCGGGCCGTTCCGCCTGCCGCTGAAGCCCATGCAGCCGCTTTACTGAGCCCCAAGAAAAAGGGGCGCCGGGGCGCCCCTTCTCAACTCATACGTCGCGCCGGCTCAGGCCGCCGGCAAGGCGGCGCGCGGCGCCTCGATGCGTGTGATGGCCTTCTTGACGGCCTCCTGTACCTTCTCGAAGGCCCGCACCTCGATCTGGCGGACGCGCTCGCGCGACACGCCGAACTCCTCGGAGAGCTCTTCCAGCGTGATCGGATCCTCGGCGAGGCGGCGCGCCTCGAAGATGCGCCGCTCGCGCGGGTTCAGCACGTCGAGCGCCTCGCGCAGCGCGGTGTGTCGGTTGCTGGCCTCTTCGGAATCGGCGAGGCGACGCTCCTGGCTTTCGGAATCATCGACCAGCCAGTCCTGCCACTCGCCGTCGCCATCCTCGCGAACGGCGGTGTTGAGCGAGGCGTCGCCGCCGAGGCGGCGGTTCATGTCGATCACATCCTGCTCGTTGACGCCGAGCTTGGTCGCGATCTGCTTGACCTGATCGGGGCGCAGATCGCCCTCCCCCAGCGCCGAGATCTTGCTCTTGGCCTTGCGCAGGTTGAAGAACAGCTTCTTCTGGTTGGCGGTGGTGCCCATCTTCACCAGCGACCAGGAGCGCAGGATATACTCTTGAATCGAGGCCTTGATCCACCACATGGCGTAGGTGGCGAGGCGGAAGCCCTTCTCCGGCTCGAAGCGCTTGACGGCCTGCATCAGGCCGACATTGCCTTCGGACACGACCTCGCCGATCGGCAGGCCATAGCCGCGATAACCCATCGCGATCTTGGCGACGAGGCGAAGATGCGAGGTGACGAGCTTATGGGCCGCATCGCGGTCACCATGCTCGCGCCAGCGCTTGGCCAGCATGTATTCCTCGCTCGGTTCCAGCATCGGGAACTTGCGGATTTCGTCGAGATACCGTGACAGCCCGCCTTCGGCGGACAGGACGGGCAGCGAAGCACTCGCCATGCGCGTGTCTCCTCATCGTGGCCCCCGCTGGGCGGCAGGCCCACCGCGCGATCAACCTTCGCGCAGGTTTCGGATGATGCAAGCAGGTCCAACGCGCGTCTGGCTGGAAAGTTCAGCCGAGAGAGGTCCGCGTCGCCCCACCGCATGCGGCGCCCCCTTGGCCATCCGCATCCGAGAACCCCATTATATGCGATCCCACTCTGGCGGAAAGGTGGCAGCGACGCCAGATCGCGTCACAGACTCGCGAGTGCGGCTTGCAGATTCGCAAAGTCCTCAGGTGGCTCGGACTGAAACAGCATCTCTTCGCCCGTGGCGGGGTGCGCGAAGCCGAGCACCGCGGCATGCAGGGCCTGCCGGCCGAGGGCAGAGAGCGCTTCCCGCGCCTGCTCCGGCAGGCGGGCGGCCTTGGTCGCGAAGCCCGAGCCATAGAGCGCATCGCCCAGCAGCGGATGCCCGATATGGCTCATATGGACGCGGATCTGGTGCGTCCGGCCGGTCTCGAGCCGGCACTCGACGAGGCTCGCCAGCGGCTCGGTCTCGTCCAGCCCCTTCATCAGCGGCGGATAGCGCTCGATCAGCGTGATATGCGTGATCGCCTCTCGCCCACGCCCCTCCTTCACCACCTGCATCTTCTCGCGGTTGCGGGTGGAGCGCTCGATAGGGGCGTCGATCGTGCCTTCGCGCAGGCGCGGACAGCCCCAGGTGATTGCGACATAGGCCCGCTGCAGCGGGCCGGTGCGGCCGTGATCAGCGAATTGCTTGGCGAGCTTCTGATGCGCGCGGTCGTTCTTGGCGACGACGAGCAGCCCGCTGGTGTCCTTGTCGAGCCGATGGACGATGCCGGGCCGCCTCACCCCGCCGATGCCGGAGAGACTCTCTCCGCAATGGGCGATCAGAGCGTTGACGAGCGTGCCGTCCTCATGCCCCCCGGCCGGATGCACCACGAGCCCGGCCGGCTTGTCGATGACGATGAGGTGCTCGTCCTCGTAGACGACGTCGAGCGGGATGTCCTGCCCGATCGGATCGGGCGGCCGTGCCTGCGGCATGGCGAGGGCGACCAGGTCTCCCTCCGCGACCTTGCGGCTGCCATCGGTCACGATGGCGCCGTTGAGCGAAACCCCACCCTCCTTGATCACCTGCTGCAGCCGCGCCCGCGAGATCTCGCCGGCGAGCAGCGCCAGCGCCTTGTCGAGGCGCAGGCCGGCCTGTTCGTTCGTCACCGTGAGGGTGACGAGGCCGGTGGGATCGTGCGACGCGCTGGAAGAGGTCATCGCGCCGCTATACGGCGCGCCCGCCTCCTCTGCACGCCTTTTCGAGCGGATCAGCCGAACAGCTTGAAGCCGCTCTTCTTGGCCGGGTCCAGCCCTTCGGTGTCCGGGCCCGGATCGTCCGGCGCATGCGCGACCGGGAAGATCACCGGCTTGGCTGCACCAGTCATGGGCTTGGGAACTGCGGCCACGGCCGCAGGCGCTGCGGCCGGCGACGCCTCGCCCGCGGGCGGCTTGACGGGCGCGGGGGCAGGCGAGGCGGGCGGAGCAGCAGCGGCCTCGACCGTCTTCGCCTCCGGCACCCAAGCGGCCGCGGGGGCTGCCGGAGGAACGACGGAGGGGGTTTCGGTGGCGATGGTCGCGGGTTCGATCGTGGCGGCTGGCTCAGCCCGCGCCTCGATCAGCCGCGTTGAATCGTCGAGGTCGGCGAGCACATCGTCGATCTGCGTCGGGCGGCTGCCCAGCGTCGCGGGCGGCACCGTCCAGACGAAGGCATCGAGGCGCCCGCTCAGGGGCGAAACGGGCATCCAGCGGTCCGAGACCAGCCCATCGGCCACCCAGGCCGCGTCATGGGGTGCCCTCGTGGCCCGTGCCAGCCATTCGCGCACCCTGCCGGCCTCGCCATGCTCGGCCTCTTCTAGCTCGGCCATCAGCAGGCAGGCGCGCACGGAGGCGCCGCCGGCGAGGAGCGGCCTGAGCGCGTCGCGCGCCTTCTGGAATTCGCGGGCATGGATCGCGGCGCCGGCGACGACCATCACGCTTTCCGGATCGGCCGGACGCAGCTTGGCCAGCATCTGCGCGCGATTGAGCCGGTCCAGCGCGGAATCCCCCGGCCGCACATCGAGATAGGCGGCGGCGATGTCGGGATGGGGCGCCTCGCGCCAGGCGGCCTCCAGAATCTTCGCCGCTTTCCGGACATCCCCGCGCTCGGAGAGCATCCGGCCGGCGAGCGTGGCCGCAGGCGTCAGGCCGTGCGCGAGCTTCACCGCCTCCAGCGCCGCCGCCAGAGCCCGCTCGGGCTCGCTGTCGCGCGCTTCCATCGCTTCGGCGGCGAGCAACACCGCCCGCTGGCGGCGCGCCTCCGCCTTGTCCGCGAGCCGCAGCGCTGCGCGCCGCTCGACGGCGGTGCGTGCCGCCTGCCAGTCGCCCGCATTGGTATGAAAATCCAGCAGCGCGTCGTTCGCCCAGGCGAGCGAGGGCGAACGGCGCACGGCATCATCCGCGAAAGCCCGCGCCGCAGCCATGTCGCCGCGCCGCTTCGCTTCGACGAAGAGGCCGCGCAGGCCGAGCACGCGCGTCTCGGAACGGTCGAGCATCGCCTTAAAAGCTGCCTCCGCCTGGGCGCGATTGCCCGTGAGCTGCGCCGTCTGCGCTTCCAGCAGCAGGGTCAGCGGCTCGTTCGGCACGAAGCGCCGTGCCTCGTTGGTGTAGCGCCCGGCGGCGACCGGATCGCCCGCGCCGATCGCCACCATCCCGCGGGACACCGCCTCGAAGCCCCGCGCCCGGCGGCGCGAGCGTGAGGACATGTTGAAGGCCGAGGGCAGCCCGAAGACGAAGCGCAGGACCGCCCAGATCAGAATGACGAAGAAGGCGAGGACAACCACGGCGATGGCGCCGATCGCCACGCTGGTATCGACCCGGTAGCCCTGCCAGATCACCGAGATTTCGCCCGGCCGGTCGGCGAGCCAGACGGCACCGACGGCGAGAGCGGCGAAGATGACGAGATAGACGAGAACGCGAAGCATGGACCTGTCTACCCCCGTCAGCCGGCTGCGCCCAGCCCGGCGACCGCATCCTGACCGATTTTGGCGATAGCGCCATCCGCCGCCGCGCGCTTTTGCAGCGCTTCGCCGAAATCGGCACTCGCACGGCGCGCCGGCTCCGGCAACTGTGCCCACAGCGCCGCCGCCTTGCCGATGTCTCCGGCCGCGATCGCGCCGTCGATCCGCAGGGGCAGCGTCGCCGGATCGCTGGAGCCATTGTCGCCGACCGGGCGAACCGTGACGACGCGGCTCGCCAGCCCCCAGAGCGTATCCGTCCAGCTCTGCGATTGCGGCGTGACCTCGCGCTGGAACATCGCGCCGTATCTGCGGAAGCCGGCCTGAAGATCGGCGCGCGTCGCCGCACCCGTGGCCGCGACGGCCGAAAGCGGAGCGAGTTCGGCCTGAGCGATCCCCGCCTTGGCCAGCGCCGCGACGTCTCCCGCGAACGGCTTTCCATCCGCCAGCGCCCGGACGACCCTCTCTGAGAGCACGATCCGCGCCGCGGCCATCGCTTCCGCGCTCGGCCCGGCAGCCGAGCGGGCAGCCGTCTCGACCGTGGCGAGACGGGCCGCGAGCTGGTCGGCCTTCTGCGCCGCGGCGGTCGCGGCGGCCTGCGCGCTTTGCACGGCGGCGGCATCGGCACCCTGCCCCGGCGACCCGATGCGGCCGGAGAGGGCCTGCAGGTCGGAGCCGAGCTTCGCCGCCTGCTGTGCAGCCGCATCGCTCTTGCCGGCGCTGCTCGTCACCTGTCCCTGCAGCCCGTCGATCCGCGCTGCAAGGGCCGCCAGCTGGTCGGCGCTGACACCGGGCGCATTGGCCCGCAGGACCGAAAAGACGAGGCCCGCCCCGACGAGCCCGCCGATCAGGCCGCAGGCCGCGAGCGCCGCCCAGGGCAGGCTCCGGCGCGGCGGCTCGGCAGCCATTGCAGGCTTGGGTTCTGCCTCCGCGGTGGCGCTCGCCGGCGGCGGAGTGAATTCTCGAGGCAAGGCCTCGCTCGGCGCCAGCGCCTCCGCGCCGGTGGCTGCGTCAGCCGCGGACGTCTGAGCGGGCGGCTCTTCCTGGACGCTCGCCTCCGGCCTCAGCTCGATCGTCGGCGGCACACGTTGCGGGCTCGCGCGCGGCGGCTCGATCGCCGGAGCATCGCCACGCCGCGACACCTCCTTCAGCGCCGCCAGCATGCCAGCCTCCTCGGGATGCTCGGCCACGAGCACGGTGCTCGCACCGGCCGCGATGAGCGGAGCGGCGGCCTCGGCCGAGATCGCGACATGGGTCAATTCGAGCGCCGAACCGGTCACACCGGCCGCGCCGGCAAGCTTGAGAAAGGTTTCCGCGCCGCGGGCCGAGTAGTGAAGCGCGGCATCCGCCTGCCCGTCACGCAGGGCGCCGAGCGCCGGGTCCGGCAAGGCCTCGACGGCCTCGGCTGCATAGGCCTCCCAGAGCGCGACCTCGTACCCCGCCTGGGAGAGCCGATCCGCGACATCCTCCTTGCGATCGCGGCCGACGACCAGAAGCACACGGGAGGGCGCCGGCAGCGTGCGTTCGATCAGCGCGATCAGGTCGTTGCGATCGCCATCGGCGCTGCGGGCATCCTCCAGCCCGGCGGCACGGACCTTGGCCGCCGTGCCCGCGCCCACGGTGAAGACCGGGAGGTCGCGCCACGCGGCCGGCCCCTCGGCCAGCATCGGCACCGCATTGCCGCTCGTCACCACCAGCGCGGCGAAGTCGCCCTCCGGCGGCGAAACCGGCAGGCGCGCGATCGCGAACAGCGGCGCCACCAGGGGTTCGAACCCGTGCGACGCGATCGCACGCGCCGTCCGTTCGGCATCGTTCCGGGGGCGAAAGACGAGAACGCGCATTCACAGCTCCTGACGGGCGGCCGACAATCACAGGACGTGCCGCGAACCGGATCGGTTCCCGCGATCATCTCGCATTGCGGCAGAACGATGATCGGCGGCAACCCCTCTCTTTCTTCATCGGCGGCCGGCCGGCAGGCCCCGCATCACCCTGGGCCTTGGCCTTCCGGCTCGGCAGGCACTATACGGTGGAAATGCCGGCGGGCTACCGCCGGCCGCGCCTTTTGCGCGCGGGCCCGCCAGCAGGACAGACCGAGCGATCATGCGCGTATTGGGGATTGAGACGACCTGCGACGAGACGGCGGCCGCGATCGTCTCGCTCGAACGCTCGGGCGAGAGCAGGATCCTGTCGAACGAAGTCCTCAGCCAGATCGCGGCCCATGCCGCCTATGGCGGCGTCGTGCCCGAGATCGCGGCCCGCGCCCATGTCGAGGCGATCGACCGCATCATCGAACGCGCTTTCGCCAAGGCCGGGCTGACGCCGAGCGAGATCGACGCGGTCGCCGCCGCCGCCGGCCCCGGCCTCGTCGGGGGCGTGATGGTCGGCCTGACCGCCGGCAAGGCCATCGCGCTCGCGACAGGCAAACCCTTCATCGCGATCAACCACCTCGAGGCCCATGCGCTCACCGCCCGGCTGACCGACAACCTGTCCTTTCCCTATCTGCTCTTGCTGGTCTCGGGCGGCCATACCCAGTTGCTCGCCGTGCGCGGCGTCGGGGATTATCTCAAGCTCGGCGGCACCATCGACGACGCGGTCGGCGAGGCCTTCGACAAGATCGCCAAGATGCTCGGCCTGCCTTATCCGGGCGGCCCCTCCGTCGAGCGCGAGGCGGCCAAAGGCGATCCCGAGCGCTTCGATTTTCCGCGTCCGCTGCAGGGCCGGCAGAACCCCGATTTTTCCCTCTCGGGCCTGAAGACCGCCGTGCGGCTGGTGGCCGAGCGGATCGCACCGCTCTCCGACAACGACGTGGCGGATCTCTGCGCCTCCTTCCAGGCCGCGATCGTGGATGTGATGGTGGACCGCACCCGCGCCGGCCTGCGCGCCTGCAAGACCGCCGGCATCGCGCCCTCGACGCTGGTCGTCGCCGGCGGCGTCGCCGCCAACCAGGCGATCCGGGCCGGCCTGTCGCGGCTGGCGACGGAGGCAGGCCTGCCCATGGTCGCGCCGCCGCTGAACCTCTGCGGCGACAATGGCGCGATGATCGCCTGGGCGGGTCTCGAGCGGCTGCGCCTCGGCCTGACCGACGACATGTCGGCGATCGCGCGCCCGCGCTGGCCGCTCGACATGCTAGGACCTTCATCGCCTGCGCCGGAGCCGGCGAGCGCGGCATGACCAACGCGCCGGCCTTCTCCGAGATCGGCATCGTCGGGGCCGGTGCCTATGGCGCCGCGCTCGCCATCGCCGCCGCGCGCGCCGGGCGCAATGTGCGGCTCTGGGCGCGCGACCCGCAGGCCGTGGCCGCCATGCGCGAGCGGAGCGAGGCGCCGCGCCTGCCGGGCCTGGCGCTGGGCGAGGCCATCCGGCCGACCGGCGACCTCGCCGAACTCTCCGTCTGCGATGCGCTGATCGTCGCGGTGCCGACCCAGAACCTGCGGGAGGCCTGCCTTGCCATGGCGGCGAGCCTGCCGCGCCGAGCGCCCGTCATCTCCGCTGCCAAGGGCATCGAGCGGGCCAGCGGTCTCTTCGCGACCGAGATCATCGCCCGCAGCTGGCCAGGCGTAGAGACCGCGATCCTCTCCGGCCCGAGCTTCGCCGAGGATATCGGCCGCGGCCTGCCGACCGCCGTGACGCTGGCGGCCACCGTGCCCGGCCTGGCCCAGAGGCTCGCCGAAAGCCTGAGCTCCGCGGCCTTCCGCATCTACCATGCCCGCGACGTGCGCGGCGTCGAGATCGGCGGAGCGGCCAAGAACGTGCTCGCCATCGCTGCCGGCATCGCCATCGGCCTCGGCTTCGGCGAGAGCGCGCGCGCCGCGCTGGTGGCCCGCGGCTTCGCCGAACTGCGCCGCTTCGGCGAGGCCCATGGCGCCGAGCCGGAGACGCTGATGGGGCTTTCGGGCCTGGGCGACGTGATGCTCACCTGCGCTTCCGCCCAATCGCGCAATTTCGCTTATGGCCTGGCGCTGGGCCAGGGCCGGACCCCGGCTGAAGCGGCCGGCGGCAAACTCGCGGAAGGCGCCTTCACCGCCCCGATCCTGGCCGAGATGGCCCGCAGCCGCGACATCGAGATGCCGATCGCCACCGCCGTCGCCGCGATCATCGCCGGCGAAACCGGCGTGCGCGAGGCCGTGGCCGGCCTGCTCGCACGCCCCATCCGCGCGGAAATCTAGGAGACCAGCATGGCCGGAGAGCTTTCCGATCTCAGCAAGCGCATCGCCCGCGGCATCGCAGAGGTGAAGAAGACGACCGGCTCCGAGCTCGTCGCCGAAAGCGGACCCGTGCCGCTCGCAGGGCGGATCGCGACACCGGTGATCCAGCACCGCAAGCGCCGCGCCGAGGGCACGCATCGCTTCGTGCTGATCCTGCCCTTCGGCGAGGGCGAGGTCCGGGTCGAACTGGACCCGAAGGATTACGCGGCACTCACCCGCGAGATGGTGCGGTTCTGGAACGAGCAGGGCGAGGCGGCCTCGCAGCCGCCCGTGCCGCTGAAGGAGGACGAGGCCTGATGGCTCACTGGCTGATCAAATCCGAACCGTCGAAATGGTCTTGGGACCAGCAGGTCGCCGCGGGCGATAAAGGCACGCATTGGGACGGGGTGAAGAACCACACCGCCAAGCTCAACCTGATGGCGATGAAGCAGGGCGAGCAGGTCTTCTTCTACCACTCCAACGAAGGGCTCGACGTCGTCGGCATCGTCGAGGTGATCAAGGAGGCCTATCCCTGGGAGGAGGCCGGCCCGCCCTGGGTGCTGGTCGACTTCAAGGCGGTGAAGCCGATGCCGAAGCCGGTCCCGCTCGCTGCGGTCAAGGCCGAGCCGAAGCTCGCCAAGATGTCTCTCGTCACCTCCTTCCGCCTCTCGGTGCAGCCGGTGACGGATGCCGAATGGGACATCGTCTGCAAGCTCGGCGGGCTCTGATCGCCGTGCCCGGCGGCTTTCGCCGTCCATGCTGCACCGCCGAAAGTCTGTGACACCAAAGTGCGATGGCCCTCCGCCTTGCCGGTCGGGCCGCGCGGATTATGATGCCGCCCAATCGAAGCGATCCGTTGCCGATGGACCGCGCAAGAACGATGGAGCCGGCGCCTCTCGCTCGCGCTCCGCAAGACTAGGGCCGAGGAGAAGCGTTCATGTCCGAGAAGATCTACGACGTCCCCGCCGAGTGGGCGCGCAAGGCCTATCTGGACGACGCCCGATACCAGGAGCTCTATGCCGCCTCGATCGCCGATCCGGACGCCTTCTGGGGCGAGCATGGCAAGCGCATCGACTGGTTCACGCCCTATACCAGGGTCCGCAACAGCAGCTTCGCGCCCGGCGCCGTCTCGATCAAATGGTTCGAGGACGGCATCACCAACGTCGCCCATAACTGCATCGACAGGCATCTCGCCAAGCGCGGCGACCAGGTCGCGATCATCTGGGAGGGCGACGATCCGTCCGAATCCCGCAGCATCACCTATCGCGAGCTTCATGCCGAGGTCGGCAAATTCGCCAATGTGCTGAAGGCCAAGGGCGTCAAGAAGGGCGACCGCGTCACCATCTACCTGCCGATGATCCCGGAAGCCGCCTATGCGATGCTGGCCTGCGCCCGCATCGGTGCCGTCCATTCCGTCGTCTTCGGCGGCTTCTCGCCGGATTCGCTTTCGGGCCGGATCGAGGGCGCGGAATCGGCCGTCGTCATCACCGCCGACGAGGGGCTGCGCGGCGGCCGCAAGGTGCCGCTGAAGGCCAATGTCGATGCCGCCGCCGAGAAGACCGCGGTCGAGACCATCATCGTCGTGCGCCGCACCGGCGGCCCCATCGCGATGCAGGAAGGCCGCGATGTCTGGTATCACGAGGAAGCGGCCAAGGTTTCGGCCGAATGCGCGCCCGAGCCGATGAATGCCGAAGACCCGCTCTTCATCCTCTACACCTCGGGCTCGACCGGCAAACCGAAGGGCGTGCTGCATACCACCGGCGGCTATCTCGTCTATGCCTCGATCACGCATCAATACGTGTTCGACTATCATGACGGCGACATCTACTGGTGCACCGCCGATGTTGGCTGGGTCACCGGCCACAGCTATATCCTCTACGGGCCGCTCGCCAACGGCGCGACGACGCTGATGTTCGAGGGCATCCCGACCTATCCCTCGATCTCCCGTTTCTGGGAGGTCATCGACAAGCACAAGGTCAACACCTTCTACACGGCGCCGACCGCGATCCGCTCGCTGATGGGCGCCGGCGAGGAGCCGGTGAAGACGACCAGCCGCGCCTCGTTGCGCCTGCTGGGCTCCGTCGGCGAACCGATCAATCCGGAAGCCTGGGAGTGGTATCACCGCGTCGTCGGCGACGATCGCTGCCCGATCGTCGACACCTGGTGGCAGACCGAAACCGGCGGCATCCTGATCACCCCGTTGCCGGGCGCCACCCGCCTGAAGCCCGGTTCGGCCACGCGGCCCTTCTTCGGCGTCGAGCCGCAGATCGTCGATGCGGAGGGCAAGGTGCTGGAGGGCGCGACAGAGGGAAATCTCGTCATCGCCGAGAGCTGGCCGGGCCAGATGCGGACGGTCTATGGCGACCACAAGCGCTTCGAGGAGACCTACTTCTCCACCTATCCGAACAAGTACTTCACCGGGGACGGCTGCCGGCGCGACGCCGACGGCTATTACTGGATCACCGGCCGCGTCGATGACGTGATCAACGTCTCCGGCCACCGCATGGGGACGGCCGAGGTCGAATCCTCGCTCGTCGCCCATCCCAAGGTTTCGGAGGCGGCGGTCGTCGGCTACCCGCACGACATCAAGGGCCAGGGCATCTACGCCTATGTCACGCTGATGGCCGGGGAGGAGGCGACAGAGGCGCTGCGCAAGGAGCTGGTCGCCTGGGTGCGCAAGGATATCGGACCGATCGCCTCTCCGGACCTCATCCAGTTCGCCCCCGGCCTGCCCAAGACCCGTTCGGGCAAGATCATGCGCCGCATCCTGCGCAAGATCGCGGAGGACGAATTCGGCGCGCTGGGGGACACCTCGACCCTGGCCGACCCCGGTGTGGTCGACGACCTGATCGAGCACCGCCAGAACAAGCGCAAGGCCGGCTGACGCGCCCGCACCGGCCAGGCTTTGGCAGCCCGCAGAGCCCTGTCGCACGCAAGACGAGGCGCGCCGCCCGCGACGCGCCTTTTTCGCTTCGACACGGGAACCCGGGGGCTTGCGGCGGGTTCGCAAGCGGGGCGCTGTGCGCTACAGCGTTGTCATGCCGCGTTCATCGGGATGAAGCGACGATGACGCAGAGTTTGGCGGGTGGGAGCGGATGCGCTGCATGAAGACGGATGCCAAGAGCATGACAACGGCCAGGAGCTTTGCGAGCACGTTCGCGAAGACCGCGGCGCTGCTTCCGCTGCTGGCGCTGACCGCCTGTGCCGGCTCCCAGCGCTTCTCCAGTCCAACTGCGAGCGCGCCGTCCTACAGCCAGCCGCTGCCGCCCGCTCCCGCGATCAGCTCGGCCCCCGTAACCTCGGAGCCGCTGCCGCCTCCGGGCGGTTATCCCGCCGCGCCGTCCTCGGCCACGGCCGGCGGCGCTCTGCCCCCGCCGCAGGACCCCTATTACACCCCTGCCCCCGGCATGCCGCCGGGCCAGCCACCGCTGGCCGGGCAGCCCGGAGTGCCCCCCGCGGCCGCTCCCTCGGCGCCGGTCGCGGCGGGCGGGCAGGTCGCAGGGCTGGGGCCCGCCCCCACCGCGAGCCCGCCGGCCAGCTCCCGCCCCAGCGGCCGCGACGGGCTGATCGGCGGCTGGACGGCGCGCGAAGCGACCGGCGGCACCTGCCGCGTCGTTCTGTCCAGCACGCCGACGCTCGATCTCTACCGCGCCTCGGCGTCGGGCTGCGCCAACCGCGATCTGCAGAAGATCTCGGCCTGGGATTATCGCGACGGCGAGGTCTATCTCTACCAGCAGGGCGGCACGGTAGCCGCCCGCCTGCGTTCGTCGGGCGGTGGGCTCGACGGCGCCGTCACCAAATCCGGCGCCTCGCTCTCGATGAACCGCTGAGTCCCTCGACCATCGCGTGTCCGAAGGCACGCGATCGCGACGTTCGAGAAACGGGTCGGCCCCCTGAGGCGGTGGCGCCTCAGGGGGCCAGAGCGCGCACGAACAGCCGCGCCGGCCAGAAGCGCGACTGAATCGTCAGGGCCAGCGTCGCGAAGCCCTGCGCGTGGTCCAGCGCCTCGTCGAGCACGGTGAAGGGCGTCGGCCCGCCTGTGGCGATCACGCCCTCGACATCGCTGTATCCGCCGACGAGATCGGCCTCGAACTTGGCTGCCAGTCGCCGCATCGCCGCGTTCTGCGGCAGGCAGGTGAGGTACAGCGTGCGGATGCCGCGATTGCGCGCGGCCGTGATCAGCCGCTCGAACAGCGCGCCGCCGATCCCGCGGCGGCGCCAGCCCCCCTCGACGCTGAAGGCCGCCTCGCCGCTGCGATCGGCGATATCCTCCAGCCCGCGCAACTCGGCAGCACCCCGCACGATGCCGTCTTCGAGATAGGCATAGACGATGCCGCCGACCCCGAAGGTGGTGACGGCGTAATTCTGCAGGAATGCGTCGTTCACCGCCGTGCCGAACCGCTGCCTGCGGGTCAGCGGGTCGAGCCGCAGCAGGTGCTCGATGAACACTTCGCGCTCGGAGAGCCAGAGCCGGCGGAATTCACCTCGACCGAACGAAGCGGCCGTCAACGTCATGTCTTTCACGTTCTCATCTCCCGAACCGCGCAGCGCGCTATCGAACAGGAGGCGTTCTTCCCTAGAGCCTTGCTTGGCCGGCTCCATCGCAAAGCGCGACGGAGCCGTGCGCGAGGCTCACATTGCGTCTGATCGCGGCTTTTCCAAGATCGAAATGACGGCAGTCATGCCTTTTGTCGGCGCAGAACCATCCTGACTGCCAAGAATT
The DNA here is from genome assembly GCF_048595345.1 of Allobosea sp. GTDB lineage: Bacteria > Pseudomonadota > Alphaproteobacteria > Rhizobiales > Beijerinckiaceae > Allobosea. The sequence continues at coordinate 98,834 of NZ_JBMDWH010000003.1, forward strand.
GATGCAATCATGCAGGCTCTTCGTCTGCGTTGATCTGGGGACGGCGCGGAAAAAAGCACTGTCGGCCACGAAAATCCCATGCAATAATTTCATCGTCACCCCGATGACGGCGCGCCCGGCATGAGCTAAGTTGCGGGCTCCCGGTCACTCCAGTCCTGAAGCTCCATGTTCGATCGTCGCAAGCCTGCTGCTGCCCAGCCTTTCGTCACGCACGAAAATATCGAAGCCAAGATCAAGTGGTTCGACCCTGAGAAGGGGTTCGGTTTCGCCTCGCCGTCGGACGGCTCTGGCGACGTCTTCCTGCATGTGTCCGCGATTGGCCCGCTCGATCAGCAGGACCTTCAGCCGGGTGCCACCATCATCGTCGACCTCGGCGAAGGTCGCCGCGGCCTGCAGGTCGTCACGGTCCATGAGATCGACGCCTCGACCGCGACCCCGGGCGGCGCCTCCGCCCCGCGCGGTTTCGCGCCCCGTCCCCCGCGCGACCAGTTCGGCGGCGGCGGCTTCGACCGCGGTGACCGCGGGGGTTATGGCGGTGATCGCGGCGGCTTCGGCGGCGACCGTGGCGGCTTCGGCGGCGGCGATCGCGGCCCGCGTGGCGGCGGCGGCTTCCAGGATCGCGACAGCGGCCCGCTGGAAGGCCCCTATGACGGCGCCGTCAAATTCTTCAACTCGGAACGCGGTTTCGGCTTCATCGCGCCGGACAAGGGTGGGCCGGACGTGTTCCTGCACGTCTCCTCGCTGAGCCGCAGCGGCCTGCAGCCGCCGATGGACGGCCAGCGCGTGCGCTTCTCGATCCGTGCCGGCCGCAAGGGCCCGGAAGCGGCGAACGTCAGCTTCATCTGAGACGAAACCGTCTCACGACGGCATTCTCACCCGCCGGCCAAGCCGGCGGGTTTTTTCATGGAAACGAGGAGGCGGTGTCAGACCCGCTCCAGCGGCCGGTGCGTCCCGCTCGGCAGCGTCACCGTGATCGGATCGCCGGGGCGCACCTCGCCCCCTTCCAATACGATCCCCATCACCCCCGCCTTGCGGATGATCCGGCCCTCGCCATCGCGGACGAGCACCGCCTTGAGGAGGCCGGGCCGGAAGGCATCGATCTGAGCGCAGGGGTTGCGCAGGCCCGTGATCTCCACGCAGGCGGTCTCGCCCAGCCGCAGCCGGGCGCCGGTCGGCAGGCCGAGCAGGTCGATCCCTCGGGTCAGGACATTCTCACCCATGTCACCCGGCGCGACGCCGAAGCCCGCAGCGTTCAGCTCCTCCAGCAATTCCGCGTGGAGGAGATGGACCTGTCTCAGATTGGGCTGCGTCGGATCGATGGCGACGCGCGAGCGATGCTTCACCGTCTCACCGCAATGGGCGTCCCCCGCCACGCCGAGTCCCTTCAGCAGCGATATCGCGCCGAGCACCGGCTTGCTGAAGCGATGGCCCTTCGCCGCGCTCACAGAAATCACCATCGCCGTCATGCACCCCCCCCGGAACGTCCTCGCATCGGCCGTTGAAAAGCGAAAGCCGGCCCCGCATGGCGGAACCGGCTGAATCGCAGCGCCTGCCTGCATCGGCAAGCTCAGTGGCCGTCGTCGCCTTCGAGCCCGCCGACATGCTTCTGCGTGTAGAGTTCGAGACCGATCCGGCCGATCAGGTCGAGCTGGGTCTCGAGGAAGTCGATATGGCCTTCCTCATCCTTCATCAGCGCCTTGAACAGGTCTTCCGACGGATAGTCCCCGATCTCGCGGCAGTAGCGGGCCGCTTCCTGATAGAGCGCGCGCGCCTCGACCTCGGCGGCCAGATCGCACTCGATGACCTCCTTGACGTTCTCGCCGATGCGCAGCTGGTCCAGCGTCTGCAAATTCGGGAAACCTTCGAGGAAGAGGATGCGATCGACGAAACGGTCGGCATGGACCATTTCCTCGATGGATTCCTTCTTCCACGTCTTGGCCATCTCCTTCAGCCCCCAATTGTCGAGCATCCGGTAGTGAAGCCAGTACTGATTGATCGCGGTGAGTTCCGAGCGAAGACCTCTATTCAGGTATTCGATGACTTTTTTATCACCCTGCACGGGAATGCTCCTCGCCTACCCAATGATACGGACGAGAAGCTAAGAGAGACTTGAACAATTGGAAAGAAAAAAATGCAGCTCGTCGCAGGATGGCGCCGAGAGGTCCCCTGCACGGGCCGTCCGACCGGCGCGCGGAAGCCTCAGGCCGCGGCCGAGTCCAGCCGCGGCAGATCGTCCAGCATCTTGCCGACGCTGACATGGACGGCGCAGGCGATGTCGCGGCTGGCGCAGCTGCCGCACTGGCTCGCGCAACCCGCCCGCGCCTCGGCCAGCAGGGCCCTCACGGCGCGCGCGCAGCGCCCGCAATCGGGGCTGCAGCCGAGACAGTCATAGGCCTCGCCCGCCGTCTTGGGACCGCTGCCATCGGCGGCGATCGTGCCCTTGATCTGGCGACAGGAGATGACGTTGCAGGAACAGACGATCATCGGCGGACCATCCCGGCTTTCGGGGTCAAGCGTGCTGGCCGGAAACCCGCTTGCGCTCGACGATGGTGCCATCGGCCTGGCGCAGGCGAACGATGACCTCGACGGATGCGATCTCCATACCCTCGGGCGCCTCGGGCAGCCCCGAGACCTGGATCATCGAGCCCGGGATGTCGGTCACCGTCTCATCATCCTCGTTGTAGAAGTGATGGTGCTCGGAGACGTTGGTGTCGAAGAAGGTCTTCGGCCCGGAGACGGACACCTGCCGCAGCAGCCCCGCTTCCGAGAACTGGCGCAGCGTGTTGTAGACGGTCGCCAGCGAGAGCGGCTCGCGCGCGCGCAGCGCCTCCTCATAGAGCATCTCGGCGCTGACATGTCGGTCGCCCTTGGCGAAGAGCAGCCAGCCCAGCGCCATGCGCTGGCGCGTCGGCCGCAGGCCGGCGGTGCGCAGCCGCGCCTTCACCGAACTGATCGGGCAGGAGGTCGGGCTCTTCTGCGGCCACGGAATATGCTCCGCCGCCACGGCCTGCCGCTCGCGATCCTTTCCGCCCAACATGCTCATTCCAAACGCCTTCCCAAACGCCTCGTCTCGCGCCATCCGCCCGGCGCCACAGTTTAGAAATCGTCTAAACTGCTGATATTGTTAACATATTTGACGCATGGCCCGGGTTAAGTCAATGGCGACGACGTCGCAGCCCTGTCGCAGGCCATCGGCGCGAGCGGTGCTGCGGCGCCTCCGGCGTCAGTGCCCCGCTCCGGCGGCTCCGGGCTTGGGCGCGGGCGGCTTGCGCAGGAACAGCGTCAGGACCACGAGCACGACGAAGATGCCCGTCAGCGCCAAGAAGACGTCGCCGAACGCCAGGATCATCGCCTGCTTGTGCGCCCGCTGGCTGATCACCTGGAGCGCCATGGTCTGCGCGGCATCGCCGAAATCGGCGAAATTGCGCGCAGTGTTGGCGATCGCCTCCTCAGCCACCTGCCGGCCGGCGGAGACCATCGCGTGCAGCCGGGTGATGTGCAGATCGGTTCGTGTGTTCAGCAGGGTATTGATGACCGCGAGCCCGACCGCGCCGCCCAGATTGCGGGTGAGATTGTAGAGGCCGGAGGCGTTCTTCAGCTGCTGCGGCGGCAGTGAGCCCAGGGCGATGTTGTTGATCGGGACCATGCACAGCATCAGCCCGCAACCGCGCAGCACCTGCGGCCAGAGCAGCTCGTGGAAATCCCAGTCCGAGGTGATGTGCGAGGCGATCCAGGTGCCGAAGCCGAAGAGGCTGAAGCCGATCATCATCATGATGCGCGGATCGAGCTTGGCCGAAAGGCGGCCGGCGATCGGCGCCATCAGGAACATGCACAGGCCCGTGACGAACATCGTCTCGCCGATCATCAGCGCGTCATAGCCGCGGATGCGCCCGAGATAGACCGGATAGAGATAGGTCAGCCCGTAAAGGCCGATGCCCATGCAGAAGGAGAACAGCGAGCCGAAGGCGAAATTCCGGTCCTTGAAGGCATAGAGATCCACCAGCGGATCATCGCGCGTGAGCGCCCGCCAGAAGAACACCACCGCCCCGACCACCATCACCACCGAAAAGACGACGATCTCCTCGCTCTCGAACCAGTCCAGCCGCGTACCCTCCTCGAGCACATATTCGAGGCTGCCGAGAAAGGCCGCCATGCTGCCAAGGCCCAGCCAGTCGAAGCGCTTAAGCAGGCCGTGATCGGGCTTGTCGAAATCGATCAGTGTCCAGGCCGCGATCGTCACGCCGATGCCGGGCACGACATTGACGAGAAACAGCCAGTGCCAGGAAAAGGCGTTGCTGAGATAGCCGCCCACGGTCGGGCCGATGGTGGGCGCCAGCGTGGCGACGAGACCGATGATCGGCGAGACGATCGGCCGCTTCGACGGCGGGAAGATCGTAAAGGCCGCCGCAAAGACGCCCGGGATCATGCCGCCGCCGATGAAGCCCTGCACCGCGCGCCACAGGATCATCTCGTTGATCGAGGAGGACATGGCGCACAGCACGCTGGAGATGGTGAAGCCCGCTGCCGCTATCGAAAAGAACACCCGCGTCGAGAGCGCCCGGCTGAGATAGCCCGAGAGCGGGATCATGATGACTTCGGCAATGAGATACGCCGTCTGCACCCAGGCGATCTCGTCCGAGGAGGCCGAAAGCCCGGCCTGGATCTCCGCCAGCGAGGCCGAGACGATCTGGATGTCCAGGATCGCCATGAACATGCCGAACACCATGGCGATGAAGGCGAAGATGCGCCGCATCGGGATGGCATCGGGGGCCGGCCGTCCGGCGGGGCTATCGAGCGTCGCAGTGGCCATGGCGGCCTGTCCTCGTTGCGAACCGCGCCGTCGTCCCGAGACGATGCGGCAGCGGATGCGGATTCTCGCCGGCATCGACCGGCACAGTTCAAACCGCTGGCGGCCGGCCCGTCCCGCGCCCGACAGGGCGAAGACAGCGCCGTTCAGCGCTGCTTTTCGGAGCGCGGATCGATCGAGACCACGACCGACATGCCGGGCCGCAGCAGATGGCGCGCCGTCTCGGCCTTGTCGAGCGTCAGCCGCACCGGCACGCGCTGCACGATCTTGGTGAAATTGCCGGTGGCATTGTCGGGCGGCAGCAGCGTGAAGACCGACCCCGTGCCGCCGGCGATGCCGCTCACCGTGCCGTGGAAGACCTGGTCCGGCAGCGCATCGACCCTGATCGTCGCCTTGTCGCCGATCTTCAGCGGCGCGATCTGCGTCTCCTTGAAATTGGCGTCGACATAGACCTGATCGAGCGGGACGATCGACATCAGCCTCTTGCCGGAGCTGACGAGGTCACCGAGCTGCACATTCGTATTGGCGACGACGCCGTCGATCGGCGCGTTGATGCGGGTGAAACCGAGATCGCGCTCGGCCTTCTGCTCGGCCACCTTGAGCTCGTCGATCTGGCGCGCGGCCTCCAGATGCTGCGCCTGCAGCACCTTGATATTGGCATCGGCCTGCGCGACCCCGGCCTTGGCGCTCACCAGCGAGGCCTGCGCCTGGTCGCGCGCGGCGGTGGCGGCATCGAGGGTCGCCTGCGAGCCATAGGACTTGGCCGCCAGGCTGCTGGCACGCTCGTAATCGGCGCTGGTCCGGGTGACGGCCGCCTCGGCCGATACCTGCTGGGCCTGCGCCTGCTGCAGGGCTGCGCGCCCGGCCTCGATCTGGCTGTCGATCCGGGCCAGGGTCGCGCGCGCCGTCGCGGTCTTGGCGCGGGCGCTGTCGAGCGCGATGCGCCAATCGCCGTCGTCGAGCGTGACCAGCGGCTGGCCGGCCTTCACTTCCTGGTTCTGCACGACGCCGACCGTCGCGATATTGGCGGCGAGCTTGGCCGAAACGGTCGCCATCTCGGCCCCGACATAAGCGTCGTCGGTCGAAACGATGAAGCGGCCATTGCGCCACCAGTCGATCCCGTACCAGAGTCCGGCGCCGACCGCCGCCACGCCGATCAGCATCAGCGCGCCACGCTTCAATGCGCTGCCCCCCTGCTTCGTCTCCGCTTTCGTCCCGCCAGCGGGGGCTGACTGCTCCTGCGCCGGGGCCTGTCTCTGCTCGCGTGCGATGGACGGCTCGGATTGCGGGCTCTCGGCCGCGGGATCGACGAGTTTCAGGCGATCGCGGCGCGGTTCGGAAACGGTATCGGCAGACATGGCGCGTCCTGCGTTCAATTCGAACCAAGCGGTTCGATGGCGCTTGAATTAGCGCGGGCTTTGACGCATATCAAGCTCGATCGAACCACTTGGTTCGATTCTTTCTCATGCCTGCGGCGAGCGGTCGCACCCTGCCCACGGACCATGCACAGCAATTCCGAACCGATCGTAAAGACAGGCGCTCGAAACCGGCGCATCGCCGGCACCGATCCCGACAAGCGGCGGCAGATTCTGGACGGCGCCTTGCAGGTCTTCACCGCGCGCGGCTTCGACGCGGCCAGCATGAGCGACATCGCGGCGGCGGCGCAGGTCTCCAAGGGCACGCTCTACGTCTATTTCGAGGACAAGGAGCATCTCTTCGTCGCGCTGATCCAGCGCGAGCGCGAAGCGCAGAAGCGCACGGCCGTCGAGGCCCTGAACGACGATGCGGACCCCAGGCGCGGCCTCGCCAATTTCGGGCGTTGCATCGCCCGCATGATCAACAGCGAACTCGCCGTCAGCGCCCATCGCGTCGTGATCGGCGTGGCCGAGCGCATGCCGGAGCTCGGCAGGGAGTTCTACGAAAAGGGCCCGATGCTCGGCTCCCTGCAACTCGCCGGCTATCTCGACCGCAGGGTCGCAGAGGGCCAGCTCGAGATCGAGGACACCTATCTCGCTGCGGTGCAGTTTCTCGATCTGTGCCAGAGCACACTGACCCGGCCGCGGCTGTTCAACGCCGTACCTACCCCGCCCAGCGAGGACGAGATCGGTAGGGTGGTCGATTCGGCGGTCGCGATGTTCATGGCCCGCTACGGGACCGCGCTCGCTTGATCGCCTTGGGAGCGGTTTGAGCATCGACGATAGACTGAAGCTGCGCCGGCGCGGGCGCATCGCTCAGCGCCCCAGGATCGCCCTCGCCCGGACGCGCTCGCGATGCGCGGTATAGAGGCCCGATGCGGCGATGATGGCGGCGCCGACCCAGGTCCACAGATCCGGTAGGCTCCCGAAGAGCAGGAAGCCGAAGACGGATGCCCAGACCAGTTGGATATAGGAGAGCGGCGCGAGCAGCGAGGCGCCCGCATGGCGGAAGGATGTGATCACCAGCCAGTGCCCGGCGGTCGAGACCGCGCCGATGAACAGCCCGACCGAGGCGATCTGCGCCGTCGGCGGCACCCAGTGCAGCGGCAGCAGCAGCGTCGCGACCACGGCGCCGAACACCGTGGAGAACGTCAGGGTCGCCAGCGGATTCTCGGTCCCACTCATCAACCGGGTGATGATCAGCGACAGCGCCCAGGCGAGCGCCGAGAGCACAGGGAGCAGCGAGGCGGGCTGAAAGCCGCTCCCGCCGGGCCTCACCACGATGAGCACACCGATCAGCCCCGTGATGGTCGCCAGCCAGCGGCGCCAGCCTACCCTCTCGCCCAGCAGCGGCATCGCCAGCGCCGTGACGAACAGCGGCGCGACGAAGCCCGTCGCCGTGGCATCGGCGATCGCCAGCGAGCGCAGCGAGGACACGAAGAAGATCGAGGCGGCGATGGCGGCCAGCCCCCGCAGCAGTTGCAGGCCGGGGCGCTTCGTGCGCAGCGGCGCCTGGCCGCGTTGCGCGGCGACGATCGCAAGAAGGATCGCGGCCGATGTGATGTAGCGCAGCCAGACGATGTGCAGCGCCGGCACATCCGCGGCCAGATATTTCGAGGCCGCATCGCCCGCCGACAGGAACACCGTCGCCACCAGCATGATCGCCATGCCGACGAAAGCATTCTCGCGCCTCGGCGAAGCGGGCGGCGCAAGCGCAGCGGTCTCGGGCAGATCGGGCTGGGGCAAAGAGAGGTCCGGGGTGCGAAAGGCGGGCGGGCCGGTGCAAAGCGATACGCATCGGCTCGCGCAATCTAGCCGCTGTGCCGGCGAGCCGCTGCGCAAACTCGGCGCAGCGCGCATGCGCGGGGCCGGCACGCGCCCCGTGCCGCCGCCGAGGACCGAAGATGACAGGACGGGCCCGGCGCGGGCCCGTCCGCTACCGGCCGAAGCCGGACCGTCTCAGGCCGCCTGCTTGCGCGGCTGGATCAGCTTGCGGTTGACCAGCACCTCGGCGATCTGGATCGCGTTGAGCGCGGCGCCCTTGCGCAGATTGTCCGAGACGCACCAGAAGGCGAGGCCGTTCTCGACGGTCGAATCCTCGCGGATGCGCGAGATATAGGTCGCATCCTCGCCGGCGGCCTCGTGCGGGGTGATGTAGCCGCCGGGCTCGTGCTTATCGATGACCAGAATGCCCGGCGCAGTGCGCAGCACCTCGCGCGCCTCCTCGGCGGTCACCGGCTTCTCGCACTCGATGTTGACGCTCTCCGAATGGCCGATGAAGACCGGCACGCGCACGCAGGTCGCGGTCAGCTTGATCTTGGGGTCGAGGATCTTCTTGGTCTCGACCATCATCTTCCACTCTTCCTTGGTGAAGCCGTCTTCCATGAAGACGTCGATCTGCGGGATGAGGTTGAAGGAGATCCGCTTGGGGAACTTCTTGGTGGTGACCTCGCCGGCCGAGAACACGGCGCGGGTCTGGTTGAAGAGCTCGTCCATGCCCTCCTTGCCGGCGCCGGAGACCGACTGGTAGGTCGAGACGACGACGCGCTTGACGCCGAAGCGCTCATGCAGCGGCTTCAGCGCCACGACCAGCTGCGCAGTCGAGCAGTTCGGGTTGGCGATGATGTTCATCTTGGTGAAGCCCGCGGCGGCGGCCGCGTTCACCTCGGGCACGATCAGCGGCACGTCGGGATGGGTGCGCCAGGCCGAGGAATTATCGATCACGACGCAACCCTGCGCGCCGATCTTGGGGGACCATTCCTTCGAGATCTCGCCGCCGGCCGACATCAGGCAGATATCGGTGTCGGAGAAATCGTGATGCTCGAGCGCCTTCACCTTCAGCGTCTTGTCACCGAACGAGACCTCGGTGCCGACCGAGCGCGTTGAGGCCAGGGCCACGACTTCTGAAACGGGGAAGGCGCGCTCGGCGAGGATGTCCAGCATCTCGCGGCCCACATTGCCGGTGGCCCCGGCGACTGCGACCTTGAAGCTCATCTGATCAGATCCTTTGCGGATGGTACGGTTCGGATCTCCCTTTGGGAGCCGCCCGGC
>NZ_JBMDWH010000004.1:0-2390 GCF_048595345.1 Allobosea sp.
GCCGACCGCGACCGCTCCGGATCTTACGGCCCGCGGCCTCACCAACGTGCTGCGCACCTGCGGCCGCGACGACCAGCAGGCCGAAGTCGCCGCCGCCTATGTCCTGAAGAACCTGAAGGACAAGAAGGTCGCCGTGATCCACGACAAGGGCGCCTACGGCAAGGGCCTTGCCGATGCGTTCAAGGCGGCGATCAATGCCGGCGGCATCACCGAGGCGCTCTATGATTCCGTCACGCCGGGCGAGAAGGACTTCTCCTCGCTGCTCACCCGCCTCAAGGCCGATGGCGTCGAAGTCATCTATTTCGGCGGCTATCACCCGGAAGGCGGCCTGCTCGCGCGCCAGCTGAAGGACCTTTCGGTCAACGCCACCATCATCGGCGGCGAAGGCCTGTCGAACAGCGAATATTGGGCGATCGGCAACGAAGCCGCTGCCGGCACGCTGTTCACCAACGCATCCGATGCGCTGAAGAACCCCGATTCCTCGGCCGCCGTCGCAGCGCTCAAGGAAAAGGGCATCCCGCCGGAAGCCTTCACGCTCAATGCCTATGCCGCCGTGGAAGTGCTGAAGGCCGGCATCGAAAAGGCCGGCAGCGCCGATGACCCGGCCGCTGTCGCGACCGCGCTGAAGTCCGGCGAAGAGATCCCCACCGCCATCGGCAAGCTGACCTACGGCGAGACCGGCGACCTCACCTCGCAGAGCTTCTCGCTCTTCAAGTGGGAAGACGGCAAGATCGTCTCCGCCGAGTAAGCCGGCGCGATCTGGAGATGCGAACGCCGGGGCCCTGCCCCGGCGTTTTTGTTTGTGGAAAGGATGCTGCCCCTCATCCCTTGAAGGTTTATCGCCCGGCGCGGAACTTCTCCTTCAGGCGTGCGATATCGGCATCGCTCCAGTCTCGCACATCGGTGACGGCGATCCATGGGTCGATATAGTGCTCGCCGGCATAGACATGGCCCAGGCCCATCGGTGCGGTGGTGGCCATCGCCATGTCGAGCGTCAGTTGCAGGAAGGTGACGACGGGGTACCACTGGAAGTCCGGCGAGACATCCGGCCCGCGCGGCACGGCCATCCAGGCGGGCTGGCGGTAGAGCGAATAGGGATCGTAGAAGGTCACGGGATCGCTGGCATATTGCAGGTAGACGATGCGCATCGGCCCCCAATGGTCGCCGGCCTCGGGCAGCACGTTCTTCTGGCTGGTGAAGCGCACATAGGAGCCGTCGCGGAAGCGCGGCAGCCAGGCCGGCGTACCGGGATTGCGGTCGGCGGTCATCTTGCGCCAGATGCGGCTGGGAAACGGCGGCCCCGCCCACAACGCCCCCTGATAGGGATCGCCGATCATCTCGAACAGTTCGGCGGACTGTTCCGACGACAGCGCACCGAGGCTGAGACCGTAGAGATAGAGCTTCGGACGGCTGTCCTTCGGCAGCGTCGTCCAGTGATTGTAGACGGCGCGGAACAGCGCGCGGGCCGCCTCCGCGCCATAATCCGGCTCGGCGATCAGCGACAGCCAGCTTGCAAGATAGGAATACTGGATGGCGACGCTCGCGATATCGCCGTGGTGCAGGTATTCGACCGTATCCAGAGCCTCGGGATCGATCCAGCCGGTGCCCGTCGGCATCACGACCAGCAGCGTCGAGCGCTCGAAGCCGCCGACGCGGATCAGCTCGTCGAGCGCGATCTTCGCGCGCGCCTCCGGCGTTTCCGCTGCATTGAGCCCGGCATAGACGCGCAACGGCTCGACCGCCGGCTTGCCGGTGAAGGAGGCAATGTCCTGCGCCGAGGGGCCGCTCGCCACGAAGGAGCGCCCCATGCGGCCAAGCTCGTCCCAGCGCACCAGCGAGGCGGCACTTCCCGATTTCAGCGGATCGGACGGCTCCTCCGTGTCGGGCTCGATGACCTGGTCGAGCCGCCGGAAGGACGAATCCGCCGTGTGCAGCACGAAGCGCAGCAGCAGCCCGTCGGCCATGGTCCAGAACAGCGTGGCGGCGAGCGCCGTGCCGATGACGTAGGAGAGCCGTCGCGGCGCGGCGACGCGCGTCGTGCTGGCAATGAGCCGCACGACGAGGGCGAACAGCTTGCCGACGGCAAGCAGGAGCAGGAAGATGCCGAGCGCGATGGCGCCGACATAGAACGGATGCGCCGTCTCGATCGGCGGCAGATGCATCAGCGTGCGGATGGAATTCTGCCACTCGGCCGCCCGCCAGAGGAAGACGAGCACTACGATGGCGCAGAACGCGCCGGCTGCGACCCGAAGCCACAGCCGCACCGGCCCCTGCGTCACCGGCAGCTCGAACCAGCGCCAGAGCGCGGCAAGCGCGACGCCCAGTCCATAGCCGCAGGCCATGGCGACGCCGGAAAGAATGCCCTGCGTGACATAGGTGCGCGGCAAAAG
>NZ_JBMDWH010000005.1:0-35420 GCF_048595345.1 Allobosea sp.
CGCCTTCGGCACCACGCGCGGATCGGTGGTGTAGACGCCGTCGACATCGGTGTAGATGTCGCAGCGATCGGCCTTGAGGCCCGCCGCCAGCGCGACCGCGCTGGTGTCGGAGCCGCCACGCCCGAGCGTGACGATGCGGCGCGACTCGGCATGGACGCCCTGGAAGCCGGAGCAGACCGCGACCTCGCGATTGCGGTCGAAGCCGGCGATGATGCCCGAGCCGTCGACATCGACGATGCGCGAGGAGCCATGCGCGTCCGTGCCGTAGAGCGGAATCTGCCAGCCCTGCCAGGAGCGGGCCGGGATGCCCATTTCCTTGAGCACGATCGCCATCAGGCCTGACGTCACCTGCTCGCCGGAGGCCACGACGGTGTCGTACTCGGCCTGGTCGTAGAGAGGGGACGCCTCCTTGCACCAGCCGACGAGCTCGTTCGTCTTGCCGGACATGGCCGAGACCACGACCGCGACGTCGTGGCCCGCGTCGAATTCCCGTTTCACATGGCGGGCCGCGTTCTTGATCCGCTCCACGGTGGCGACCGAGGTGCCGCCGAATTTCATCACCAGACGGGCCATGATGGCTTTCTGACTCTCGGATAGAAGGCCCCGGCAGGGGCCGGGGCGAAACGTCGCCCTCGCGCGGCGCGCGGGGCGGGTGTAGATGACGGGCGCCGGGCGCGGTGTCAATGCGCGCCTACTGAGGAAGGAAGCGATATGGCGGCGGCTGGCACAGGCGAAGGCTCGACGATCGACGCGGCGGAAGTCGCGCGTTTCGAGGCGCTGGCCCGCGACTGGTGGGATGTGAAGGGCCCCATGGCGGTGCTTCACAAGTTCAATCCCGTCCGCCTCGGTTTCGTGCGGGACGAGGCCTGCGCGCGGTTCGGCCGCGACCCGAAGCGCCTGCGCGCGTTGGAAGGGCTGAGCGTCGTCGATATCGGCTGCGGCGGCGGCGTGTTGTGCGAGCCTCTGGCGCGGCTGGGCGCGCAGGTGACGGGCCTCGACCCGGCGCCGACCAATATCGCCGTTGCCCGCGCCCATGCGCAGGAGAGCGGGCTGGAGATCGATTATCGCCAGGAGACGATCGAGGCGGTGGTCGCAGGCGGCGCCAGGTTCGACATCGTTCTGGCGATGGAGGTGGTCGAGCATGTCGCCGATGTCGAGGCCTTCGTCGGCGCCTGCTGCGCGGCGGTGAAGCCGGATGGGCTGCTGGTCATGGCAACCATCAACCGCACGCTGAAATCCTATGCGCTGGCGATCGTGGGCGCCGAATATGTGCTGCGCTGGCTGCCGCGCGGCACGCATGACTGGGCGAAATTCGTGACGCCGCAGGAGTTGGAGGACGCGATCGGCCGCCGGGGTCTGGCCATCGGCAGCCGCACCGGCGTGGTCTTCAACCCGCTCACCGGCGGCTGGAGCGCGGCGCGGGACATGGACGTCAATTACATGCTAGCGGCCGCGCCCGCCCGGTAAAACCGGCCGGTCACGGCACCGTCATCGCCAGCACGAGCACCAGCAGCAGGCCGCTGGCGGTGGCGACGGAGGCCTTGATTACCGAGGGGTCGAAGCGCGTCGGAACGCCGAAGCGGTGCCACAGCCACGCACCGGCGAAGGCGCCGATCAGCATGATGATCGTATTCATCACCGTGCCGAACGCGGCCTGGCCGAGCAGCAGGTCGCAGATCCAGCCGAACAGCAAACCGCCCAGCACGAGGATCGCCGTCACCAGGATCATGGACAGCAGCGGCAGGCTGGGAAGCCCGATCATCGTGAAGACGGCTTGCATGGCGGTCACCGTAAAGCGGATGCTGCATCATGAGCGGCGTTGTTAAACGATCTGCGAAGTCAATGGGCGAATTGTCGAGGCTTCCCGCAGTGCGGCGTCGTTCCTTCGGCCAATGGCGCGGTGCAGCATAACATGCCTCAATCGCCGCCCAATCCGCCGCCGCGATCCGCGCGAGACGAGGCGGGCCAAAGGGAGACGACGATGCCGCAGCCGCAGCCCGCCCCCATGCTCAAGGATCTTTATGAACTGGGCGAGTTGCCGCCGCTCGGTCATGTCCCCGCGACGATGTATGCCTGGGCCATCCGCCGCGAGCGCCACGGCGCGCCGCAGGAGAGCTTCCAGGTCGAGGTGGTGCCCACCTGGTCGATCGGCGAGGAGGAGGTGCTGCTCCTCGTGATGGCGGGCGGCGTCAATTACAACGGCATCTGGGCGGGTCTCGGCCAGCCGATCTCGCCCTTCGACGTCCACAAGGCGCCGTTCCATGTCGCCGGGTCCGACGCCTCCGGCATCGTCTGGGCCGTGGGCTCCAAGGTGAAGCGCTGGAAGGTCGGCGACGAGGTCATCGTTCACTGCAATCAGGACGATGGCGACGACGAGGAGTGCAATGGCGGCGATCCGATGTTCTCGTCCAGCCAGCGGATCTGGGGTTACGAGACGCCGGACGGCTCCTTCGCGCAGTTCTGCCGCGTGCAGTCCCGCCAGCTGATGCTAAAGCCCAGGCACCTCTCCTGGGAGGAGGCGGCCTGCTACACGCTGACGCTGGCCACCGCCTACCGCATGCTGTTCGGCCATGCCCCGCACACCATCAAGCCCGGCGACAATGTGCTGGTCTGGGGCGCCTCGGGCGGTCTGGGCGTCTTCGGCGTGCAGCTCTGCGCCGCCTCCGGCGCCAACGCCATCGGCGTGATCTCGGACGAAACCAAGCGCGATTACGTGCTCGGCCTCGGCGCCAAGGGCGTGATCAACCGCAAGGACTTCAACTGCTGGGGCCAGATGCCCAAGGTCAATTCGCCGGAATATGCCGAGTGGACCAAGGAAGCGCGCAAATTCGGCAAGGCGATCTGGGATATCACCGGCAAGAAGGATGTCGACATCGTCTTCGAGCATCCGGGCGAGGCAACCTTCCCGGTTTCCTGCCTCGTCGCCAAGCGCGGCGGCATGGTGGTGTTCTGTGCCGGCACCTCCGGCTTCAACATCACCTTCGACGCCCGCTATGTCTGGATGCGCCAGAAGCGCGTCCAGGGCTCGCATTTCGCCCATCTGAAGCAGGCGAGCGCCGCCAACCAGTTTGTTATCGACCGGCGGATCGACCCCTGCATGTCCGAGGTCTTCCCCTGGGACAAGATCCCGCTCGCCCACCACAAGATGTGGAAGAACGAGCATGCGCCGGGCAACATGTCCGTCCTCGTCTACGCCCCGCGCACGGGCCTGCGAACCTATGAGGATGTGGTGGAGGCTCTCGGCGGCTGAGGTCGCCGTGAAGTTCGCCCATTCGGCCGGATCCCCTGCGCAGGACATGGCGCTTGCGCGCCGACGCCCTGTCCCAGGCGGCGCAGGGCGGCTAGACAGGCCCGCTTCCGATCGTCGAGCGGGCCATCATGCCGCCAGTTCTCCTTCGCGCCATGCCGCTGGTCTTCACCTTCCTCTGGTCGACGGGGTGGGTCGTCGCCGGCTATTCGGCACGCTACGCCGATGCGCTGACCTTCCTGTTCGTGCGCTTCAGCCTGGCCGCGATGCTGCTGGCGGGGCTCGCGCTCGCCAGTGGCGCGCCCTGGCCGCGCGGCTGGCGCGCGGTGTTCGACATCGCGATCACCGGCATCCTCCTGCACGGGCTCTATCTGGCCGGCGTCTGGTGGGCGGTGCGGCACGGCCTGCCGGCCGGAATCTCGGGCCTGATCGCCGGGCTCCAGCCGATCCTGACCGCGCTGTTCGCACCGCTGTTCCTCGGCGAGCGCATCTCGCCGATCCGCTGGCTCGGCATCGCCTGCGGCTTTCTCGGCATCGCGCTGGTTCTGGAGCCGCAGCTCGCCAACGTCCCGCCGGCCGCGCTGCTCGGCGTGGCGGTGCCGATGCTGGTCAATGTCGCCGGCATGTTCGCGGTGACGTTCGGCTCGTTCTACCAGAAGGCGAGAGTGGTTTCAGGCGATCTGCGAACAATGACGGCGATCCAATATGTCGCCGCCGCCCTCGTCGTGCTGCCGCTGGCTCTCGCGCTGGAGCCGATGCGGATCGAGTGGAACCTGACCATGGCACTTGTGCTGGCCTGGTCTGTCATCGTGCTCTCGATCGGCGGGATCTGGCTCTACCTGCTGATGATCCGCAAGGGCGAGGTCTCGCGCATCGTCACCTTCCTTTATCTGGTGCCGGCGTTGGTGGCGGTCGAGGCCTGGCTGCTCTTCGGCGAAAGCCTGACAGGGCTGCAGATGGCAGGAATGGCCGTGACGGTGCTCGGCGTCGCCCTCGCCAGCCGGAAATAGCCGTCGATCCGCCGAGCGGGTGTCTCGGCGCGCAAAGCATGTCTCCTCGCCGAAAGGCTGATTTCGGTTTCCCGTCTCCCATGGCTATGCTGCGCCGCAATAAGGGAGGACGACCGATGAACGCCCACGCCCAGGCCCCGACGAACGCCGTAACGAGGATCGCGGCGGCGCTTCCCTCCCTCGAAGCCCTGCTGTCGGCGGCGACTGCCGCCGTGCGCGGAAAGGTGCTGGAGGAGGGCCGCATCTCCTCGGCGCGGCTCGAGGCCGAGCAGCACGCGGCCCATGGTCTGGCCTGGCTCGCGACCTATGTCACGGCGCTGCGGGAACTGGCCGCCTATGGCGCAAGGCTGGAATCGGAAGGCCGCTATGGCGCCATCGAGGACAATGCCCTGCGCATCGGCGCCGGCGAGTATGCCGCGCAGATCTTCGGCGGCATTCCGATGAGCCAGGGCGAAATCGTCCGCCTGCCGGCGCTCGGCCTGTCGGCTGCCGCAATCGCGACAGCGCGCGACGAGGCTGTCGAGGCTCTGATCGCCGAAGGGAATTCGCCCGAGAACCGCGCCCGCTTCGTCGCCCTGTTCAGCCAGAGCGACGGCGCGACCAGCGTCGGCGATCCCGGTCTCGACGAAACGCTGGAGGCGATCCGATCGGAGATGCGCCGCTTCTGCGCGGCAGAAGTGACGCCGCATGCCCATGAGTGGCACCTCGCCAACGACTACATCCCGATGCCGGTGGTGGAGAAGATGGCGGAGCTCGGCGTCTTCGGCCTCACCATCCCCGAGGAGTTCGGCGGCATGGGGCTTACCAAGGTCTCGATGTGCGTGGTCTCCGAGGAGTTATCGCGCGGCTATATCGGCGTCGGCTCGCTCGGCACCCGCTCGGAGATCGCGGCCGAGCTGATCCTGTGCGGCGGCACGCCCGAGCAGAAGGAAAAATGGCTCCCGAAGCTCGCCTCCGGCGAGATCCTGCCCACCGCCGTCTTCACCGAGCCCAATACCGGCTCCGATCTCGCCTCCCTGCGCACCAAGGCCGTGAAGGAAGGCGAGGGGGCCGATGCCTTCTGGAAGGTCCATGGCAACAAGACCTGGATCACCCATCCCGTCCGCGCCGACATCATGACGCTGCTGGTCCGCACCGACCCCGCCGAGAGCGGCTATAAGGGCCTGTCGATGCTCATCGCCGAAAAGCCGCGCGGCACCGATGCCGAGCCGTTCCCGGTCGCGGGTCTGACGGGCGGCGAGATCGAGGTCCTCGGCTATCGCGGCATGAAGGAATACGAGCTCGCCTTCGACGGTTTCGCGGTGAAGGCCGAGAACCTGCTCGGCGGCGTACCCGGTCAGGGCTTCAAGCAACTGATGCAGACCTTCGAGGCCGCGCGCATTCAGACGGCGGCGCGCGCCGTCGGCGTCGCGCAATCGGCCTTCGATCTGGGGCTGCGCTATGCGCAGGAGCGTATCCAGTTCGGCAAGCCTCTGATCGCCTTCCCCCGCGTTGCCGACAAGCTGGCGATGATGGCGGCCGAGATTCTGATCGCCCGGCAGCTCACCTATTTCGCCGCCCGTGAAAAGGATGCCGAGCGCCGCTGCGATCTGGAAGCCGGCATGGCCAAGCTGCTCGGCGCCCGCGTGGCCTGGGCAGCGGCCGACAACGCCCTGCAGATCCACGGAGGCAATGGCTTCGCGCTCGAATACCCGGTGAGCCGCGTGCTCTGCGATGCCCGGATCCTCAACATCTTCGAGGGTGCGGCGGAGATTCAGGCGCAGGTCATCGCGCGCCGGCTGGTTGAGGGGTGAGGCTCAGCCGAAGAAGCGGGCGTCGTCGCCGATGAGCAGGTCGCGGATGGTGTTTGGGACGGGAAACCCGTAGCCATGGCCGGGTTTTTCCCAGAAGAGATTCCCGGAGCGATGCGCATCGCTGGTGTAGATCAGGGCTCCGATCGTCCTGAACGTCAGCTCGACAGCTTGGATGGCGTCGACACCATAGACGGTTCCACTTTCTCCACCGTCGGGCCAGCGGATGTCATAGCGGCAGCCCCAGTCGCCGCCCGAAGCAAAAGACTCTCCGACGATGACGGCGACTTTGACGTCGCCTTCATCTGCGGCATAGGTCAGCTCTCGTATCAGCGCAGCCAAGCCGTCACTCCGGCCAGCCAAGCGTGATCTGCCCGACGCGCGGCCTGACCGCGCGCATGGCGGGCGCGTTCGAGGCGAAGAGCTTGTCGCCGGCTACCTTGGTCAGCGCCGCTTCCTTGGCTTTATCGTCCGGGCCGAAGCGCAGCGACAGGCTGCAGCCGCCCTCCGGCGTGTCGAGCCTCCCGCCCTTCCAGCCGGCAGCATAGCCGCCCATGTCCCATTCGAAGCCGTAAAGCTGGAAAGCTTTGCCGTTGGCGGCCTCCACGGCGGCGAGGTCGGAGCCGATGCCGATCGTCGTGCCCGGCTGCCCCGGCACGGCGACGCGCCAGCCGGACGGATCGCGCAGGATGATCGAGCTGGGGCGCCGTCGCTTGGCCGTGTCGTGCCAGAGCACCTCGATGCGCCGCTTGTCGTCGCCGCCGAAGATGATGTTGCCCTTCTCGGTCGCGCCTTCGGCAGTGTCGATATCCTCGCGTTTCACATTCGCCTTGCCGAAGGCGGCGATCAAAGTCGCCTCGCTCGCATCCTTCGCGAAAGGGCCGGTGCAGCCGATCAAGGGCGGGGCAGGGGCCGCCGTCTGTGCGAGCGCGGGCTGCGTTGCAGCCAGCGCCAAGCCCAAGGCCGCCCCAGAAAATCGAACCATCGCGCCGCTCCCTGTCTGACGGGCAGGCTACGGCGCCGCGAGGCGTCGCGGCAAGCGGTTCAACGTCCCGGCAGCATCCGCCTCAGCGTGTCGTCCTTGCGGATGAGATGGTGCCAGAGCGCCGCCAGCGCATGCAGGCCCGCCAGCCCGACCAGCGCGAAGGCGGCCCATTCATGCCATTCACGGATCGGCCGCGTGATCTCGCGCGGCTCCTGCGCCTGGAAGGCGGGGATGGTGAACAGCCCGAAATCGAAGCTCTGCCCGCGGCGGATCGAATAGACCAGCCCGATCACCGGCACGAGCGCCATCAGCAGATAGAGCGCGCCATGGCCGAGCTTGGCCGCGCTGGCCAGCAGGGCGGAGGATGCCACCGGCACCGGCGGGCGATGCGCGAGGCGCCAGATCAGCCGCAGCGCCACCAGCAGCAGAATGGCGATGCCGAGCCCCTTGTGCAGCTCGATCATCGTCAGCTTCCAGCTGCGCGGAAAGTCGTCGATCGTCAGCCCGAGGGCAAAAACGATGAGGATGAGCGCCGCCATGCTCCAGTGCAGCGCGCGCGCCACCCGGTCGTAGTGGGCGCCGCTCGAAGGCAGGGACATGTCGGTCATGGGAATATCTCTCAGATTGGAGTTATTCTAATCTATGGCAATCCCCGTCGCGGCAAAAGTGAATTCGCCGTCATGTTGCGAGGCTGGCGCGTGCGATCTCGCGAGGGCGATAATTTCGCCCACTTCCTCGGTCGTTCTGCGGCGAGCGGCCGGTCGGGCCGTCGGACAACAGGAGCCACGATGACATTGCCCTTCCTTCCCGCTTCTGCGTGTGCCGCGCTGATCGCCGTCGCCGGGCTGCCGGCCCTGGCGCAGGAGGCGGCCCCGCGCCGCGACCTGCCGCGCATCACCGTGTCGGGCGAGGGCGAGGTCGCGGTGGCGCCCGACATGGCGATCGTCAACCTCAGCGTCGTGCGGGAGGCCGACACCGCCAAGGCGGCGCTCGCCGCCAACAGCACGGCGATGAAGCAGGTGCTCGACGCGCTGAAGGGGGCGGGCATCGCCGACCGCGATGTCCAGACCACGAATTTCAGCATCATGCCGCGCTATCAGCAGCCGCCGCGCGACAAGCCGCAGGACCCGAAGATCATCGGCTATGCGGTGAGCAACGAGGTCACGGTCCGCCTGCGCAAGCTCGACGAGGCCGGCGGTCTGATCGACAAGGTGGTCGGCCTTGGCGTCAACCAGGGCGGCGGCATCAACTTCGTCAAGGAGGACCTCAAGGCCGTCATGACCGAGGCACGCAAGAGGGCCGTCGCCGATGCGATCGAAAAGGCCCGCACGCTCGCCGAGGCCGCGGGGGCGAAGCTCGGCCCCGTCCTCGCGATCAACGAGGGCGGGGGCCCGTCGCGGCCGCTGCCTTATGCGGCCGCGCCGATGCGGATGGCGGCCGAAAAGGCCGTGCCGCTGGCCAGCGGCGAAAACACCTACCAGACGCAGGTCAACATGGTGTTCGAGATCGAGCGCTGAACGGACTGCGAGCTCTCATCCTGAGGAGGCCCGCAAGGGCCGTCTCGAAGGATGAAGGCGGAAACCCCGATGCCGGCGGCTCAGCCCGTGAGCCGCCATTTCGCGAAGCCGCCGCCGCCATCGCCCGCCGGCTCCGCCTTCAGCCCTACGGGGCGCCGGCCCGCCGCGGCCGGAGAGGTCAGGAAGGTGACGTTGAGGCCGGGCGGCAGCGGCGCCAGCGCCCAGTTGTCGTCCGCCTTCGGCTCGACGGTCTTCTTCTCGAGGATGTAGCGCACCACGACGTCGCGGTTGAGGTCCGGCGCTTCCAGCACCACCGTCGTCTTCGTGCCCGGGAAATTGCCGCCGCCCGAGGCGCGGTAATTATTGGTCACCACGAGGAAGGAGGCGGCCTCGTCGACCGGCTTGCCGCCGAAGGCGAGGTCGCGAATGCGATGCGCCTCCGGCGCGACCAGCTTTCCGTCGGCGTCGTAGCGCGAAGGCTGCGTCACATCGATGCGATAGGTCACGCCGTCGATCACGTCGAAATTGAAGGAGGGGAAGCCGGCGTCGATCAGCGGCTGCTCGTCCTGCCGGGCAGGATCGATCCGGTTGAAGATGCCGGCGGATCGTTCCAGCCATTCGCGCACCTGCGCGCCGGTCACTTTCACGATCTGCACGGTGTTGGGGTAGAGATAGATGTCCGCCACGTTCTTCAGCGCCAGCGGCCCGGCGGGAATGTCCGTGAAATAGCCAGGCCCGGCCCGCCCGCCCACCTTGAAAGGCGCAGCCGCCGACAGGATCGGCAGATCCTTCCACTGCGTCTGGGCCATGAGCGGCTTCGCATAGGCGATCTGCGCCTCGGCCACGATCTGCACCGAGGCATCGTCCCGCACCAGCGCAAAGAAAGAGTCGATCGGCGAAGCGGTGGCGCCGACCGGCTCGCGCATATAGGTCAGCGTCGCCTCGTGATCTGCCTTCACGGACGCGAGCACCGCCCCGTCCGCCGCTGCCTTGGGCACGACCTTGCGGTCGGGCGTGCGCTCGAAGATCGGCTTGGGATCGACCTTGAAGTCGGCGACGCGCCAGCGCTCGCCATTGCGCTCGAGCTCGAGATCGACGATGCCGAGATGGGAGCCCCAGAAGCCGGGCTGGCAGGCCGGCTTGCCGTTCAGCGAGCCGCGCGCATTGTCCACGCCTGGAATGCCGTCGAAAGCCTTGCCGCCGGGAAACACCAGATGCTGGTGGCCGGTGAGGATCACGTCGATGCCGGCAATGCGGGAGAGATGCAGCGCCGCATTCTCCTCCATGCCGCGATACTCGCCGCCCGCGATGCCGGAATGGCAGAGCGCGACGACGAGGTCGGGCGAGGCGTCGAGCAGATCGGGCATGTGCTTTTCGGCCGCCGCGACGATGTCCAGCGTCGTCACCTTGCCTTCGAGGTTGGCCTTGTCCCACTGCATGATCTGCGGCGGCACGAAGCCGATCACGCCGATCTGGAGGACATGGCGATTGCCCGCCTCGTCTTCGAAGCTCTGCTCGAACAGCCGCCAGGCATCGCAGAGATTGCCGCCGCCGACCCGCTCGACATTGCAGCAGACGATCGGAAACTCGATCTTGCCCAGCGCGTGATCGAGAAATTCGAGACCGTGATTGAATTCGTGATTGCCCAGCGTCCCGCACAGATAGGGCAGGGTGTTCATCGCGGCGATCATCGGATGGGTTTCACCGGCCTTCAGCCCCTTCTTGTAGGCGACATAGTCGCCCAGCGAAGAGCCCTGCAGGAAATCGCCATTGTCGAAGAGCAGGCTGTTCTTCGCCTCCGCCTGTGCCGCCTTGATCAGGCTCGCCGTCTTGGCGAGGCCCACCGTGTCGTCAGGTCCGTCGCGGAAGTAATCGTAAGGCACCACGTTGACGTGGAGATCGGTCGTCTCCAGCACGCGCAGCTTGAGCCGCGCGGCGGCCGGTTTCGCCTGGGCGCGCAGTTCGCCCGGCAGCAGCGCAGCTCCCGCAGCCAGCGCGGCACCCCACTTCAGCGTGTCGCGGCGACTGATGCGGCGATCCTTGGGCATGGCGACGTCTCCGGCGGGTGTTGGTCTTCGACGAGGCTGCGGATGCGCCCGCATTGCGGCAGCCGGATGACGGCGGGGGCGGAGCAACGCCGCCATGACGGCGCCCCTGTTTTCCGCGACATCCGGCGTGCAGGCAAGGGCGTCCGGCACAGGCCCCGCCTTCGGGGCCCGCGGCAGGTCAGGGCAGGGGGCGGCCGCTCGCCTGCATATGCACTTGGCCCGCGGCGCTTTCCGTCCAGGCGCTGACAGAGCCGTCGGCGAGCCGCGCCGCCCTGATCCAGAGGGGCGTCCCGGCCATCAGCGGGGCGAGCCCGCGATAATCCATGGCGATGCGGCCCGTGCCGGCGGCGGCGGCGATGATGTTGGCCAGCAGAGTCGCCTGGATCGGCCCATGGACGACGAGCCCGGCATAGCCTTCGACGCCCGTGACATAGGGGTGGTCGTAATGGATGCGGTGGCTATTGAAGCTCAGCGCCGAATACCGGAACAGCAGCACCGGATCGGTTTCGATGCGCCATTCCAGGTCGAAGGCCGGCGAAGGGGCAGGGGCGGGTGCGGGCTGGCCGGGGGAGCCCGGGCGGGGCGCCTCGCGATAGACGATGTCGTGCCGCTCGCGGATGGCCGTGCCGCGCCCGGTCGAAAACTCGTGATGGACCGCGACGAAGCAGAGCGGGCCGCTGCGTCCCTGCTTGGTTTCGATCGCCCCGATTTGCGAGCGCCGCACCACCTCGTCGCCGGATCGCAGCGGCGCCAGCCACTCGACATGCCCGCCGGCCCACATCCGGCGCGGCAGCGGCACCGGCGGCAGGAACCCGCCCTTGGCGGCGTGCCCGTCCGGCCCCGTGGCGTCGAGCGGCACGATCGGCGGCGCCAGGCACCAGTGCAGCGCCAGCGGCGCCTCGTCCGGCCCAGCCGCGGCGAGCCTGTCGCCGAAGGTCGCGCGGAAGCTCGCCAGCAATCGAGGGGTGACGATGTCGCTCGCCTCCTCGCTCCGGCCGGTCCATTGCGCGAGATGATCGAGATCCATGGGTGCTCCCAGACATGGGCACCGGCGCCCGCCGCCCAGAGGGGAGCAAGCCGCGCCGCCCTGTCAAATCGGCCCGCGCTTTCGGGCAGGCTTTGCTGCCGGCGTGGCGTGGAGGGGCCTTGCGCTCAGCGCACTTGCGCGGTGGCTTCTCTGCGGTCAGCGTGCCGGCCAATCCGTCCGGGACCGGCACCATCGGCGCTGCGCCGGCGGAACGGCCCTTCGGCCTCGGGAGCGAAACATGAATCGACATTTCATCAATGGCCGCTATGTCGCTGGCCAGACGGGCGAAACCCTCGCCAAGCTCGACCCCGCGACGGGCGAGGAATTCGCCCGCATCGCCTGCGGCAACGCGGCCGATATCGACGCTGCGGTCACGGCGGCGCGCGCCGCCTTCGACGGCGCCTGGGGCCGGCTGACGGCGGCCGAACGTGGCCGGCTGATCGCCAAGCTCGCTTTCAAGGTTCAGGATCATTTCGACGAACTGGCGGGGCTCGAAGCCCGCGACACCGGCAAGCCGATGAGCCAGGCCCGCGCCGATATCGACGCCACCATCCGCTATTTCGAGTTCTATGGCGGTGCGGCCGACAAGGTCCACGGCCATGTCATCCCCTTCCTGAACGGCTATCACGTCAGCGTCGTCCACGAGCCGCATGGCGTCACCGGCCATATCCTGCCGTGGAACTATCCGGCGCAGATGATCGGTCGCTCGCTCACCGCCTCGCTAGCCATGGGCAATGCGGTGGTGCTGAAGCCGGCCGAGGACGCCTGCGCCACCGCCTTCCGCCTCGCGGAACTCGCCAGCGAGGTCGGCTTTCCCGATGGCGCGATCAACATCGTGGCGGGCAGGGGGCATGAGGCCGGCGCGGCGCTCTCGGCCCATCCGGGCATCGGCTTCATGTCCTTCACCGGCTCGCCCGAGGTCGGCAAGATGGTGCAGCACGCCTGCGCCGAGCATCTCATCCCCTGCACGCTGGAACTGGGCGGCAAATCGCCCCAGATCGTTTTCGAGGACGCCGATATCGAGGCTTTCGTCCCGATCGCCTGCAAGGCCATCGTCCAGAACACCGGGCAGACCTGCTCGGCCGGCAGCCGCCTGCTGATCCAGCAGTCGATCTATGACGATGTCGTCGCCGAGGTCGCCAAGGCCTTCTCGAAGCTGCAGGCCGGCAGCCCGGAGATGGACCTCGATTGCGGCCCGGTGATCAACGCCAAGCAGCGCAGCCGCGTGCAGAGCTTCGTGCAGCAGAGCCGCGAGGCCGGCATTCCCGTGCTGGCCGAGGGCAGGATCGCGCAGGGCGTGCCCAATGGCGGCTTTTATGTGCAGCCGACGCTGTTCGGCCCGGTGCCGCGCGGCAACCGGCTGGAGCAGGAGGAGGTCTTCGGCCCCGTGCTCGGCACCTTCCCGTTCCAGGATGAGGAGGACGCGATCAAGCTCGCCAACAGCACCGATTACGGCCTCGTCGCCGCTGTCTGGACCAAGGATGGCGGGCGCCAGCAGCGCGTCGCCAAGCGCGTCCGCGCCGGCCAGGTCTTCATCAACGGCTATGGCGCCGGCGGCGGCATCGAATTGCCCTTCGGCGGCACCGGCAAGAGCGGCCATGGCCGCGAGAAGGGCTTCATCGCGCTGGAGGAATTCGCGGTGACGAAGACCATCGTGCACAAGCACGGGTGAGCGGAGCGCCTGTCATTCCGGGGCGCCCGCAGGGCAAACCCGGAATGAGAGAAGGGCGCCTCACATCCGCACGATGTGCCGGATGGTCCGCCCCTCGCTTAGCGCATCGAAACCCTCGTTGATCTCGTCGAGGCTGCCCGAACTGGTCCAGAGCTTGTCCACCGGCAGCCGCCCGCGCCGGTAGAGCTCGACGAAGCGCGGAATGTCGCGCGAGGGCACGCAGGAGCCGACATAGGAGCCCTTCAGCGTCCGCTCCTCGGCCACCAGCCGCGTCGGCGAAAGCGAGAGCGTGTGGGCCGGGTTGGCGAGGCCGGCCGTCGTCGTCGTGCCGCCGCGGCGTGTGATCTGGTAGGCGAGGTCGAGCGCCCTGACCGAGCCGGCCATCTCCAGCCCGTGATCGACGCCGCCCTTCGTCGCCGCCCGAATCGCCTCGATCGCGTCGGCGTCTCCCGCATTGAAGGCGTCTGTCGCGCCGAGTTCGCGTGCCAGCGCCAGCTTCTCTTCGGAAAGGTCGACTGCGATCACCCGCGAGGCGCCGCAGGCGAGCGCGCCCAGCAGCGCCGAAAGCCCGACGCCGCCCAGCCCGACGACCGCAACGGTTTCGCCGGCCTTGATCCGCGCGGTGTTCACCGCCGCGCCGACGCCGGTCAACACGGCGCACCCGAAGAGAGCCGCGATTTCGTGCGGGATCTCGGCCTCGATCTTCACCAGCGAGCGGCGCGAGACCACCGCATGCTCGGCAAAGGCGGAGACGCCGATATGATGATGCACCGGCGCCCCATTCGCCGAAAGCCGCCGTCCGCCGGCCAGCATCTCGCCCCGGCCGTTTGCGGCGTTGCCGGGCTCGCACAGCGCCGGGCGTCCTTCCGCGCAGGGCGCGCAATGGCCGCAGGAGGGCACGAACACCATGACGACGCGGTCACCCGGCTCGAGGTCTTCGACGCACTCGCCGGCCTCGATCACTTCTCCGGCCGCCTCGTGCCCCAGCACCATCGGCACGGGCCGCAACCGGTTGCCGTCGATCACCGAGAGGTCCGAATGGCACAGCCCCGCCGCCCGGACCCGCACCAGCACCTCGTCCCGGCCGGGCGGTGCCAGATCGAGCGTTTCGATACGCAGCGGCCGGCTCTGCGCGAAAGGCGCCGCCACGGGGCTGGCATGCAGAACGGCGGCGCGCATTTTCATAGCTGCGATGCTCCGGCGGCGGGGCTGCATCGGGGCAGCTCGAGGGCTGCTTGTCAAAGCCGCCGAAGGTCAAAGCCGCCTTGCCGCGTTCGGCGCGCTGGGCTAGCACCGGCGCGCGACGATGCGGAAAAATCCGCGCGCGGCCCGGCGCCGTGCTGCCGATCGCGTGGAGGAATGGCGATGCCGACCACAGCCGAGACGATTCGCGAGGCGCTCGTCGCCGCCCGTGCCGGGCGCGGCCTCGTCGATCCGGCGAGCCTGCCGGTGCCGGCTTCATTGTCGGAGGGGCTCGCCATCCAGCGTGAGGTCAGCCGTGCCGCGGGCCTGCAGGACCTCGGCTGGAAGGTCGCGATCGCCGAGGACGGCACGCCGATCGCCGGGCTGATGCCCGGGCCCTGGCTTGCGGCCGGCGAAACCTATGAGGGCGCCCCCGGCGCCGAACTGCGCGTCGAGATCGAACTGTGCCTGCGGCTGTCGCGCGACGTGCCGCTGCGTCCCGGTCAGCCCTATTCGCGTTCGGAGCTGCTGGCCTGCTGCGACAAGGCCTTTCTCGGCATCGAGATCGTCGAGAGCCGCCTCAGTGACTGGTTCGGCAAGGTGCCGATGCCGCTCTGGCTGACCGATGCCATGGGCCATGGCGGATATCTGATCGGCCAGGAGCTGGAGATGGCGGTGCTGGACCAGATCGCCGGGCTGCACTGCTTCATCGCGCTGAACGGCGCCACGATCTACGATCAGCCGGCCGTCCACGCCAATGGCGACCCGATGGCGCCGTTCCTCGCCTGGGCCAACCGGCGGGAGGAAGGCCTCGGCCCGCTGAAGGCCGGCCAGTTCGTCACGACGGGAAGCCTGTGCGGCGGCGTCCTGTCGCCCGGCAAGGGCGAGGTGCTGTGCCGTCTCAGCCCGCTGGGCGAGCTGTCGTTTACGCTTCGTTGATGAATCCGGTCGAGTCCTAGGCATCGGACCGCGAGGAGGCCCGCTTTCGGGCGGGCGCCGACCGGTCGGGGATAGCCTCGTTGCGCGTGATAAAGCGGGGAGCGAGGCGTTGGAGCGTTGCACGAGGTCGTCATCTCTCTATGATGACCTCGCGCTGGTGATGTTTCGTGGCGGGGGGTGTTGGAGGCTGGATGCGGTTCTGGCGGAGGGCGAGCCGGACCGTCGCGATGAGCGGCGGGGTTGCGTTCGTCACACTCACCTGCCTGCAGGCCGATCCGGCCAGGGCCTTCGATCTGTCGTCGCTGGATGTGTTCGGGCTGTTCTCCTCCAAGGACGCGCCGCCCGCGCCAAGCCCCGCTGCGCTGCCTTACAGCCTCGATTTTCAGCTCGGCGACGCCGATGACGCCAAATCGCTGACCCGTCTGCTGCAGGACGCATCCTTGCTCTATCGGCTGCGCCAGGACGCGCCGCCCGATGGCGAGACGCTGGCGCGCCGCATGGCGGGCGATCTCGATCCGCTGGTCGATGCGCTGTGGTCGCAGGGCTACTTCAATGCCGACATCGCGATGGCCGTCGATGGCGTGACGCTGAAGGTCGGCGGCCAGCCGACGCCGGCGCTGATCCGCGCCACCGAGGCGCACCGCAACCGCGACGCTGTGCCGATCGTGATCACCGTCCGCCCCGGCAAGGTCTTCGGCTTTCGGAATATCGAGGTTGCGGAAAAAGGCGCGGCCTCGCCCCGCGTCGTCGAGGACCCGCAGAGAGTCTCGCGGCTGCGGCCCGGCGAGCCCGCCACCGCCGCCTCCTTACGCGCGGCGCAGGCCGCGCTGGTCGACGATATGCGAGCCAAATCCTATCCGCTGGCCAAGGTCGTGGCCCTGCGGCCGGTAGTCGACCACGCCGCCGGCATCATGGATGTCACCTATGAGATCGATCCCGGCCCGCGTGCCGGCATCGGCCCGGTTTCGGTGACGACGAGCGACTCGATCCCTCCCGAGGTGGTGCGCTCCTTCATCTACCTGGAACCGGGCGATCCCTATTCGCCCAAGGCGCTGACCGACACCCGCAAATCCATCGCGACGATTCCCGCCGTCGGCGGTGTGCGCATCCGCGAGGACGACAAGCTCGACGCGGCCGGCAACCTGCCGATCTTCGTCGAGGTGACCGAGCGCCCCAAGCGGCTCTTCGGTTTCTCGGCGCGGTACTCGACCATCGACGGACCGGCGGTGAAGACCTATTGGGAGCACCGCAACCTGTTCGGCGGCGCCGAGCGGCTGCGGCTGGAAGGCAGTGTCTTCCTCGCCCCGCGCATCGACGGCACCAAGATCAAGGAAATCGGCGATTTCAAGGAATCCGATCTCGGCGGGCGCTTCGGCTTCTCCTTCCTGAAGCCGGCGCTGGGCGGCAGCCGCTATGACTGGCTGCTCGACGGCGTCGCGACGCGCGAGCGGGTCGGCACCACGCGCTATGGCGGCTATACGGCGCGCTACGGCAACGTCACCAACGCGATCCAGCGCCGCTTCACCGACACCTTCTCGGTGCAGGCGGGGATCGAATATGAGCGCGGCCAGACCAGCGATGTGCTGGGGCAGGTCGATTACACGCTGGTCGGCATCCCGGTTTCGGTCAAATACGATTCCACCGACAGCCTGCTCGATGCCACGCGCGGCATCCGCGCCAGCGCCTCGGTAACGCCTTATCCGACCTTCCTGGGCTCCAGCATCGGGCTGTTCCAGGCCAAGGCCTCGCTCTCTGCCTATTACGCGCTCGACGCCGATGCACGCTATGTGCTCGCCGGGCGCGTCGGTTTCGGGTCCGTCTCGGGGGCGAGCCTCGACGAGGTGCCGTCCACGCGGCGCTTCTATGCCGGCGGCGGCGGTTCGGTGCGTGGCTATGCCTATCGCACGCTCTCGCCGCTCGGACCGTTCGGCCAGCTGACCGGCGGGCGCAGCCTGCTCGAACTTTCGGCCGAAGCGCGCATCAAGATCACCGACACCATCGGCATCGTGCCGTTCTTCGACGCCGGCACCGCCTATGCGGCCTCGCTGCCGGACGGCAAGCAGGCGCTGCAGATGGCCGCCGGACTCGGCTTCCGCTACTACACCTCCATCGGGCCGATCCGCGTCGATGTCGCCGCGCCGATCAATCCGCGCAAGGGCGACAAGCCCGTGGCGCTCTATGTCAGCATCGGGCAGGCCTTCTGATGCGGCGCTTCCTCGCCTTTCCCCGCCTGGCGGCCTTCGCTCTGCTGCTGACGGCGGCGATGCTCGCCTCCGCCCATTTCGGCGGCTTCGCCCAGAACGCCCAGACCGATCGCGGCGTCGTCGCGGACCTGATTTCGAAGGCCCTGTCGAGCGATTCCAGCCAGGTCTCGATCGGCGCGGTCAACGGCGCGCTCTCCTCGGACGTCGAGATCCGCGACATCGTCCTCTCCGACCGCGACGGCGCATGGCTGCGGCTCGACCGCGCCCGCCTGATCTGGAGCCGCAGCGCCCTGCTGCTGCGCCGGCTGGACGTGGACCGGCTGGAGATCGGCCGGCTCGAGATCCTGCGACGGCCCGTCAAGCAACCGGCGACGACGCCGACCGCCGACGAGCCGATCCTGCCCGAACTGCCCTTGCGGGTGATCATTCGCGCCTTCCAGCTGCAGGAGCTCGCGCTCGGCGAGCCGGTCCTCGGCACCGCCGCGCGGATCACCGCCAATGGCGCGGCGCGGCTCGGCCCGCCGACCGAAGGGCTCGACCTGCGCTTCGAGGCCCGCCGTATCGACATGGGCGGCAGCTTCGACGTCAACCTGTCCTTCGTGCCGGAAACGATGCGGCTGCGACTGGCCGCCAAGCTGGACGAGCCGGCCGGCGGCCTGATCTCGAAGGTCGCCGGATTGCCCGGCGAGCCGCCGGTGAAGCTCGACCTTTCGGGCGACGGCCCGCTCGACGGCTTCCGCTCGACGCTGACCTTCACCGCCGGTCCCACCATCGGCGCGGACGGCACCGCCACCGTCAACCGCAGCGGCGCTGAGCGGCAGCTTGCTCTGGCGCTCGACGCGCGCATCGAGGGGCTGATGCCGGCGCCGGTCGCGCCGGTCTTCGCCGGCTCGACGCGGCTCGATGGAACGGTGGCCTTCGCCGATGCGGGCGATGTCGAGATCCGCAATCTGGCGCTGGTGTCCGCGCTGGCGCAGCTCGATGTCGGAGGCCGTGTCGCCGCCGACAAGAGCCTCGACCTTCGCGTCTCGGCCGCCTCCCGCCCCAATCTCGCGGGAAAGACGGTCGCTTCGGGCAGCGAGATCGGCAAGCTCGCCTTCGACGCGACGATCAAGGGGCCCGGGACCGGCCCGACGGTCGTCGCCAGGCTCGATCTCGAAGACGCTCGCCTACCGACCGGCCGCTTCGGCAAGATCGCCCTCGGCTTCAACGCCACTCCGAGCGGCTCCATCGGCCAGGCCGGCACGCGCATCGCGCTGACGGCGGATGGCGAAGCCTCCGGCATCGCGCTCGCCGATGCCGCTCTGGCGAAGGCCGTCGGCGAGCGCGTGACCTTCACCCTGCGCGGAACCGGCAATGACGATGGTACGGCCGACTTCGACCGGCTCGATCTCGCCATGTCCGGCCTCGCGCTGGATTATCGCGGCAAGCTCGGCAATTCGCGTATTCTCGGCCGGCTGAACACGGTCCTGCCCGATCTCTCGCGCCTGAGCGGCCTCGCGGGGCGCCCGCTCGCCGGCCGGGCCGAGCTCGGCGCCGATCTCGACGCCGTTCCGCGCACCGACGCCTATACCGTGACTCTGACCGGCAAGGCCGAACGCCTCGTGACCGGCGAGGCCGCGCTCGACCGCCTGCTCGCCGGCGCCCTGACGCTGTCCGGCAAGGTCGGCGTCGTGGGCGGCGATTACAGCGTCACCGGTCTGCGCCTCGCGGGCCGTCATACCGCCTTCACGGCCGATGGGCCGCTGGGAGCCAACGCCTCCAATCTCAAGCTCGCGCTCGATCTGCCCGATCTCGCCCGCGCCGATCAGCGCCTCTCCGGCCGCGGCGATATCGACGCGACGATCACCGGCCCGCTTGCGAGGCTGGATGCGACCGCACGCATCGCCCTCGCCGACGCCAAGGCGCTGGGGCGACCGATTCCGCGCCTGACCATCGACGCGATCGTCAAGGATCTGCAGGGCGCCCTTGATTCGCGCCTGACCCTGTCTGGCGAGATCGACCGCAAGCCTGCGAACGGCACGCTAGCCCTGGCCCGCCTGCCGGACGACGGCTGGAACCTGTCGCAGCTCGATGTGACGATCGGTTCGGTGCGGCTGAATGGCGCCATGACGCTCGACGCCGCGAGCCGCGCCGTGGGCAACCTCGCCGTCTCGGCCCGCGATCTCGACGACATCTCGGCGCTCGCCTTGACGAAGCTGGGGGGCCAGCTCGACGCCCAACTGGGGCTCTCCGTTACCGAGGGGCGCCAGAACCTCGATCTGACGGCGAAGGGCAGCAAGCTGGCGGGCGCTTCTGTGACGATCGACCGGCTCGATGCGACCGCGGCCGCCCGGGACATCTATGGCCGGCCGATGCTCGACGCGAAGATCGCGGCGGACCGGGCATCGGTGGCCGGCGAGAGCTTCAGCGCCATCCGTTTCGACTCGCAAGGCGCGCCGGAGGCCAGTGCTTTCACCCTGTCCGCACTGGCTCGCGGCTTCGCACTGAAGGGCAATGGCCGGCTGGTGCCGGGCGAGCCGCTCAAGCTCGAGATCGCCGGATTCGAGGCGCGGCGCGATGCTCGCGCTATCGCTCTAGCCAACCCGGCGGTGCTGAGCTTTCCCACCTCCGGGATCGAGATCGCCGGCCTTGCCCTGCGCATCGATCGCGGGCTGGTCTCGCTCGACGGCAAGGCCGGGGACGCGCTCGACCTGCGCTTCACGGCGCGGGACGTGCCGCTGTCCGCCATCCGCATTCTCGCGCCCGATGTCGATGTCGCGGGCACGCTGAATGCGCAGGCGCAGATCCAAGGCAGCCCGTCCACCCTGTCAGGCCCCTGGTCGCTGCGCATCGCGCAGCTGGCGACCCCGGCGACGCGGCAGGCCGGTCTTCCGCCCGTCGAGATCGCGGGGGAGGGCGCCTTGCAGGGGCAGGCCAGCAGCGTGCAGGCCACGGTCAATGCCGGTCGCGGCGCCGCGCTCACCTTGCGCGGAACGCTACCGCTCTCGGCCAGCGGCCCGCTCGATCTTTTGGCGCAGGGCCGCGTCGATGCCGCGCTCGCCAATCCGATGCTGGACGTGGGCGGTCAGCGCGTGACCGGCGCCGTCGCACTCGACATGCGCGCCGCCGGCACGGCCTCCGCCCCGCGTCTCAGCGGAGCGGCCACGCTGTCGGGCGGCACCTTCACCGACACGCTCCAGGGCGTGAAGCTTTCGGCCATCGCCGCGCGCATCGTCGCCAATGGCGAGGATCTCACCATCGAGAGCGCTTCGGCCGCAACGCCCAATGGCGGGCGGCTTTCAGCCAGCGGCCGCGTGCGGGTCGATCCCGCGGCAGGTTTCCCCGGTGACATCCGCATCAGCGGCACCCGCGCCCAGCTGGTGGATAGCGGGCTGGTTTCGGCCGTCGCGGGCCTCGATCTTCAGATCAGCGGCCCGCTCGCCCAGCGCCCGCGCATCGCCGGGCGGGTCGATGTCGCCTCCCTGGAGGTGACGGTGCCCGACCGGCTGCCGGCCTCGTTGCGGCCCGTGGACGGCATCAGGCACGTCAACGCCAAGGGCACTGCCGCCGCCCGCCTCGCCGACGCTCGCCGCAAGGCGCAGGCCAGGGGCAAGCGCGGCCGCGCCGCCCCGGCTTTCGACGCGGCGCTGGCGCTGACCGTTTCGGCCCCCGCGCGCGTCTTCGTGCGCGGGCGCGGCATCGACGCCGAGCTCGGCGGCGAATTGCGGATCGGCGGGACGCTCGCCGCGCCCGCTCTGGACGGAGGTTTCGACCTGCGCCGCGGCCGGCTGAGCGTGTTGACGCAGCGGCTCGATTTCAGCCGAGGGCGCATCACCTTCGCCGGCGGCGTGATCCCGCAGCTCGATTTCGTCGCCGAATCGCGCGCGGCCGACGTCACGGCCAAGATCATCGTCACCGGCCCGGCCGACCAGCCGAGCTTCGCCTTCACCTCCGATCCGCCGCTGCCGCAGGACGAGGTGCTCTCGCGCCTGCTCTTCGCGCGGGCCTCCGGTTCGCTCTCGCCCTTCCAGGCGCTTCAGCTCGTCCAAGCGGCAGCGCAGTTCACCGGCGGCGGCGGGGACGATGCCTTCGAGCGCCTGCGCAAATCGCTGGGCGTCGACAATCTGGACATCCAGATGGGGCAGGGCGGGCCGACCGTGGGCGTCTCGCGCTATCTCAACGACAATATCTCGGTGGGCGTGAAGGTCGGTGCT
The DNA here is from genome assembly GCF_048595345.1 of Allobosea sp. Classification (GTDB taxonomy): domain Bacteria; phylum Pseudomonadota; class Alphaproteobacteria; order Rhizobiales; family Beijerinckiaceae; genus Allobosea. The sequence continues at coordinate 21,818 of NZ_JBMDWH010000005.1, forward strand.
CGGCCGGAAGACAGCGGCGTCTCGGTGAACATCGACGTGACCAAGCGGCTGAAGCTGCAGGCCGAGACCAATGCCGAAGGCGGCGCGGCGGTCGGCGTCGGCGCGGAGTGGGAGTATTGAGCCCGCATTTCGACGCTTTTGCGGGGGCGCAAACCTCCCGCCACGCAACCCAGCGTCGCAGCCCGTTGAAATCGGCCGCGTCAGGCTGTTGAGTGCTCTCGGCTTCCCGCCCGATGTGACTGGGGCGGGAGAGGGGGCTTGAGATGTCGCAGCCGTCGAATTGGCTCTGGGGGCTCATGCCGCTCGCCCTGCTGTGGGGGGCCGGCAATCTCATGCTGGACAAGGCGCTCCAGAACGATGTGGCCCGGCGCGCCGAAGCGGCGGTTGAGGCGGTGGCCGGCTCCACCCCCGGGGCCCGCCCGCCCTTCGCGCAGGTAGAGGGGCGCGACGTCACGATCAGCGGCGAAGTGCTGTCGGCCGATGGCGCGGCGAAGGCGATGGCCAGGTTGCGCTCCGAATTCGGCATTCGCCGCGCCTTGGGCGGTTTGTCCCAGGTCATCGCACAGAAGCCCTATTCCTGGTTCGTCAGCCGCCAGCCGGAAGGCGTCACGCTCGGCGGCTTCGTGCCGGACGCCGCCACCGCCGATGCCAATGTGGCGGCCGTGCGGGCCGCCCTGCCAGGCTCGGCGGTCGATGATCGGCAGAGCGTCGCCTTCGGCGCGCCGGAGGGCTTCGCGGCCACCGCGAAGGACGTGATCGCCGCCCTGCCATCCCTGCAAGCGGGGCGGATCTCGCTCGACGATAGGCGCCTCTGCGTCGAGGGCACAGCGCGCAGTCCGGCCGAATTCCTGAGGTTGAAGAGCGGGGCGCAGCATGGCTCGACGGCCTTCACCGTGGTGCCATGCGACCTTCAGCCGCCGCCGGTTTCACCCTATCGCTGGCGCCTCGAGCGGGTCGGCGCGGCTGCGCTGAAACTGACGGGTTTCTATCCCGACGACGCGACGCGTGAGAAACTGCTCGCAGCCATCCGCGCCGCCTTTCCGCAAGCCGCTCAGATCGACGACGCGATGGAGCCGGGCGCGGGAGCGCCGCCAGCCTTCGTCGAGAAGGCGGCCCGCGCCGCCCGCGATCTCGCCCGGCTGGAGCAGGGCCGCGCGGCGCTGGACGGCGACGTGTACACGCTGTCGGGGCAGGGTCCCGGCGAATACGCTGCTTGCGAAGCGTTGAAGATCCAGATCGCGCAGCAGGACGGGCCTGATTCGGTCGCCCGCGTGGCGATCGACTGTCCGCCGGCCCCGCCGCCGGACCCCGTGATCCCGCCCTTGCCGGAGCTGCCGGGGCTGATCCTGAACGATGTCGAGCCGAGGGGCGCCCAGCCCATACCGGCTCAGGCAGAGGCCGCCACGCCCTCCGAGCCGGCTGCCGCGGCGTCGCCTTCTGCCGGGGTTGCGGAACCGCCGAAGGCCGGGGCAGACGCTTCTACCGCTCCTGCGCCAGCACAGGAAGCGACCCCTGCGCCGGTAAAGGAGCCTGCGCCTGCCCTGCCTTACGAATTGCGCCTCACCGCCGATCGCAGCGGCTTCAGCCTCACCGGAGCCCTGCCGGACGAGGCCACGCGCGCGCGGCTGCACGCCCTCGTCGCCGCCTCGCCCCTCTCTGGCAAGATCACGGACGAGACGCAGCTGGCGCCCGGTGCCCCCGCTGGCTTCGCCGAGGCGGCGCTGGCGGCTGCGGCCGATCTGCTGAGGCTCGACATCGGGTCTGCGACGCTCAGCGATCGCCGGGTCGAGCTGCGCGGGCTCTCCTGTCGCGAACTGATCGCGTCGGAGGTCGAGACGAGCGCCGCGACCGGGTTGCCGCCGGGCTACTCGGCCGATTTTGCCGTCAGTCCGCGCCAGACCGGTTGCGTGCTCGACCCACCGGCCAGCTGCCAGAACGATCTCGACGGGCTGACCCGTCAGAACCCGGTCCTGTTCGCGCAGGGAACCGATGTGGTCACGCTCGACGCGACGACCGAGCGCGTCGTCGCCGAAGCCGTGGAGATCCTGCGCAAGTGCCCGGGCAGCGCCGTTACCATCGAGGGCCACGCCAATCGCGACGGCCAATGGCGCGGCTTCGACAACCGGCGGCTGTCGCTGCGCCGGGCCGAGCGCGTTCGCGAGGAGCTGGTTCGGCGCGGCATCGATCCCACTTCGCTGACGGTCAAGGGCTTCGGCATCGATCGGCCGCTACTGCCCCATGGCGCCCCGCAATCGCGCGAGATGAACCGGCGCGTCCAGTTCACCATCGCCCGCTAGGCCGGCACCGGCGCGTGGGTCATCCCTCGCCGAGCTCGACCTGACACCGAAGGAGACGCCGATGCTGTATCTGGCGACAATATTCATCTGGTTTCTGGCCGCCGCCGCCGTTCTCGGCGCCGTGATGGGCTGGGTCTCCAACAGCAGCGGCAAGGCGAGGCTCTGGAGCCGTGGCTGGACGGTGATCGGAGTGCTCTGGGCGTTGGGCGCCGTGCTGGCGGCGCTTCAGTTCGTCAACGGCATGGCCGCGACCTGGCTGGAAACGGCGCTGCTCTTCGTCGCCGTCTATTGGGCGGGCTGCGCGGCCGGCGGCCTGGCGGCGGCTGGCCTGCGTGCCAAGGCTCCAAGCGGCGAGCCTCGCACCGAACCGCAGCCTCCGTCCGACGCTGCGGCGATGCGATAGATCGGCAGCTCCGGCGCTCTACCCGGCCGCGCGCTCGGCCCGCGCCACCAATCTGCCGATGCGGCGGATGATGTCCCTGGCGCCCAGCAGCGGCGCATGGCCTTGGCCAGGCACGGTGTAAACCTCGCACTCGGGGTGCCGCTGCGCCATCTCCTCTAGTGTCGCCGCCGCCAGCAGATCGGAATTGGCCCCGCGCAGGGCCAGCACCGGCACCGCGCGCAGCGCGTCGAAATAGGGCCAGAGCACCGGCAGCGGCGCCTCCAGATCGAGTTCCTCGAGCCCCTTCATCAGCCGCGTATCATAGTCCGGCCGCAGCGGCCCATCCCGATCGGTCCAGGTCCTGCGCGCCATCAGCTCCCATTCCGCGTCGCCGAGCGCCGGAAACTGCCGATCCGACAGCCGCTTCAGGATCTCCGCCCCCTCCTGGAAGCTGCGCGGCACCGGTAGCTTGCCGACATAGCCGCGGATCCGCAGCAGCCCGCGCGCGTCGATCACCGGCCCGACATCGTTGAGCACCACGCCCTTGATCACCGCCGGCCGCGCGGTCGCGAGCGCCATCGTCAGAAGTCCGCCGCGCGAGGTCCCCAGGAACACGGCGCGTTCCGTGCCGCTGGCGACGAGAACCTGCATCAGATCGTCGAGCTCGATCTTGATGTCGTAGTTCTTCCAGTCGCGGTCGTAATCAGAGAGGCCGCGCCCGCGATAATCGAGCGCCAAGACCCGGCGCGGCTTGGCTTCATCCTGCCCGAACGCCAGCCCCACCTCATGGAAATCGGCCGCCGTGCGCGCCAGCCCCGGCAGGCAGACGATCGGCAAGGCCGGCGCCGCGAGGGGGCCATAGTCGCGCCAGTGCAGCCGGAGCCCGTCCGAAGCCTGGGTGAAGCGGGACACGAAGCCGGTGTCGGATGCGGAAATCGTCAAACCTCGAAGGCTCCAGGCGGCAGCGATGTCGGCGCGATCTAATCGCGCCGTCCGCCACGCTTCAAGTCATGGTCGATCAGATAGGCGGTACGCTGGTTCAAGCGGTGGCGATAGACCTGCAGGTTTTCCATCACCCGCTGCACATAGTTGCGCGTCTCGGAAAACGGAATCCGCTCGACCCAGTCGATCGCATCGACCCCGGGATCGCGCGGGTCGCCATAGGCGGCGATCCATTTCTTCACATTCGGCGATCCGGCATTATAGGCCGCGAAGGTGAGGATATAGGAGCCGCGCCACTCCTTCAGCAGATCGTTGAGATGGGCGGCGCCCATCCTCGCCGCATAGAGCGGGTCCTGCCCCAGCTTCTGCCAATCGAAGGGCAGGCCGGCCCGCCGCGCCGTTTCGCGTGCGGTGGCCGGCATCATCTGCATCAGCCCGCGCGCGCCGGCATGCGACATCGCGGTCGGATCGAAGGCGCTCTCCTGGCGCGCGATGGCGTGGACGATGGCGCGCTCCATCGGATCGCCGAGCACGTCGAATTCCGGCACGCCATGGGTCGGATAGGCGACGGCGTCGAGCGGAAAGCCGCGTTGGACGGCCGCCTTGCCGATCATCACCAGCGTGCGCGGGTCGGCCTCGCGCCGGGCGATGGCGGCGACGGCCTCGATCGCCTCGGCGGTGGGCAGGCGTTGCGCCAGATCGGCCAGCATGGTGCGGGCGAGATCGCGCTCGCCGAGCCGATAGAGCAGGCGCAGGCCCCGTTGGCCCGGAAGGATTTCGAAACCGGTGAGCGAGCTGCTGCGCAGCGGCAGGTCCGGCAGGCCGAGGCGGGCCCGGGCGAGCTGGCCGTAATAGGTGATCGGCAGCGCCGCGGCCCGCTCGAAGGCCGCCCTGGCCTCGTCGTCCTGGCCCAGCGCCGAGCGGGCGCGGCCCTGCCAATAGGCCGCGCGCGCCACGGAGATCGGCGTTTCGGCGATCGCCGCCGCCGCTTCGAAATGCGGCAGCGCCTTTGCCGGCTCGCCGAGGAAGCGCAGCGCGATGAAGCCGGCATGCCACTCCGCCTCGATCCGCTCGGCGGCATCCTCCGCGCCATGGCCGGCGGCGACGGCGTAGGCGTCCTGATATCTGCCCGCGTCGAGCAGCTTGCGCGCCAGCATGCGCCGCTCCTCCCACCAGCCATCGCCGTCGCCGAGCTTTTCGGGATCGCGCGGCGCCTTCGCCATCGCCTTCACGGCCTCGTCCAGCCTGTCGGCCCGGCGGGCCTGCTGGGCCTGAAGAAACGCGAAGGAAAGCTCGCCGCGCACCGAGGCGGGCAGCTTCTCGATCTGCGAGTCGGGCAGCGGCCGTCGCGCCCCGTCGCTGGCGAGGCGCAGCGCCGTGAGCCTGGCGTAATCGGCGGAGACGCGCAGAGCGTTGCGTCGCGCCCCTTCGTCATTCCCCTTGAAGGTCAGCCGCTCCGCCCGCTGGCGATGGTCGTCCGCCGTGAGGGCGTCACCGAACTGGGCGAGAACGAGCTTCTCGAGGGCCTGCCCATAGACGTCCTTGCGCCAGCTGCGGCGCGCCAAGGCCAGCGCGTCATCCGCCTTGCCGTCCGCCTTCAGCGCCAGCGCCAGCGCGATCCGCCCCGCCGGGGAGAGCGGCTGGCGGCACTGGAAGAAGGCGCGCACGATCGTGGGCCCCTTGCGCTCGGCCAGCAAAGCCTCCTCGGCCCGCCGCCGGAAGCGGTTGCCGGCGGGATGGTCGGGATGGGCCCGCAGAAATCCGTCGATACGTGTGAAGCCTACTGTCACGCCCCCGGTCTGGATCGCGATCCAGTCGAGCAGGGTGCGGGCGGCAGGGTCGTCGAGTTCGCGTGCCGCCGCGTCCCCCTCCGCCAGGGCGCCCCGGCGATAGGCCGCGATCGCGCTGCGCATGGCTCCGAGGTCGATCGCGTCCTCGGTGCCGAAGACGCGCGGCGGGTGCGGCGGCAGCGAGCCGGTGACCTCCGGCTCCGCGAGCGCGGCGAGGCGCGGCGGATCGGCGAAGGCGGCGTCCTCGGCGGAGCGCGAGGTGCCGGCGCCGAGCAGGGCCGGCAGCAGCAGGCCGAGCAGACCGAGGCGGGCAGGCGCGGCCATGGCGAGGCTCCATGTGCGTGCGGGCATGGGATCGATGGTCGGTGACGAAAGTTTAGGAAGGCTTAACCATGAGCCGCCCCGATTTTCATGGGATGCCGGCTTTGCCTCGGCGGAACGAGGGTTTATGTGTGTCGGCCCTTCATCCGCGTCTTTGCCTTCAGGAAGCGTTCCATGACCAAGCACACTGCCTTCACCGGCTCGCTGCCCGCTCTGGTCACGCCGTTCAAAGCCGGCAAGGTGGACGAGGAGGCTTTGCGCGCGCTGGTGGAATGGCAGATCGAGAGCGGCTCGACGGGCCTCGTGCCGGTCGGCACCACCGGCGAGAGTCCGACGCTGTCTCATGCCGAGCACAAGCGGGTGGTCGAGATCGTGCTGGAGCAGGCCCAGGGCCGTGTTCCGGTCATCGCCGGTGCCGGCTCCAACAACACGATCGAGGCGATCGACCTCGCCATTCATGCCGAGAAGGCCGGTGCGCAGGCCGTGCTGGTGGTGACGCCGTATTACAACAAGCCCACCCAGGAGGGCATGTACCAGCACTTCAAGGCGGTGAACGACGCGGTGGGCATCCCGATCATCATCTACAACATCCCGCCGCGCTCCGTGGTGGACATGTCGGTGGAGACGATGGCGCGGCTCTACGAGCTGAAGAACATCGCGGGTGTGAAGGACGCCACAGCCAATCTCGCCCGCGTCTCGCAGCAGCGCCACGCGCTGGGGCCGGATTTCATCCAGCTCTCCGGCGAGGACATGACGGCGCTGGCCTATATGGCGGCCGGCGGCCATGGCTGCATTTCGGTGGTGGCGAATGTCGCGCCGCGGCTCTGTGCCGATCTGATGGAGGCCGCGCTGAAGGGCGATTACGCGCAGGCCCTCAAGGTGCAGGATCGACTGGTGCCGCTCCATGACGCGATCTTCAAGGAGCCAGGCCTTGCCGGCGCCAAGCATGGCTTGACGCTGCTCGGTCGCATCGAGGAGGAGGTGCGCCTGCCGCTGCTTCCCGTCACGCCCGCGACCGGCAAGGTGATCCGCGACGCCATGGTGTTCGCCGGGCTGTTGAATGCTTAAGTAAGAGTCGTATCCGCCCGGTTTCCCCGGCCGGAGCCAGGGAGAACCGGGCGATGTACGAGCCCAGTCATTTCAAGGTCGAGGATCGCGAGCAGCTGCACGCGGTCATTCGCCAGCACCCGCTCGCCATGCTGGTGACGGCGGGAGAGGGCGGGCTGATCGCCAATCCGGTCCCGTTCGTGCTGCATGCGGACGAGGGCGGCAATGGCGTCCTGCGCGCTCATCTCGCCCGTCCCAACGCGCAGTGGAAAGCGATCGCCGCCGGCGCCGAGACACTCGTGATCTTCACCGGCGTCGAGCGTTATGTGACGCCGGCCTGGTACGCGACCAAGCAGGAGCACGGCAAGGTCGTGCCGACCTGGAACTATGTCACCGTGCAGGTGCGGGGCCCCGCCCGCGCGATCGAGGATCCGGCCTGGCTGCAAGCCCAGCTGGACTCCCTCACGCGCCAGCAGGAAGCCTCCCGGGCCGAGCCCTGGTCGGTCGCCGATGCGCCGGCTCCCTTCATCGCCGCGCAGGCGCGCGGCATTGTCGGGATCGAGGTTCAGATCGCCTCGATCCTGGGTAAGTTCAAACTAAGCCAGAACCGCCGCGAGGACGACAAGATTGGCGTTCTCAACGGCTTGAGTGCCGATCCGGAATCGGAATCTCAGGCGATGGCGGCCCTCGTCAAGCAGCACGGATTCAACGGAACCGCATGAAGAAGCCCGATCCCGCCCGCTATCGGCTCGCCGCCGACAATCGCAAGGCGCGCTTCAATTACGAGATCAAGGAGACCCTCGAGGTCGGCATCATGCTGCAGGGCACCGAGATCAAATCGCTGCGCGGCGGCAAGGCGACGATCGGCGAAAGCTATGCCGGGCCGATGGGCGAGGAACTCTTCCTGTTCAACGCCTATATCCCGGAATATCTGGAGGCGAACCGCTTCAACCACGAGGTTCGCCGCCCCCGCAAGCTCCTGCTCCACCGCCGCGAGATCAACAAGCTGCTGGGCGCGGTCCAGCGCGAGGGCATGGCGCTGATCCCGCTCAAGGTCTATTTCAACGATCGCGGCCGGGCCAAGGTCGAACTCGGCCTCGGCAAGGGCAAGAAGCTGCACGACAAGCGCGAGACCGAGAAGGAACGCGACTGGAACCGCGACAAGCAGCGGCTCCTGAAAAATGGCTGAGCAAATCCTTCTCCCTTGAGGAAGAAGGGCGATCATCCCTCCGCTGGCTCGTCGCCCTGTCGGATACCATAGCGGCGCTCGAGCGAGGGATTGCCGGGTGCGCCCGGCGAAGCGGCGGGGCGCGGCGCCCGTTCGGATGGGTCGCGCCCGACCTTCTGCATCAGCTGCGCGAGATCGACGAACTCGTCGCATTGGCGCCTGAGCTCGTCGGAGACCATCGGCGGGTTGGTCGAAATCGTCGAAACGACCTGGACCTTCACGCCCTTGCGCTGCACCGCCTCGACCAGCGGCCGGAAATCGCCGTCGCCTGAGAACAGGTAGATCTGGTCGAGATGGGGCGCGAGTTCGAGCATCTCGATCGCCAGCTCGATATCCATATTGCCCTTGATGCGCCGTCGGCCGGTGGCGTCGGTGAATTCCTTCGCCGCCTTGGTGATGACGCGGTAGCCGTTATAGTCGAGCCAATCCACCAGTGGGCGGATGGAGGAGTACTCCTCGCTCTCGATCAGGGTGGTGAAATAGAAGGCCCGGATCAGATTGCCGCGGCCCTGGAACTCCCGCAGCAGCCGGCGGTAATCCATATCGAAACCGAGCTGTTTCGACGTGGCGTAGAGATTGGCGCCGTCGATGAAGAGCGCAATGCGCGGCGCAGCCGTCATGGCAATAACCCTTGCTGAAATCGTGATGTCACTGAAGCGTCAGATTGGGTCGGATTCGAGCCCTGACAATGTCAATTCGTCATCGCGCCGCGAAGGACGCCGGAGAGGCCCGCGGCGTCTCGCCGCAAGGCCGGTGAGAGGTCTGCGCGTCAGGCCACCAGCCCACGGCTGCCGGGCTTGATCGCCGGGATCGCGGCGAGTTCCGGCGGCAGCGCGTCGGGAGCGTAATCGGGAATATCCATCTGGACGAGGCTGACGAAAGGCACGCCGAGATCGACGCGGCCGGCCGAACGATCGACGAGGCAAGCGGCGCCCAGCATGGTGCCGGGCTGGTCTGCGACGGAAGCCAGGCATTCGCGCGAGGACAGGCCGGTCGTCACAATGTCTTCGACCATCACGGTGCGGGCGCCCTTGGGGATGGCGAAGCCGCGGCGCAGCTTGAACTCGCCGTTCTCGCGCTCGACGAAGACGGCCTTCGCCTTGAGATGCCGCGCGGTCTCGTAGCCGGGCACGATCCCGCCCACGGCGGGCGACACGACGTAGTCCACGGTGCCGAAAGCAGCCTCGATCCGGGCCGCCAGCGCCTTGCACAGCCGCTCCGTGCGCACCGGGTCCTGGAAAATGAACATCTTCTGCAGAAAGACCGGGCTGCGCCGCCCCGACGACAGGATGAAATGCCCTTCGAGCAGGGCGCCCGCATCGCGAAATTCGGCGAGTACCTCGTCATGGGTCATGGGCGCGTCTCCTGCGTTCGGACAAACGCCCGCGTCTTTGCGGCGGTTCGGCCGCCGTTGCAAGGCTTTGCAGGCAATTCCTTCGCGCGCTCAACAGGCGATCACGTGGTTGAGGAGCGCAGGCGCGCCGGGTTTCCGACCGCTGTGCCCCCCGCCGGCACGTCGCGCGTCACGACGCTGCCTGCGCCGATGATCGCGTCGTCGCCGATCGTCACGCCAGGCAGGATGATGGCACCGCCGCCGATCCAGACATTGCAGCCGATCCGGATGGGCCGGCCGAACTCCAGCATCTCCCGCCGCGCCTGCGGATCGCGCGGATGGTCGGCGGTCAGGATCTGGACGCCCGGCCCGATCTGCGTGCCGTTCCCGATCGTGACCGCGACGACGTCGAGGATGACGCAGTTGAAGTTCAGGAACACGCCGTCGCCGAGACTGATGTTGTAGCCATAGTCGCAATGGAAAGGCGGGCGGATCGTCACCTCGCGGCCGACATGGCCGAAGGCCTGGCGCAGCAGCGCCTCGCGATCCTCCGGGCGGGCCGTCGTCGCATTGAAACGGGCCATCCATTCGCCGATCCGGCGGTTGTCGGCCACCAGCTCCGGATCGTCCGCCCGGTAGAGCTCGCCGGCGAGCATCTTCTGCTTTTCGGTCGGCATGAACGGCGCCCTTTCTCAGCCCTCATCCTGAGGAGCGAGCCGATCTCGCGTCTTGAAAGATGGTCGATCGGTCACCAGAGCCGCTCGAATCATCCTTCGGGACGCCGTTCGAGCGGCTCCTCGGGATGACGGCTCAGCCCCTCGACGCATCGCGAGGGGCTCTTGCGCGGAAGCGATTATCGCTTCGGGAACTCCAGACCCATCTCGCGGTAGCGCTCGGGATCGTCGCTCCAGTTCTCGCGCACCTTCACGAACAGGAAGAGATGGACCTTGGCCTCGGCCGCTTCGGCGATCTCGGCGCGGGCCTTCTGGCCGATCGCCTTGATCGTCTGGCCGCCTTCGCCGAGCACGATCTTCCGCTGGCCCTCGCGCTCGACATAAATCGTCTGCTCGATGCGCACCGAGCCGTCCGGCTTCTGCTGCCAGCTCTCGGTCTCGACGGTCGAGCGATAGGGCAATTCGTCATGCAGCCGCTCGAAGATCTTCTCGCGGGTGATTTCGGCGGCGAGGAAGCGCAGCGGCGCATCCGAGATCTGATCCTCCGGATAGAGCCAGGGTCCGGGCGGCAGGCGCTTTTCCAGCCAGGAGAGGATGTCCTTCACGCCGTAGCCGGTCAGCGCCGCGACCATGAAGGTCGCCTCGAAGGTCGAGCGCTCGTTCACCTTGGCGGTGATCTCGAGCAGCTTTTCCTTCGGCACGGTGTCGATCTTGTTGAGAATCAGGAATTTCGGTTGCTTCAGCTCGGCGAGCTTTTCCAACAGCTGCGTGTTCTCCTCATGCTCGAAGCGCGCAACGTCGATCAGCACGCCGATGAGGTCCGCATCGGTCGCCCCGCCCCAGGCGCTCGTGACCATGGCGCGGTCGAGCCGCCGCTTGGGCGCGAAGATGCCGGGCGTGTCAACGAAGATGATCTGAGCGGCGCCCGAAAGCGCGATGCCGCGCACCTGCGTGCGCGTGGTCTGCACCTTGCGGGAGACGATCGAGATCTTGGCGCCGACGAGCTGGTTCAGCAGCGTCGACTTGCCGGCATTCGGCGCGCCGATCAGCGCGACGAAGCCACAGCGGGTCGGCTCGTTCGATTCAGACATTGTCGCTTTCCGCGCTGACGTTCCACAGGCCCTGCCGACGCAGGAAGGCCTCCGCCGCCGCCTGTTCGGCGAGGCGTTTCGAGGGGCCGCTCGCTTCGGCGTCGGGCAAGCCGGCGATCCGGGCCGCGACGATGAAGACCGGGGCATGGTCCGGCCCCGAGCGCCCGCGCTCGGTATAGGTCGGCGTCGCATAGCCTTCGCCCTGCGCCCATTCCTGCAGAGCGGTCTTGGCGTCGCGCAGGGGGCGCGCCGGCTTCAGCAACTGCTCGCCGAAAGCGCGCTCCACCAGTCCGCGCGCCGCCTCATAGCCGCCATCCATGAACACGGCGCCGATCACCGCCTCGCAGGCATCTGCGAGGATCGCCCGGTTCTTGCGGGCGCCGCCGAGGACCTCGCTGTCGCCCAGCCGCATGAACTGGCCGAGAGTCCAGGCCGTCGCCACCTCGGCGCAGGTTTCCTTGCGCACGAGATCGGCGAGCCGGCGCGAGAGATTGCCTTCCTCGGCGAGGGGATAGCGCCGGAACAGCATCTCCGCGATCGAGAGTCCGAGCACTCGGTCGCCCAGGAATTCGAGGCGCTGATAGGTCGAGAGGCGGGACGGCTCGGCGCTCATATGCGTCAGGGCCGTGACCAGCAGCGAGCGATCGGCGAAGCGGTGCCCGAGCGTGGCTTCCAGCTTGGCCAAGTCCGGCGCCGTGCGCCCAGAGGATGCGGGCTTGCTCACTTGATGGTGCTGAAAATCCGGTTCCAGCGAACCGTATACGGCCATTCCCAGATCTTCCAGGCGGCCGCGCCCTCGTCGATCGAGAAGAAGATGATCTCGGCGCGCCCGACGAAGTTCTCGAAGGGCACATAGCCGACGGCCCCGCGCGAATCCTCCGAATTGTCGCGGTTGTCGCCCATCATGAAGAAGTGGCCGGGCGGCACGACGAAGAGCTTCGTGTTGTCGAAGGTGCCGGTGTCGCCCTCGCGCTCGAGGATTTCGTGGGTGACGCCGTTCGGCAGCGTCTCGCGATAGCGGATCACCGGCACGCTGCGGCCCCAGTTATCGGCCGTGACATAGTCCTCGATCCGCTCGCGCTTCACCGGCTGGCCATTGATGTTGAGGATGCCGTTGATCATCTGGATGCGGTCGCCCGGCAGGCCGATGACGCGCTTGATGTAGTCGGTCGAATTGTCGCTCGGCAGCTTGAAGACGGCGATATCGCCGCGCTTGGGCTCGGCCGCCCAGACTCGGCCCGAGAAGACCGGCGGCCCGAACGGGATCGAGTAGCGCGAATAGCCATAGGTGTATTTCGAGACGAACAGATAATCGCCGATCAGCAGCGTCGGGATCAGCGAGCCGGACGGGATGTTGAAGGGCTGGAACAGCAGCGTACGGATGACCAGTGCGATCAGGAGCGCCTGGACCACGACCTTGATCGTCTCGAGAATGCCGCCCTCGTCCTTGGACGGCTTAGGCTTGGTATCGACGTCGTTGGCCACGCGGGCGCTCCTTGGACTTACGATCCGGCGCGCGGGTCTATCCTACCGGGCGATGCTTTTCCAAAGAACAGATCGCCTTGCTGCGTCGGGCAGGGCGGTCTAGCCGGTTCTCGCCATGGCTGCAATCAGGACGCCCGGTGCGCGCGTGAAGGGCCGTCATGCCGCTGCGACGGGGCGGGCCTCGATCACCACGAAAGCCTGCGCCATCGGCGGGTCGTCGGTCAGCGAGACGTGGACCACGGCCTCGTGCCCGTCCGGGGTCATCGCCTTCAGCTTTTCGGCGGCGCCGCCGGTCAGGCGCATGGTCGGGCGGCCGCCGGGCAGGTTCACCACCTCCATGTCCCGCCAGAACACGCCCGCCCGCAGGCCGGTGCCGAGCGCCTTCGAGCAGGCTTCCTTGGCGGCGAAGCGGCGGGCATAGGAGGCGGCGCGGGTCGAGCGCCGGTCCGACTTCGCCCGCTCGGCCTCGGTAAAGACCCGGTGGGTGAAGCGCTCGCCGAACCGGTCCAGCGAGTTCTGGATGCGCGTGATGTCGCACAGATCCGAGCCGATGCCGAGGATCATGCGCCGCCACCACGCTCTTGCAGCCCCACTCCCAGAGAGGCGAGGGCATCCCAATAGGCCGGATAGGTCTTGCCGACGCAATCGGGGTCGAGGATGGTGATGCCCTCGAGCTTGAGCCCCGCGAGCGCGAAGCACATCGCGATCCGGTGGTCGGCGCGAGTGTCGATCGAGGCCGGCCTGCTGCGTCCGGCCAGCCCCGGATCGGAGGCCACGATCAGGTCGTCGCCCTCCTCGCGGCCGAGGCCGGGCGAGATCGCGTCCAGCCCGACCGCGAGCGCCGCGACGCGATCGCATTCCTTCACCCTCAGATTGGCGATGCCCGTGAAACGCACCGGCCGGTTGTTGAACGCGGCCAGCACGGAGAGCGTCGGCACCGCATCCTGCATCTGAGAGCCGTCGATCGTCTCCGGCAGGTTCGGATAGCGCGCGATCAGCTCATAGGCCTTCGC
>NZ_JBMDWH010000006.1:0-4214 GCF_048595345.1 Allobosea sp.
TCGGAGCGGTTGCCCTTATAGGCCGGGTAGATCGCCTTGCGGAACGAGTTCTCCGATTTGTCGAAGACGATGGCCAGATGCGTCGGCCGCACGCCGAGCACGCCCTCGCGCACGAATTGGAAGAGCTTGGTCGCGAAGAGCCGCACCGCGCCGGAGGGAAGCCCGTCCGAGCGGGCATTGTATTTCCGGTCCTGATTGATCGACTGGAAATAGGCGCGGAAAATGAAGTTGGAGCCATCGACCAGGAAGAGATGGTCGCCGGGCTTCAGCGCAGGCGCAAGGGAGGCTTTCTCGCTCATGGCGCGGACCATAGAAGGGCGGGGGCGGGCGGTCCATGCGCAACACGGCGCAATTCGCATCGTGAACGCCAGCGCATGGCAGCACCGTCAACGGCCTTCCCGCAGAACCCAGCGCGCCGCCTCGGCCAGCCGCTCGCGATCGCGCGGGTGCGTGGTCTCGGCCAATCCGCGGCGTGCAGCGTCATCGGCGAGAGTCCGAGCCCCCTCGGCGAAGAGCGGATGGCCAGCGACGATCGCCAGGATCCGCTGCAAACGCAGTTGCACTTCCAGCTGTCCGACGCTTTCCCGGATCAAGGGGGCGAAGCTGTCCTCCAGAAGAGCCTCCGGACGCAGCTCGGGCAGATGGACATTCTCGGCGGGCGGCACCGGGCTCCGCTCCGGCTCGCGACGCAGGAGCCTGGCGAAGCCGGCGAGCACATCGATGACCGTGCCCGGATCGTTCACGGCCGGAGACAGGGCTCGCGTTCCGATCTCCGACAGCACGATCAGGCCGAAGCGTGGATCCTGCGTGAAGGACCGTCTGGCCCCGAGGACGAAAGCGTCCAGCACAGCCGAGCGGTCCTGCTCGGCCAAGCCAACGACCCAGGCCAGGATATCGCCTTGGCCAACGAAGGAGCCGGGCAGAACCACGACATCGACCTCGCCGCCGCCTTTATGGCAGAGCTTCGCCAGAGCCGGCACGTCGATGAACTGGACATAGGCTGTCGCGGGACTTTCAACGGCTACCGCCCCGGCCGGAACCGGGCGCGCCGACGACGCACCGAAGCAGGGCGCGGCGACATAGTCATCGATCGCTTCGGCGGCGGCGACGACGACGCGATCGATCGTCTCGTTCATGCGGCCGAGATGCGAGAGCCGGTCGATCCAGCCGATGAAGGTCGCGACCACGACGATGACGACCAGAATGGTGACGCCGAACAGAAGCAGCCGGCCGCTGGAGCCGTAAAGCCCGGTGCTCAAGGCGATGAGCCCGACGAGGCTGAACAGGAAGGCGCCGATGAACGTGCCGAGCGCATTATGCGCGCCGGTATCAGTCTGAAGCAGCGCCGTCGCCCGGGGCGTGGCGGATGACGCTGCCGCGCCATAGGCCGACACCATCGTCGTCAGCGAGAAAATCGCGACCGTCAGCATGGAGGAAGCAAGGATGCCGAGGATCTTGTCGACGGCGTCCGCCCCGACGCCGGCGGAAACCGTGTCCGGCACCAGCGGCGCCGCCACGATCGACAAAAGCGCGCTGGCGATTCCGAGCAGCGCGAACATGGCGGCGCGGAACCACAGCCGTCGCGTCAGATGGGCGACAATCCAGCGCAGCTTCGTAATCACGGCAACATCCCCCGAAGGGGACAACGAAGCCCGTCGCGGCGAAGTTCCGAGCGGTGG
This sequence comes from Allobosea sp., assembly GCF_048595345.1. Taxonomy (GTDB): domain Bacteria; phylum Pseudomonadota; class Alphaproteobacteria; order Rhizobiales; family Beijerinckiaceae; genus Allobosea. The sequence continues at coordinate 1,680 of NZ_JBMDWH010000006.1, forward strand.
CGCCGCCGGGGACTTCAGGCTGTGATCGCGTCGATCTCGGCCAGATCCTCCGCCGTCAGCGCCCAGTCGGCGGCCTTGACGTTGGCAGCGATCTGCTCGGGCCTGGTCGCTCCGGCGATCACGCTGGAAACCACAGGCTGGGCGGCGAGCCAGGAGAAGGCGAGCTCGACGAGGCTGTGGCCGCGCTGCTCGGCGAAGACGGTCAGGCCCTCGATCTTGCGCCAGTTGTCCTCGCTGAAGATCTGGCCGGCGCGCTCAGGCAGCTTGGTCAGCCGAGCACCCTCCGGCATCGCCGCGCCGCGCTTGTACTTGCCGGTGAGCGCCCCATTTGCGAGCGGGAAATAGGGCAACAGCCCCATGCCGTAATGCGCGATGGCTGGGATCAGGTCCTTTTCGGCGCCGCGTTTCAGAAGGCTGTACTCGTCCTGCGCCGAGGCGAAACCGCCGAGCCCGAGATCCCGCGCCGTCCATTGCGCGTCGGCAACCTGCCAAGCGACCATGTTGGAGCAGCCGATATAGCGCACCTTGCCCTGGCGAACGAGGTCGTCCATCGCCCGCAGCGTCTCGTCGATCGGAGTCAGCGGGTCCGGCTTGTGGAACTGGTAGAGGTCGATCCAGTCGGTCTTGAGCCGCGTCAGCGATTCCTCGACGGCGCTCATAATGTAGCGGCGCGACCCGCCTTCACCGCCATGGAACATCCGCATCCCGAATTTCGAGGCGAGCACGATGTCCTTGCGGCGCGCGCCGAGGACCTGGCCCAGCGCGGTCTCCGACCCGCCCTTCTCGCCATAGATGTCGGCGGTGTCGAACAGGGTGATGCCATGCTCGATCGCGGCATCGACGACCTTGCGGGTCGCTTCCAGGTCGATGCGCCCACCGAAATTGTTGCAGCCGAGGCCGACGAGCGAGACGCGAAGGCCCGAGCGGCCGAGATTGCGGGTTTGCATGAGATCCTCCCTGACAGGCGGGCAGAGGATCAGAGGGCAGGCGCCTGGGCAACGCCCATGGTCGGCACCCGCGGGCTGCGCCGGGTGCAGGTCGCGTGCGCCTCGAAATGAAAACGCCCGGGCGATAAGCCTAGGCGTTTCGATCAGGCCACTTCGGCCTTGGCCTTCTGCGAGCGCTTGCGCTCGTTGGGGTCGAGGATCGCCTTGCGCAGGCGGATCGACTTCGGCGTGACCTCGACGAGCTCGTCGTCGTCGATCCAGGCCAGCGAACGCTCCAGCGTCATCCGGATCGGCGGGGTGAGGCGCACGGCCTCGTCCTTCGAGGTGGTGCGGATGTTGGTGAGCTTCTTGCCCTTGAGCACGTTCACCTCGAGATCGTTCTCACGGTTGTGCTCGCCGACGATCATGCCCTGATACACCTTGGCGCCGGGCTCGATCATCATCGGGCCGCGATCTTCCAGGTTCCACATGGCGTAGGCCACGGCCTCGCCCTTGTCGTTCGAGATCAGCACGCCGTTGCGGCGGCCGGGAATCTCACCCTTGAAGGGCTCGTAGGCCTTGAACAGGCGGTTCATGATCGCCGTGCCGCGCGTGTCGGTCATCAGCTCGCCCTGGTAGCCGATGAGGCCGCGGGTCGGGGCATGGAAGACGAGGCGCAGACGATCACCGCCTGACGGCCGCATCTCGATCATCTCGGCCTTCCGCTCGGACATCTTCTGAACGACGACGCCGGAATGCTCCTCGTCCACGTCGACGACGACTTCCTCGACGGGCTCCAGCAGATTGCCGTCCTCGTCCTTCTCGAACACCACACGCGGACGCGAGACGGCGATCTCGAAGCCTTCGCGGCGCATGGTCTCGATGAGGACGGCGAGCTGGAGTTCGCCGCGGCCCGACACGAAGAAGGAGTCCTTGTCCTCCGATTCTTCGATCTTGAGCGCGACGTTGCCCTCGGCCTCCTTGAACAGGCGGTCGCGGATCACGCGGCTCGTCACCTTGTCGCCTTCGGTGCCCGCGAGCGGCGAGTCGTTGACGATGAAGCTCATGGTCACGGTCGGCGGGTCGATCGGCTGCGCGACGAGCGGCTCGTTCACCTGCGGATCGCAGAACGTGTCGGCGACCGTGCCCTTCTGGAGGCCGGCGATGGCGACGATGTCGCCCGCCTCGGCGTAGTCGATCGGCGTGCGCTCCAGACCCCGGAAGGCGAGGATCTTGGAAATGCGGCCCGATTCCAGCAGCTGGCCTTCGCCGTTCAGAACCTTGACGGCCTGGTTCGGCTTGATCGAGCCGGACTGGATGCGGCCCGTGATGAGGCGGCCGAGGAACGGGTTGGCCTCGAGGATCGTGCCGATCATCTTGAACGGCTCGTCCTTGCCGGCGGTGTCCGGCTCGGGAACGTGCTTCACGATGAGGTCGAACAGGGGCTCGAGACCCTTGTCCTGCGGGCCGTCCGGCGCGTCGGCCATCCAGCCGCCGCGGCCCGAGCCGTAGACGACCGGGAAGTCGAGCTGCTCTTCGGTGGCGTCGAGATTGACGAAGAGATCGAAGATCTCGTTCAGCACTTCCTCGTGGCGCTCGTCCGGGCGGT
>NZ_JBMDWH010000007.1:0-84503 GCF_048595345.1 Allobosea sp.
GATCTGCCCATCGGCGCGGCCGTGCGCATCGGCTCGACGCCGGCCCGAATCGTCCGCCCCTTCGATGGCGGCTTCGGCCTGGAATTCCGCTTCCCGCTCTCTGCGGATCTGCTCGACGAGAATCTCGAGCTGTAAAGCCCCACGCACCGGATCGGGCGCGATCACGATGGCCTTTGACCGAGCCATCCGCAGCTCGGCACCGACCCTTTCCTGAAATCTCGGCCGGCGCCGCGTCAAGCGGCCATCCGCCGCGTTCGGCCTCATCCTGGAGGCCTAACACAGTCTCGCGCCGAAGCCGCGCCCGGCTGGTGAGGCCGCTGCCCATTTTGCGCGGGACAACCCGTCTGCCCCTCTCGCGCCGCCGCTAACGAACAAGTAAGTTTATCGAATTCGATGAGCAAACGAACCGTTAAGCGTTAATTTTGTGTTCCGCGGATGTCGAGAAAGATTACCCGGCGGTTGGATCATAGTTGATCCTGTTCTGCGGCGGAAGTTGTTACGCGGCCAATACAAACAATTTGACGCTTTCATTTCAAGGCAAGTCCATCGACGGCCAGCATGGTCTCCCCCGGGACAGAAAGGGGACCGCATGCCTGCCATTCGTTTTGATCGTCGCCGCATCGCCGCCGGGGTCGCGCTCGCTATCGCCTTCACCGCCTTCGCCAAAGGCCCGGCTCGGGCGCAGACCTCGCCGGGCATTCCGGTCGCCAGTGCGCCGGCCGCCGCGTCCGGCGAGGCGCGCGCACCCTATGCCTGGGTCGATTTCTGCAAGCGCATGCCGTCCGAATGCCGGCTCGACGCCCATGAGCCCGAGCGCATCGAGCTCAACGCCAAGAGCTGGAAGACGATTCTGGGCGTCAATGCCAAGGTGAACCGCGAGATCGAGCCGGTCACCGACGAAGAGCATTGGGGCGTCGTCGATCGCTGGGATATTCCGACGGACGGCAAGGGCGACTGCGAGGATTACGTTCTGCTGAAGCGCAAGCGCCTCGCCGAGGCGGGCCTGCCGCGCCGTGCGATGCTGGTCACGGTCGTTATCGATGAGGAGAACGCCGGCCATGCGGTGCTGATGATCCGCACCGACAAGGGCGACTTCATCCTCGACAACAAGCGCAACGCCATCCTGCCCTGGAGCCAGACCGGCTATGTCTACGTCAAGCGCGAGTCACAGTACCAGACAGGCTGGACCTCGCTGGGCGGCCAGCAATCGCCGACGGTCGCCTCGGTCCAGCGCTGAGATCTTCGGCAGCGTGAGACGGGCGCGCCTGCCGCTCGCCTGACGCCTCGCTTCGAACGACGAGGCCCGGTCACGTCCCCACCCACCCGTCCCAGACCGGGCCTCGTTCGCGGGCCGGCCCTTCCGATCAGGAAAGGCCGGCCCGTCGCTTTTCAGCCGAGCCGGCGTAGCCCCCGCGCGAACAGCTTCCAGCGCGCGACATAGGCCTTCGCCGACGCCGCGATGCCGTCCGCGGCTTTGTCGTCCAGCGTGCGGATGGCGCGGGCCGGCGACCCGACGATCAGCGAGTTGTCCGGGAACTCCTTGCCCTCGGTCACCAGCGCATTGGCGCCCACGAGACTGTTGCGGCCGATCCTGGCGCCGTTGAGCACGGTCGCGCCCATTCCGATCAGGCTGTTCTCTGCAATCGTGCAGCCATGCAGGATCGCGCGATGGCCGATGGTGCAGCCCGCGCCGATCGTCATCGGGAAGCCCATATCGGTGTGGAGCGCGCAGCCTTCCTGGATATTGCTGCCGGCACCGATCTCGATCCACTCATTGTCGCCGCGCAGCACCGCGCCGAACCAGATGCCCACCTCTTCGGACAGCCGCACGCGGCCGATGACATGTGCATCCGGCGCCAGCCACCATTGGCCCTCGGCGGCCGTCTCGGGCGCCGTTCCGTCGAGTTCGTAAAGCGGCATCGGCTCTGATCCTGCACTGGCGGCCCTGTTTTCTCGGGGCCGTGAGGCGGCAGGATTGCAGGGCCCCTGCCCGGGCCGTCAAGTCACCATGGCGGCGAGCAGGTCGAGCACCAAACGGCCGGACGCCATGCTCCACACCCCGGCGATCAGGCTGGCCAGCATCACGAAGACGAGGGGCCGCCTCTCGATGCGCCGGCCCCGCGCCGTATTCCGCAGGATCAGGAAGGGCGCGCAGAAGATGACGACGGGCACGCTCGCAAGGGCGGAGAGCCCACCGCCCTGCAGCAGCTGGAAGCCGGCGCGCCGCGCGGTGAAGAGTTCGAACGCACTGGCCAGCAGCCCGGCGAAGGAAAACCCCACCGCCAGAGACTTCAGGGCTTCGAGCGCGGCGGGTTGAACGGTCATGGGCAGCCTCGCTGCGGAAAGTGTCCGCACCCTGCCCCATGGTTTGAGAGCGGTGAAGAAAAGCCTTAACGACTGGTAAACGGAGATCCTTAACGCTGCTGCTGCAGCGGAATAAAGCTCGCTTTGTCGCGACGGCGAGACAGACTTCGTTCATTTTTCCGGGAGCACTATCCGCGCCCTCGGGCACCTGCGCCGCCGCGGCGACGACGCCCCCGCAAATGGCCACGCCTCGAACCGACCGATCATGTCCGGCATCACGCTTCTCGTTAGTCAGGCGCTGATCTATTTCATGGTCATGGCCGCGCTGCTGCGCCTGCGGCGCATCATCGGGCTCGGGCCGTTTCTGTGCGCGCTCGGCGTGATGCACTTCCTCGAGACCTATCTCGCGGCGGTGTTCTTCATCCAGCTGCCGTTCGGTTTGTTGTCTCCCGGTTCGACCGTGCTGTTTTCCGGCAAGCTCGCGATGATCCTGCTCTTCTACATCCGCGAGGATGCCGAGGCCGTCCGCCAGCCGATCTACGGACTCCTTATCGGCAATTTCCTTATGGTCGCCCTCGTCATGATGCTGCGGCTCTACGGTGCGCCGGTTTCGCTGCCGGGCTACAACCCCGATCTCGTGCTGATCGACCAGATGGGCGCCCTGATGATCTGGGGCACGTCGCTGCTCTTCATCGACGCCATCGCGCTGATCCTGCTCTACGAAAAGCTGCACCGCTGGCTGCCGCGCATGGTGATGCTGCGCGCCTGGGCCAGCCTCGCCGTCATCCTCAGCTTCGACCAGGTCGGCTTCTTCATCGGCCTGCACTACGTCTCCGGCACGCCGTGGGACGCGTTGACCGGCGGCTGGATCGCGAAGATGGGTGCCGCGCTGGTCTATAGCGGACTGCTGACGCTCTATATCGCGCTGTTCGAGCGGCGCGCGATCGACGGCGACATCGCGCCGCCCTCGCTGGCGGACATCTTCCACACGCTGACCTATCGCCGCAAATACGAGGAGTTGCTCGGCAAGAGCGGGCGCGATCCTCTGACAGGCGCCCTGACGCGGGAGCGTTTCGACACGGTCGGGCATGCCATGCTGGAGCGGGCGGCGGCGGCGCGCCGGCCGCTGACGCTCGCCATGGTCGATGTCGATCACTTCAAGAGCATCAACGACCGCTATGGCCATGTCGCCGGCGACGAGGTGCTCACCCGGATCGTCGCCTGCCTCCAGGCGGAGATTCGCGCCGAGGACCGGCTCTTCCGCTATGGTGGCGAGGAGTTCGTGATCCTCTTGGAAAACATGTCTCATGACGCCGCCCTCGCTTATGCCGAGCGCCTGCGCATGACTGTCGGCGACAGGCTCGCGGCACAGATCGAGGCGGCGCCGACCATCAGCATCGGGCTTGCGAGCTATCCCGAAAACGGAGCCGAGCTGCGCGCGCTGACCGCCCATGCGGATCGCCATCTCTACGAGGCCAAGCGGCGCGGACGCGACCAGGTGGTCGGCAACCCACCCGGCCGTTCCGCCCCCGCGACGGCCGACACCGGGCGTTGGCCGATGGACCCGGCCTTCCGCTGAGCCTGGCGCGAGGGCTGGCCAGCCGGCCGAAAGCCGGACAGGGCGATCATGGTTTACGGGCCGTTAAGCGCCCGGTGATTCAATGGCCGTGCGCAACGAGAACCCGTCCGACATGACCGCGTCCTATTCCCACCATCAGCCCGGACACCAGGCCGCCGCCCTGGCCGCCATGGTGAGGACCCGCCTCCAGCGTCCCGCCCCGCCCCTGCCGCGCGCCGATCTGGCGCTGTTCAAGGCGGCGACGGGCATCCTCATCGTGGGCGCCCTGGCGACGATGCTCGCGGTCTGGCTCACCCATCGCAGGGCGGAGACGGCATCGACTCTCCAGCCCGCCCGTGTCGGCGAGGTCTCGCTGATGATTCCCAGGGAACTGACCGGGACCGACCACGGCGATAGCGCCGAAAGGCTGGTCGGGATGGCGCGGCTGCGGCTGGCATGGCCCGATCTCGGCCCGGCCCATCCGCAGGACAAGCGCCGCCTGCTGATCACGCTCAGCCCCCCGGACAAGGTCAACGAGCCGGCGCGCCAGCTCGCCACCTATGCCCGCTTCCTGACGGCGACCGTCTGGTCCAATCCCGGCGGCCTCGTGGTCCGCGGCTTTCGCAAGGGTTCGCCCTTCGAGGGTGACGAATTCTACGTCTCGGTGCCGGACGGCCGAGGTTTCGCGGCGCGCTGCCCCGTCGATACCGGCAGCAATCTCGACGAGCCCTGCCGCGTCACCTTCCAGCATCGCGGCATGGACGTGAACATCCGCTTCCCCAGGGCCATCATCGCCGATTGGGCCGTGATGCTGGGCGGCGTGCGCCGCACGCTGGACGGGCTGATCCGCTAGCAAACAGCGTCTTTACCGGGGCGCAGGCCATGGAAGCTGGTTCGGTTCGGCGCCGAACACAAAAGACGCCCGGTGTGAGCCCGAGCATGACGGCCTCGCCGCTCAGCCCTCGAGATCGACGTCGAGGATCGCCATGGTGAAATTGAAGGACCGATCGCCGTCCTCGTCATCGACATGGATGATGCCGATATACTCTTCACCCATATAGACCTCGGCCGAATCGGTCTTCTTCATCCGCGCCCGGACGGTGATGTTGGTGTTGTTGAAGGTCTTGCGCAGATAGTCCTGCAGCTTGGCGAGTTCGGTCTTGTCCACGATGCATATCCTTTCGAATTGGCGCGAGCGATGCCACGGCAGGGCCGGCAGGGCAAGCGAAAGCGGGCTTGGCCGCCCTGCATGCGCGTCGCTTGCGCCCTCGCTCCCGCCGCTTAGCATGACAGCGCCCTGCCCCGAACGGATGCGCAATCATGACCGCCTGGCTCGCCCCCGCCCTCGCCTATGTCGAAGACTGGCTGGGCTTTCAGCAGCGCCTGCACGAGCAGCCGGGAGTCTCGGTCGCGATCCTCCAGGGCCGTGATCTCAAGCTGGAAGCCGCCTTCGGCAGCGCCGATCTGGCGACCGGCGAGGCCCTGACGCCGCGCCATGGCTTCCGCATCGCCTCCCACTCCAAGAGCTTCACCTCGGCCGGCATCCTGCGGCTGGTCGAGACCGGCAGGCTGCGGCTGGACGATCCCGTCGGCAACCATGTCGAGGGCCTGCACGCCGACATAGCGGCCGTGACGATCGGGCAGGTTCTCTCCAACAGTGCCGGCCTCACCCGCGACGGGCCCGATGCCGGCCAGTTCCTCGATCGCAAACCTTATTGCGACAAGGCCGAGCTGCTGCGCGATCTGGCCGAGCCGCCGGTGTTTCCGGCCTCGCAGCGCTTCAAATACTCCAATCACGGCTTCGCCTTGCTCGGCCTCGTGATCGAGGCGGCGACCCAGCGTCCCTATGCCGAATGGATCGCGCAGGAGGTCGTCGCCCCGGCGGGCCTCGGTGAGACCGCGCCGGATATCGGGTTCTGGGCCGGCAGGCCCCGCGCCAAGGGTCATAGCGGCAAGCTGCCGCTGGGCCGGCGCGTCGTCATCCCGGCCGACAATCCCAACAACGCCATGGCGTCCGCGGCAGGCTTCGTCTCGACCGCAGCCGACACGGCCCGCTATTTCGCGCAGCTTTCGCCGCTGGCCGAAACCTCGTTTCTCTCTCCGCTCAGCCGGCGGGAGATGAGCCGCAGGCTCTGGGCGGACGAGGAATCCGCACTGGGGCGTCACTACGGCCTCGGCACCATCTCCGGCGGCGAGGGCGACTGGCGCTGGTTCGGCCATTCCGGTGGTTTCCAGGGCTTCATCACCCGCACCGCCGTGTTCCCGAAGCAGAACCTGACCGTCAGCGTGCTGACCAACGCGATCGACGGCCTCGCCCATCCCTGGCTCGACGGCATCGCCCATATCCTCAGGACCTTCGCCGAGCGTGGCGCCCCGCCCGCCTCCAGCGCCGGCTGGCGCCGTCGCGGCTGGTCGCTCTGGGGCGCGCAGGATGTCGTACCAGTCGCGGACCGCATCCTGATCGCCAACCCGGCCTTGTTCACGCCCTTTCTCGATGCCGTGGAAATCACGCTGGACAGCGCGGACACCGGCCGGGTCACCCGTGCCTCGGGCTTTTCGAGCCCTGGCGAGGCCGCGAGCCTCGTGCGCGACGCGGCGGGCGCAGTGAGGTCCGTCAAGGTCGGTGGAGGCCGCCTCGATGAAGAGGAAGCGATCGGCGCCGAGATGCGGGCACGCTACGGGAACGGCCCCGCCGGCTGAAACCGATCGCCCCCGGCACGGGTTGGTGCGACAGGGCACAGCCGCAAGGGAGAACCATCATGGCGGGCATGAGCGGGGGCTGCCGCTGCGGCGCGGTGCGCTTCGAGGCCGAAGGCGAGTCCTATCGCGTCGGCATCTGTCACTGCATGGATTGCCGCAAGCAGCACGGCACGCTGTTTCAGGCTTCGGCGATCTTTCCGGAACAGGCCGTGAGGATCGAGGGCGAGACGAAGGCGTATGAAGGTCGCCATTTCTGCCCGCGCTGCGGCTCGCAGCTCTTCGCGCGCAGCGGCGACGAGACCGAGCTCAATCTCGGCGCCTTCGACGAGACAGATCGCTTCACGCCGACCTATGAGCTCTGGACGATCCGCCGGGAATCGTGGCTGCCACCCTTCCCGCTCGCGCGGCATTACGAGCGCGACCGCGAAGGCACCGCCCGCAGCGAGGGCGGGCCAGCTGTCGAGACCCCCTAAGATATTGCCGAATCGTAGAATTCTTCCGAAGAGTGAATGCGACTTTTAGGTCCTCGTGGCCTAAGATCCACGAAGGTCACCTCTCGCCCGCGAGGCACGCCATGTCCGCCCTCGACGATCTCACCACCATACGCGATCTGCTGCGCTTCTCCGTCTCGCAGTTCAACCGCAAGGGGCTGAGCTTCGGCCACGGCACCACCAATGCGCTCGACGATGCGGCCTTCCTGCTGCTGGAGGCGCTGAAACTCCCGGTGGACGACATCAACCCCTGGCTGGACGCCCGGCTGACCCATTCCGAACGCCGGCATGCCCTCGAGCTGATCGAGGCGCGCGTCACCACCCGCAAGCCTTCGGCCTATCTCGTCGGCCGCGCCTATATCCAGGGCCTCGGCTTTCGGGTCGACGAGCGGGTCATCGTGCCCCGCTCCTATCTCGGCGAATTGCTCATGAACGGCACGCTGGAGGCCGAAGGGCTCGGCCTCGTGCCCGAGCCGGAGGCCCTCGGCAGTGTGCTCGAACTCTGCACCGGCTCGGGCTGCCTCGCCATCATCGCCGCCGGCCGCTTCCCGCAGGCGAAGATCGACGCGGTCGATCTGTCGGCGGATGCGCTCGAGGTCGCGCGGCTGAACGTCGCCGACTACGCGATGCAGGAGCGGATAAAGCTTCACCAGGGCGATCTCTTCGCGCCCGTGGCGGGGCGCCGCTACGACCTCATCATTGCCAACCCGCCTTATGTCACCGAGGGCGAGGTCGCCGCCTTCCCGCCCGAATATGCCGCCGAGCCGGTGATGGCGCATGTCGCGGGGCCGGATGGCCTGGATCTGGTGCGTCGCATCCTCGACGGGGCTCGCGCCCATCTTACCCCCGGCGGCGCACTGCTCTGCGAGGTCGGCACCGGGCGCGAGGCGCTGGAAGCGGAATACGATCTGCCCTTCACCTGGCTCGATACCGAGGAGAGCCAGGGCGAGGTGTTCTGGATCGCGGCCGAGGATCTGGCGCGCTGAACCGCGGCTGCTGGGCGCTTTCGCCACGAGCACCCGTGACCGAGAGACGATCCGGGCGCGGCGCGATCCGGCCGAGGCCCTAAGCTCCGCTCAGATGAACGCCCCGCAATCGCCTTCGAGGATCTGATCCATGGAGCGCGAGGGTTCGGCACAGCCGGCCTCGCCGACCACCTTGGCGGGCACGCCGGCGACGGTCTTGTTGCGCGGCACGGCCTGGAGCACGACAGAGCCCGCCGCCACGCGGCTGCATTGACCCACCTCGATATTGCCGAGGATCTTGGCGCCGGCACCGATGAGCACACCCTTGCGAATCTTCGGATGGCGGTCGCCGCCCTGCTTGCCGGTGCCCCCCAGGGTGACGCCATGCAGCATCGACACGTCATCCTCGATCACCGCCGTTTCGCCGACGACGAGCCCGGTCGCATGGTCGAGGAAGACGCCCTTGCCGATGGTCGCGGCCGGGTTGATGTCGGTCTGGAAGATCTCCGAGGAGCGCCCCTGCAGATAGAGCGCGAAGTCGCGCCGATCCTGGCGCCAGAGCCAATGCGTCAGCCGGTGGCATTGCAGCGCGTGGAAGCCCTTGAAGAACAGCACCGGCTCCAGCACGCGGTAGCAGGCCGGGTCGCGGTCCAGCACCGCAAGGACATCGGCGCGCATGCCGGCGCCGATGTCCGCATCCCCGGCGAGGGCCTCGGTGAAAGCCTGCTCGATCAGGTCGGTGGGGACGGCGGCATGCCCGAGCCGCGTCGCCACCCGATGCGCCACCGCGGCCTCGAAGCTGGGCTGGTTCAGCACCGAGGCCATGATCAGCGTGCCGAGCGCCGGCTCTGCGGCGACCGCGGCCTCCGCCTCGGCCCTCAGCCGTGACCAGATCGGATCGACCCGGTCGAGGCCCGTCACGGGGTCACGGCGTTCTGCGACGGAGCGTGCGGCTGGCATGGTTGATCTCCGATACGGGCCCGCGGCGGAAGGAGCCTCTAGCACATCCTGCGAGGATATGCCTCGCCCCGGATGCGCCGCCGCGCCTCACCGATATGAGATCAGCTGAATCAAAGTCAAAGCCTGTCGCGGCAACTCACGAGAAAAGAAAGATTTTCTCCGGCTTCAACCGGGTCGGATCCGCGATCACAACCCGGCGAGGAACGCCACGACAGCCTGCTTATGCGTCTTGTCGCCGACCGCGAGATTGTGGTCGCGCCCTTCGATGGCGAAGGATTGCGCGCCGGGGATGAGTTTCGCCAGCGCAGGGCCGGAGCCGGAGACCGCATCCGTGGTGCCGACGCTGACCAGGGTCGGCACCGCGATCCGCCCCACCTGCTCAGCGCTCAGCGTCTGGCGCGAGCCTCGGATGCACGCTGCGAGCGCCGCAAGGTCGCTGCCCGTCTGCTCGGCGAAGGCGCGGAACATCCGCTGCATCGGGTCGCTGAGCGTGTCGAGCGAGGGCGCCTCCATCGCATCGGCGATGCCGAGCGGGAGGCCGACGCCCTCGACGAGATGGATGCCGAGCCCGCCCAGCAGCAGCGCGTTCAGCCGGCGCGGATGCGCCAGCGCCAGATGGGCGCTGATCCGCGCGCCCATCGAATAGCCCATCACCGCCGCACGCGGGATGTCGAGATGGTCCATCAGCCGGCGCACATCCTCGGCCATCAGCTCGGAGGAATAGGCGGCGGGCTCGTAGAGCTTCTCGCTCTTGCCATGGCCGCGATTGTCGAGCGCGACCACACGATAGCCGGCATGGGTCAGCGTCTTCGTCCACTGGGTGTTGACCCAGTTGACCGCGTGGTTCGAGGCGAAGCCATGCACGAGCATGATCGTCTCGTTCAGCGGCATCTCGGCCGTGGGTGCGAGATCGACATAGGCGATCGAGACGCCATCGGAGGAAAAGCTCTGCATCGGTCGGGCCCGGCTGGATTGTTCGGCTTCGTCCCTGCCATGGCAGGCCCGGTTTGAACAGCCGCGCCGGCAACGCTTGCTTATGAGCGGGCGCCATGGGAACGACAGGCATGACCGAGCCCGCCGCACCGCCGATCGAGACCGCGCCCGCCGTAAAGCCGGCGTCCGGCGGCCGTTTCGCCCTCGTGGATCTCGCCCGTGGCATCGCCCTGCTCGCGATGTTCGTGTTCCATTTCGCCTATGATCTCTCGAATGCCGGCCTGATCGAGACCGATGTCGCCTTCGAGCCCGGCTGGCGCTGGTTCGCCCGCTGCATCGCCGGCTCCTTCCTCGTTCTGGTCGGCGTCAGCCTCGTGCTGGCGACACGCCGGGGCCTGAACCGAACCGCGTTCCTGCGGCGGCTGGCCATGGTCTCGGCGGCGGCCTTGCTGGTTACGATCGGAACGGTCTTCGCGATGCCGGCGAATTTCATCTTCTTCGGCATTCTCCATCACGTCGCCGTCGCGAGCGTGCTCGCCCTGCCCTTTCTGCGCCTGCCGCTGGCGGGCGTGATCGTCGCCGCCGCGATCGCCTTCGCCCTGCCCTTCTGGGTGGCGAGCCCGCTGCTGGACCAGCCCTGGGCAGTCTGGCTCGGCTTCTCGCGCCTGCCCTTGCAGACGGCGGATTTCGTGCCGGTCTTCCCCTGGTTCGGCTGCGTTCTGAGCGGAATCGCCTTGGCAAAGCTCGCTTTGCCGCGCCTCGCGGACGGCCCGCTCGCCGCCTGGCGCCCGCGCACGCTGGCGGCCCGCATCGTCGCCTGGGGCGGGCGCCACAGTCTTCTGGTCTATCTGGTGCATCAGCCCGTCTTCATCGGGCTGATCATGCTGGCGGCGCAGATCATGCCGGCCCAGCCCCGCGAGGAGAGCCGCTTCCTTTCCGATTGCCAGGCCAGTTGCGTCCGCGCGAACGGCGACGCCACGCTGTGCCGCGAAGCCTGCGGCTGCACGATCGAGGGGCTGAAGCGCGAGAATCTGTGGCAGAAGGCGATTGGCAGCGAACTCTCGGCGGATGAGACCACCCGTATGAGCCGCCTCGCCCAGGCCTGCCTGCGCGGCCCCTGATGGCACTGGCATCCCGCAACGCGACAGGCTAGGTTGCGCCGACCATTCAGCCTGAAGAGCGACGATCATGGCCGAGCACGGCACCCCCCATTTCCACAACGACTCCGGCGTCTCGACGATTCATATCGGCGCGCGCGAGTTCATGTGCATCGGGGCCAAGCCGCCCTTCGACCATCCGCATGTCTTCCTCGACATGGGCGCGGACAGCGAGATCGTCTGCCCCTATTGCTCGACGCTGTACAAATATGATCCCGCGCTGAAAGCCGGCGACACCGAGCCTGCCGGCTGCGCCTGGCACGATACGCCGAAGGCGGCCTGATCCCGCCTCGCCGCTTCCGATCGCGCGGGCTCTGAGGGGCACTCGCGCTGGCCTTTTCGGCCGCGTCCGCGCGGCTGCCTTAGGAAAGACGTGTCGCCTTGTCCGCTCCTCATTGCGTCATCGCCGGGGCCGGCATCGCCGGGCTGACCGCCGCCCTGTGCCTTGCCCGCAGGGGCATCGCCGTCACTGTGGTGGAAAAGCGGACCGGCTTCGGCGAGCTCGGCGCCGGCCTGCAGATCGCACCCAATTCCGGCCGCATCCTCGACGATCTCGACCTCACCTTGCCGCTCAAGCGGGTCGCGGTCTCGTCGCGTGCCTTGACCATCCGCCGATGGGGCAGCGGCGGCGAGATCGTCGCCATGCCGGTCGAGCCCGAGCCCGGCCAGCCGCCCTATCGCCTGCTGAAGCGCAACGATCTTCACACCGTGCTGCTCGACGCCGTACGCTCCATGCCCAATATCCGCCTGCTGGTCGGGCGCGGCGTGCAGGAGACGGTGCAGGACGAGCAGGGCGTCACCGTCACGCTCGACGGGCGCAGCGGCGAGACCCTGAGCGGGATCGCCCTGATCGGCGCCGATGGCGGGCGCTCCCGCATCCGCGAGGTTCTGGGAGATGAGCATCCCCCGAGCTTTACCGGCTACGAGGCATGGCGCACCGTACTGCCCGCGACGGGCAAGGAGGCGCCGGGCGTGACGCTGCATCTCGGCAGCGGGCGCCATGCCGTGCATTACCCCGTGGCCGCGGGCCGCGAGATCAACCTGGTGATTATCCGGCAAGCGCAGGAAGCCCGCGAGGGCTGGTCCCGCGAGGGCGATCCGGCAATCCTGCGCGAGCATGTCGCCAAGGCCTCGCCGGCGTTGCGCGCGCTCGCGGCCTCCGCGCCGTCCTGGCTGGTCTGGTCCCTGTTCGACCGGTCCCCGGCCGCCATGGCGCAGGGCCGCGTCGCCCTCATCGGAGACGCCGCCCATCCCGTGCTGCCCTTTCTGGCGCAGGGCGCCTCGCTGGCGATCGAGGATGCGGCGGTGCTGGCGCGGCATCTCGCCGCGGCGCTCGGCAGCGCCGGAAACGCCGGAGTGCCGATGGCGCTCGCCGCCTTCGCCGAGGCCCGCGCCGCCCGCGCCGCTCGCGTGCAGGATGAAAGCCGCCGCAACGGTCGCACCTACCATCTCGGCATGCCGCTCAGCCTGGGCCGTGACCTCGTTTTGCGCCGCCTGGGCGCACGGGGCATGCGCGAGCGCTATCGTTGGCTCTATGACTGGCGCGACGCCGGCTGATCTCGCCATCGCCGCAATTCATCCCTATCTCTGGCACGAGGGAAGGGATGGAAGGACATGATCCGCGTCAATCTTCATGATCAGCTCAATGGCCGCGCTGCCCGGATGCCCCGCTGGGCGGCATGGCTGGCCATGGGGGCGAGCTTCGCCATCGGGATCACGCTGTTCCTCGTCGCAGCCAGCCTCGCGCTGATCCTGATTCCGGTCGTGGCCGTGGCGGGCGCGATCGCCGTCTGGCGGCTGAAGGCCAGGCTCAAGGCCGCCGGCTTCGACCGCCGCGCCGATCCCTTTGGGGGCCGGCCGCGTGGGCAGGAGCGGATCGAGATCATCGACGCCGAGTACCGCATCGTCGAGCCCGGCGAGCCGCCGCGCCGCTGATCGTCAGGCGAAGGTCTTCAGCAAGGCTCCGAGCGGCGCGCAGATCGCCAGCAGTGGCAGCACGCCCATTTTGAAGCGCTGCGTCGCCAGCAGGGCGAGGCTGGCCAGCGCCGCCGCACGCCAATCCACTGACGACAGCACCGGCAGATCGAGGCTGAGCCCCACCACCGGCACCGCCCTCACCTCCCCGAACAGTACATGCAGCCCGAACCACAAGGCGAGATGCGCGATCACCCCCACCACGGCGGCCGTGATCGCGCCGAGCGCGGCAGAGAGATCCGCATTCCTGCGCAGGGATTCGATGAAGGGCGCGCCGAGGAAGATCCACAGGAAGCAGGGCGCGAAGGTCGCCCAGACCGTCAGCAGCGCTCCCAGGCCGCCCGCCACCAAAGGCGGCAAGGCGCCGGGATGGCGGAAGGCGGCGAGGAAGCCGACGAACTGCAGGACCAGCACCAGCGGCCCCGGCGTCGTCTCGGCGAGGCCCAGCCCGTCCAGCATCTCGCCCGGCGCCAGCCAGCCATAGGTCTCGACCGCCGCCTGCGCGACATAGCTTAGCACCGCATAGGCTCCGCCGAAGGTGACCACCGCCATGGCGCTGAAGAAGCCGCCGATCTGCATCCAGACGCTGCCCGTCCCGGTGGCCAGCGCGAGAACGGCAACAGGCGCCAGCCATAGCGGCAGCCAGATGCAGAGCACCGCGACCGCGCGTACGGGAGAGGGGCGGGTATGGCTCAGCTGCCCTGACGACAACAGCCGGTCGACCAGGCCTTCGACCGGGGGGCCGGAAGCGCCATGCTGGCCGGCTTTCACGAAGAGCGCAGGAGCCAGCCGGTGTCCGAGCCAGCCGATCAGGCCGGCACCCAGCACCACCGCCGGAAACGGCAGCCTGAACAGGAAGAGCGCGAGGAAGGCGCCCAGGGCGATCACCCGCATCGCCCCGGTGCGCAGCGCCCGCCGCCCGATCCTCAGCCCCGCCTCGATGACGATCGCCAGCACCGCGGCCTTGATGCCGAAGAACAGCCCCTCGACCAGCGGCACCTCCCGCCAGACGACATAGAGGGCGCTCAGCCCCAGCATCACCAGCGCGCCGGGCAGAATGAACAGCAGCCCGGCGATCAGCCCGCCGACCGTGCGATGCATCAGCCAGCCGATATAGGTGGCGAGCTGCTGCGCCTCCGGCCCCGGCAGGAGCATGCAGTAATTCAGGGCATGGAGAAACCGCTCCTCCCCGATCCAGCGGCGCTGCTCGACCAGCTCCTTGTGCATCAGGGCGATCTGGCCGGCGGGCCCGCCGAAGGACAACAGGCCGATGCGCGCCCAGACCCGCACCGCCTCCCCCAGCGTCGGAAGAACGACGGGGTTGTCGGCGGCTGGCTCGGGTCTGGCGGACATCAGTCGATCCGGCTGAGCAGGATCTTGTCGATCCGGCGCCCGTCGAGATCGACGACCTCGAAGCGCCAATGGTCCTTCTCGAAGGTCTCGCCGACATTGGGCAGATGGTTCATCTCGGCGAGGATGAAGCCGGCGACCGTCTGGAAGTCGGCGTCGCGCGGCACATGAATCCCGAATTCATGCGAGAATTCGTCCACCTGCATCCAGCCCGCGACGAGATAGGAGCCGTCCTGCCGCACCACGACGGCCGGCTCGCTCTCCTCCTCCTCCTGGAAGGCGCCCGTGATCGCCTCCAGAACGTCGCCGGGCGTGATGATGCCCTCGAAATGCCCGTACTCGTCGAAGACCAGCGCCATATGCACCCGGCTGGCGCGGATCTCACGCAGCACCACGAGCGAGCTCGCCGTGTCCATCACGATCGGCGTCTCATGGACATGGCCGCGAAGCGTGGCGATGTCGCCCTGTCCCGCCAGGAAATCGAGCAGCTCCTTGACGATGAGCACGCCGATGATCGCGTCCGACTCGCCATCCTGCACCGGCAGGCGCGAGCGGCGGGTCTCGCGCAGCTGGGCGCGGATATCTTCCAGATCATCCGAGAGGTCGATGGTATCGACCTCGCGGCGCGGGGTCATCAGCGCTCGTGCGGAACGATCGGCGAGCCGCATCACGCCCGAGATCATGTCACGCTCGTCACGCTCCAGCACACCGGCCGTCTCGGCCTCGGCAATGATGGTGCGGACCTCCTCCTCGGTCACCTTTTCCTCGGACTCCCCCTTTTGCCCCAGCAGCCGCAGCACCGCCTTGCCGGAGATGTCGAGCAGGAAGACAACCGGCGCGCCGATGCGGGACATCAGCAGCATCGCGGGCGCGACGCGGGCCGCGACCTTTTCGGGATCGCGCAGGGCCACCTGCTTGGGCACCAGCTCGCCGAGGATCAGCGACAGATAGGTGATGCCGACGACAACGAGGCCGACGCCGAGCGTGTCGGACATCGAAGGCGAGAGGCCTTGGCCGGAGAGCCATTCGGACAGGCGCGCGCCGAGTGTGGCGCCGGAAAACGCGCCGGAAAGCACGCCGACCAGCGTGATGCCGATCTGGACCGTGGAGAGAAAGCGTCCCGGATCTTCGGCCAGGCGCAGCGCTGTTTTGGCACCGCCATTGCCCTGATCGCTGAGAACCTTGAGCCGCGCCGGCCTGGATGAGACGACCGCGAGTTCCGACATGGAGAGCAGACCGTTGATCACGGTCAGCGCCACGACGATCAGGATTTCGGTTAACAAAACCAGCCTATGAGCTGCGAGACTGCGACATCTGGCCGTCCGCTTCCGTGCCCCTTATACCGTATCGCCGCCCCGACGCGATGGGGTCGGCGCGTGATTCTTGATGGGTGTGCGGTTTTGGGCCCGACTTCGTCCTTCTGGGTGCCTTCGGAGCAAGGACAGGCCGGGCCGGATCCCCGGTTGCGCGCCCCTGCCGCCGCGCGCAACCGGGACCCGATCCTCGCCGTCTTGCGGAACGTGCTGCCGCAATCCGGGCTCGTGCTGGAGATCGCCAGCGGCTCGGGCGAACACGCCCTGCATTTCGCCCAGGCCTTCCCCAACCTCGTCTTCCAGCCGAGCGATCCGAGCCCGGAGGCCTGCGCCAGCATCGCCGCCTGGAGCGTGCAGGCGCCGGGCGACAGGCCGCTGCCCCCGCTGCTGCAAGACGTGACGGCGCAGGACTGGCCGCCTCTGGCCCCCGCAGCGATCCTCTGCATCAACATGATCCATATCGCGCCGTGGAATGCCGCCGAGGGTCTGTTCCGCCATGCCGGCCGGCTGCTTCCGCCCGGCGCGCCGCTCTATCTATACGGCCCGTTCCGCCGCCCCGGGCGCCCGCTCGAGCCCGGCAATCAGGCCTTCGACGACAGCCTGCGCTCGCGCGATCCGCGCTGGGGGCTGCGTGATCTCGACGCGGTCGCTATCTTGGCCGAGGCTCACGGTTTTGGGTCGCCCGAGATCGTCGAGATGCCCGCCGATAATCTCAGCGTCATTTTCCGCAAGGCCTGAGCCCCTTGCATCCCCGCCGCCCGGCCTTTACCGCTCGAAAGATGCGGACGTGGCGAAACTGGTAGACGCAAGAGACTTAAAATCTCTCGGCCTCTGGCCGTGCGGGTTCGATCCCCGCCGTCCGCACCAAGCTCGGTTGAGATCGAGCGAGCGGCAGGATGCGGGAACGCAGCTGCCCCTTCGGCGTTCATGTCGCGAAGCATCGCATTCGCGAAAAACGCCCGAAGGAGGCCCCCGTGATCCGTTCATCCCTGACGAGCCTGGCAGGCATCGCCGTTGCGCGCGCGGTCGAGAAGGGCTCGATCCCGACGGCCCTGTCCGTGCCGCTCACCGTGATGATCGCAAGGCTGCCCTTCCCGGCCCTGCTGCTCGGCGCCGCCGGCTATGGCGCCTACAAGCTCGCCACCGGGTCGAAGCGTGGCAAGGCGTCCAGCGCCCGCAGTGGCGCATCCCGGAACGCGAGGGCCGTCGCCAAGGGTTGAGGCCCCGGATGCCGTCAGGGACTCGGCAAGGCCATGCCCCGATCTCTTCCCTGGACCCGTCGCCGGTGCGTCAGCGCCGATGGGCCGGCTTGTACCATTCGACCCCGTCGGGATCGACATAGAGCCCCGGCGGCACATCCGCGCCGATCGATTCTTCCTTCATCGGCACACGCACGCTGTCGTCATGAATGCCGGCTGGCCGCGTCTCGGTCTCGGGTGTGTCCTTGATATGACGCCGCGAATGGCGCGAGGCGTGGCTCGCCGCCCCGGTGACAGTGACGCGGCCCTGAACCTGCTCCTGAAGCGCGTGCACAGGGCGCCCCGAGAAGGCGACCATCGTCTTGCCCTCGATCACCGGAAGCGCCCTCGCCGCCGGGCCTTCTCCCGTGATGCGCAATCCGACGAAGCGCGGCACATAGCTCGCCCCGCCCTTGCCGAAGCTCTCCCAACCGCCGGTCGAGACCATCTGCGCCGCGCAGCGGCCATGGGCCCGCTCGCAAGCGCCGCGAGAAGCGTAACGGGGTGCCTTCTGCAGGAACTCGGCCCGCGCATTGCGATAGGCAAATTCGCATTGCTCGGCGCTCAGCTTGCCGGCCTCGATGCATTCGTCGCGGCGGACATAGACGCCACCGGGCGATTGCGCCGCCAGATCCGAGGGGCCTGCCAGGGACAGCGCCGGCGCAAGCGTCGCGACACGCAGGATCGAAAGGGCGGATGCCGGGATGATCATGCGCTGCAACAACATTACAATTGTGTCTTTAAAGCAGCGATCGCCGCGAGGCCGCCAGCTCGCGCGTCGCGCCATAGTCGATCTTGCCGTTGCCCAGAACCGGGATCGCCTGCGTCACCAGAATGGCGCGCGGCACCCATAGCTCGGGAAAGCCCATCTCCTTGGCCGCATCCTGCAGTGCGGCGCGGTCTGCATCCGGCTTCTCGGTGACGAGCACCAGCTGCTCGCCCTTGCGTGGGTCCGGCAGGCCGACCACGACATGGTTCTGGTCCGGCCAGAGCTTGGCGACCATCGTCTCCACCGCCGCCAGCGAGACCATCTCGCCGCCGAGCTTGGCGAAGCGCTTGGCCCGGCCCCGAATGGCGACGAAACCGTCCTCGATCACGACGATATCGCCGGTGTCGTGCCAGCCGCCCTCGGGCGCCACCAGCCGGCCGGGTTGCTGCGGGTCGAGATAGCCGGCCATGATGTTGGGCCCGCGCACCGTCAACCGCCCGCCCTCATGGATGCCCTCGACAGGCTTCAGCTCTGCTTCGATGCCGGGCAGGAGCTTGCCGACGGTGCCTTCGCGGAGGGTCTGCGGCGTGTTCACCGCGATGACCGGCGAGCATTCGGTGCAGCCATAGCCTTCGAGGATCGTGGTGCCATAGGGCTCCCACATGCGCTTGGTTTCCGCCTTCACCCGCTCGGCGCCGGCGACGACATAGCGCACGCTTTTCAGGTCCTCGGGATCGGCGGCGCGCGCATAGCCCTGCAGGAAGGTGTCGGTCGCGAGCAGAAAGCTCGCCTGCATGTCGCGGATCAGCTTGGGCACCTGCTTGTAATGCAGCGGGCTCGGATAGAGCACCACCTTCATGCCATGCAGCAGCGGCACCAGCAGGCCCGCCGTCAGGCCGAAGGAATGAAAGGCCGGCAGCGGGTTCATGAAGACGTCGCGCTCCGAGATCGCGCCGGCGGCATGGGAAAACACCTGCCGGGCGTTGGAGACGAGATTGGCGTGGCTCAGCACCACGCCCTTGGGCGTGCCCTCTGTGCCGGAGGTGAAGAGGACCACGGCCGGATCGTCCGGCTTGGCCTCGTAGCGCTGGTGCAGCAGCCCCGCGGCCAGGCTGCCGAGCGCCCCCAGTGCCTTGTCGAGGCTGGTGATCTGCTTGCGGACGTCTTCGAGATAGATGACCCGGCGCCCCTCGCCGAGCGCGGCGATCTCGTCGTCGAGTTCGCCCTTCTCGATGAAGCGGCGGGAGGTGACGATGGTCTTCAGCTGCGCCAGCTCGCCGGCCGCGCGCAGATTGCGCACCCCGGCGGTGAAGTTCAGCATCGCCGGCACGCGGCCAAAGGCCATCAGTGCGAAGACGGTGACCGGCATGCCCTGCATGTTCGGCAGCAGCACGCCGACCGTCTCGCGCTCGCTCGTCATGCCGGCAAGCTTGCGGCCGAGCACCAGCGCGCCCAGCACCAGCCGGCCATAGGTGATCGGCTGCCGCTCGGGGTCTTCCAGCGCGATCCGGCTCTTGCCATGGCGCGAGACGGCCTGAAGCAGGGCGCGAAACACGCTGATCCGCGCGCCCGCGGCGTCGAAAGGGGTGGCGGCCATGCCGGCTCGTCTCCGTCGGCGTTTCCTTCGGCGCTCAACGTAGTGGCGCCGGCGCCGGTTGCAATCCAGCGCTACCCGAAAGCACCGATCTCGTGCTGGATCGCGCCGGAAATCTCGCGGATCAGCGTGAAGGATTGCAGCATCGGCTCGAGCACGTCGCGGTGCAGCGCTTCATAGGTGCCCCCGTCGCGCGGGCCGGGCGGCTCGCCGAAATCGAGCCCCAGGGTCGGGTCGGGGTCGCGCGGGAAGATCTCGGAGAGGATCTTCAGCGAAGCCGGAACATCCAGCGTCAGCAGCCTTTCGAGCAGGCTGTCCCGCGTCATGCCGCCATGCGGGCGGAAATCCGGGATATGCGCGAAGGACAGCCAGATGCGATGGATCGCGGCCAGCCTGAGCGCATGCAGCGCCGCCATCCGCACCGGCATGACCGGAACGTCGTTGGCCACCCCGCGCAGCTTCAGCGCGTCGGAGGAGAGCCGCCAGAACAGTCGCCGCAGCGCCGGTGCCAGCTCCAGCCGCGTCAACGCGTCCGCGACGCCGAGCAGCTCGTCCCGGCGGGTTTCACGCAAGGTGCGCCTCGCCCGGTCGAACCAGCTGCCGGGATCGAGCGTGTCGAGATAGGCGCGCAGCACGTCGAGATCGCTGTGGCGCATCGCTGCGGCGGCGAGGCGAAAGGCCCGGTCGAAGCGGGGGCTCTGCTCCCGCATCGACCGGAAGAGGTCCGGCGCCCGCGAGGCGGCGTGGCCGAGGCCGTGCAGGCTGTTGGCCATCCAGCCGAGCTGTTGCAGGATCGCGTTGTTGGGAATGGCGCGCAATTCGCGCGGATGGCGGATGCGCGAGGGCCCCGCCCCTTCCGATTGCCGCGCGGCGGGACGCGAGCCGGTCTTGTCGAGCAGGGCCGGGCCGAAAGTGCCGATCAGCGCCGCATAGCCCGGATCGTCGACGAGGGCGTTCATCTCCTCGCGCACGGTCTGGAAGAATTCGCTGGCGAAATCCGGCTCGTCATAAATCGGATCGCCCGTGCCGGCAGGCGCGGCGAAGACCGCCTCCGCGATGCGGGCGACGGTCGCCCCCGCCAGTTCCGGCGTGCCGAAGAGCAGATAGCCGTCGCTGCCCTGGAAGCTTGTCTCCCGCACCATCCTGATGCCCGCCTTGGCGAAGGCGGCCCGCGCATAGGCGGGATCGAGATAGGCCAGCCGGTCGGCGAGGCTGTCCGGATGCGCGCCGCGACCGACCGACTCGCCATGGGTGTCGAAGATCACGAGCTCGACCTCGCCGAGCCCGTGGCGGGCCAGCAGTTCCGCGATGCGGATGCGCAGCCGCTCGACCCAGAAGGTCGCCGCGACCTGACCGATATAGCGGCCGGAATCGGAGTAGCCGAACTGGATGCAGAGCCGCCCGAGCCGCTTCAGATAGGCGCGGAAATGCGGGCTGCGCAGCGCCTCGTCGATGATGCGCGGGCCCTGCTCCAGCGCATCCGAGGTCTCGAACAGCGGCGAGATCTCGACCTTGTCGGCGATGCCGAAGCGGCTCGCCAGCCAGAGCGCGCAGAGCAGCGTGTACCCGGTCTCGGTTTCCGCGATCAGGAAGCGCACCGGACGCGAGCCGTCCAGATGCTTCACGATCTGCGCGATCGTCATCATCATGCGCGCGGCCGAGGATCGCTCGGCAGCCAGCGCGCCGAAATCGATCGCCACCGGCGTCACCGAATCGAGCGCGCCATTGGCGGCCGCGAGGAAGGCGCGTCGCTGCGCCGGCTGGCCCGGATCCTCGTCGGAGGAAATCACCGCGCGCAGCGCATTGTGAAGCTGAGAGGCGTTCAGCCGGAAATGAGGCAGCGCGATCGAGACGCCATGGGCGACGACGCCTGCACGGATCAGCATGAGCGGCTCGCCTACCGCATCGTCCGCACTCGCCGCCAGCGCCTCGTCCAGCGCGGCGAGCAGCGGCTCGGCCTGAGGCAGCGCGGCTTCGCGCTCCCGCACCAGCGCCAGCGAAAACGCCTGCAGCGCCTCCAGCGTCGGCTGCGTCCCGATCGGCGGCGCCAGAGCGAGCTGGCGCCTTACCGCGGCCAGCGCCTCCCATACGAGCTTGCGCACCCCGTTGCAGGCTTCCGCCTCCGGCAGTTTTTCGAGAATGCGCGCGAACTGGCCGTCCTTGGACTCCAGCCGGTAGCGCAACGTGTCCCACCAGCCGATATCGGTGCGCCCATCGGTGTCGCAACCGACCCAGGAGGCGAGGAAGACCGGGCATGGCGCGAGCCGGATCCAGTCCTGCGGCCAGCGTGTCCGAGCCTCTCGCAGCAGCGCCGCGTTGAGCCGGTCGATCGCGTCCCGCGCCTGGCGGACGGCGAAGCGCGCCTGCTCGAACTCGTCCTGCAGGGTGATGCGCCCGTCGGGGCGAAAACTGAGATCGGTCGCCGCCAGTACGGCGTCGTCGCGCCGGCCGCTGGCGAGGGCCGCGAGATGATGGGCGAGCTTGCGCTGCATTCCGAAGGTGGGATGAGCGGTGAAGACCGCTCCGAAGCGCGGGCGTTCCACCGTAGCGGCGAAGGCGCCGAACGCTCCTCCTGCCGCCTCTGCCGTCGCGCCGGCCAGCACGGCGAAGGCCGCGTCGCTATCGGCGGACAGGCCGACATAACCGGCGAGCTTGCCGGCGCGCTCGGCGATCGCCTGCCGACCATAGCGGCGAACCAGCGCGAGTGCGCCCTCGGCGGTGAGATCGCCGCGGTCCATCAACCGCGTCAGCCACAGCGCGACGCGCAGCACGGGATTGCCGAAAGGATCGTCGCGCGCATCGAGCCGCGCCTGTTCGATCTTGTCCTGAAGCTCGTCGGCGAGGCCGACGATGTCGAGTTCGGCCACCGGCCGCTGGTCCACCATCTGCGCCATCGCCCTGCTTCCTTCCGGCCCGCTGCTGCATTGCAGCATCCGGAGCGGGCGCCCGCAAGCGCAAGCTGCGTCCTTTCACGTCGCGGGGCTGCCCTGCGTCGCGCGCCATTGCCGGGCTCGGCGCGGCCCGGCATAGCCGCGCCAGCATCGCCGCGATCTGAAGAGCTCCATGCCTGCCCGCACACCTTGGCTCGGAATCCTCTGCGGACTGGCCTGCGCCCTGATCTGGGGTGTGCAGGCGGTCGTCTCGCGCCATGGCATGCTGGTCGGCCTGTCGCCGGCCGATGTCTCGATCCTGCGCTTCGTCGCGGCGGCACTGGTGCTGCTGCCCTGGGCTGCGCGCCATATGCGCCCCTTCCCCGTCGGCGGGCTGGGCTGGCGCCGCGGCTGGACCATGGCGCTGCTGATCGGCCCGTTCTACAGCCTGATTCTCGTCGGCGGCGCCTATTTCGCCCCGGCGCTGCACTCCTCGATCATCTCGCCGGGGCTGATCCCGGTCTTCACCGCAGGGCTGGTCGCGCTCCTCACCGGCGAGCGTCCGGGGCGTATGCGCCTGATCGGGCTCGTCGTGATCGTCGGCGGCATCGCGGTGTTCTCGCGCGACGCGCTGCTCGAGGCTCCCTCTCGCCCGGATGCCTGGATCGGCGACCTGCTTTTCGTCCTGATCGCGCTGCTGTGGTCGATCTTCGGGCTGCTGGCACGGCGCTGGGGCGCGAGCTCCATCGAGATCACCGCCGCTTCATGCATCCTGTCGGTGCCGCTTCTGGCCGTGATGGCGATCGCGCTGCCGATCCACATGGCCTCCATGCCGATCGGCGAGCTGCTGCTGCAGGCGCTGTATCAGGGGGTCATCGTCGGCGTCGTGGCGCTTTACCTCTATTCCCGCTCGGTGGAGGCGCTGGGTGCGGCCCGTGCCACGCTGTTCCTGCCGCTGGTGCCGATCATGACGGCAGCCAGCAGTGCGCTTCTCCTCGCCGAACCCGCGACCAGCATGGAGATGGTCGGCATGGCCATCGTTGTCGCCGGGATGCTGATCGCGTTCCGCTCGCCCTCGACCGGTTGAGCGCGGGCCAGGCTCAGCCCTTATGGCCCTTGGCGATGGGCTCGACATAGGTCAGCGCCATGTCCCAGGGGAAATAGATCCAGGTGTCCTGGCTGACCTCGGTGACGAAGGTGTCGACCACCGGAACCCCGGCCGGCTTGGCATAGACCGTGGCGAAATGCGCGTTGGGAAGCATGTCCCGCACCACGCGGGCGGTTTTGCCGGTGTCGGTCAGGTCGTCGACCACGAGCACGCCCTTGCCCTGCCCGTCGCCGATCGCCTTGATGCCGGGCGCGATGTCCTTCAGCACCTTGAGCTCGGACTGGTTGCGATAGTCGTGATAGCTCGCGATGCAGACCGTCTCGATCATCCGCAGGCCGAGTTCCCGGCAGATGATCGCCGCAGGCACCAGCCCGCCGCGCGTGATGCAGACCATCGCCTCGAACGGCCCCTTGTCGGCCAGCCGCCACGCCAACGCCCGCGCATCGCGGTGAAACTGATCCCAGGAAACGGGAAAGGCCTTGTTGGAGCTGGGTTCGGCCATGGCGGGATCTCCGGCGCTGATCGCGGCGAAGGAGGCACCGCCACGCCGGAAAAGCCGAAATACAGGGCGATGGCAAGGGCCGCGAGGCGATTTTGCCCAGTCGCCGCCGCGCTCGTCGCTGGCTCAGTGAGGCTCGCCGGCGCCGGCAGAATGGCTGGCGATCATCGCCTTTACAGCCGCCATCGCGGCCTCCAACTTGTCCGCCTCGCGCGACCGGACCACGATGTTCGTGTCGGGTCCGGTCTCGCTCCAGAACGGATAGGAGCCGATCGAAACATCCGAATGGGCTTTGGCAATTTCGCCCAGCGCGCTGCCGATATCGCCTTCCTTGAGGCCGGCGCGCACGGTTTCGGAGAGCATTTTCACGCCTGTCTTCAGCGTCGGCGCCACCGCGTCCAGCATCGCCTGCATGATCGAGGGCACGCCGGCCATGACATGGACATTGCCGATCCTGAAGCCCGGCGCCTTCGACACCGAATTGGCGATCAGGTCCGCACCGGCCGGGATGCGCGCCATCCGAAGCCGCGCCTCGTTCAGATCCGCCTCCGAAAAGCGCTCGCGCAGCATCGCCACCGCGCGCGGATCATGGTCGATGGAAACGCCGAAGGCCGCAGCGACAGCATCGGCGGTGATGTCGTCATGTGTCGGGCCGATGCCGCCGGTGGTGAAGACATAAGTGAAGCGCGCCCGCAGCGCGTTGAGCGCGGCGACGATCTCTTCCATCACATCCGGCACCACGCGCACTTCGCGCAGTTCGATGCCAATATTGGTCAGGTATTCGGCGATGTAGCCGATGTTCTTGTCCTTGGTCCGGCCCGAGAGGATCTCGTCGCCGATGACAAGGATCGCGGCCGTGACGACCGCCTTGTCGGAAGAAGATGCGTCGGTCATCCCGGTCTCCAGCTTTTGATCCACGCATAGCTAGGCATCGCCCGGCCGGGGTGAAACGGCGTTTTGTGCGACCCGCTCATGCGGCGATGCGCCGGCTCAGGCCGCCTGACGCTCGAACAGCATGTTGAGTCGGGTCTGCAGCACGAGCCGGTAGCCGCTACGCTCCAGCAGCCCGACCAGATCGCTCTGCCAGCGCTGGCGCGAATCCTCGATCACGATAAAGCCGGGCCACAGCTCCGGCGGCGCATCGCGCAGGAACGGCTCCAGGATCAGATCCTCGGCGCCCTCGACATCGAGCTTGATCGCGTCGATGCGCTCGAAGCCCTCGCTCTCGACCAGCGCCTTCAGCGTCGTCGCCGGCACCTGCACGCTGCGCCCGGCGCTGGAATTCAGGATCCGCACGCTCGATTCGCCGCGATTGGTCGGGTCGATGAAGAGGGTGAGCTCCCCCGGCTTGTCCGCCAGCGCGCAGGCGACGGCCTTGACCGTGCCGAACGGGTTCTGGGCGATGTTGAAGGCCAGCCTCGCGAACACGTCCGGCTGCGGTTCGACCGCCAGGATACGCGCATTGCGCCCGGCATGGGCCGCCACGAACAGGGAATAGGCGCCGATATTCGCGCCGATATCGATGAAGGTGAAGCCGTCGCGCAGCCGCTCCAGCAGCATGCGGCGCTCGACCGGGTCGAAATATTGCGGCGTGAACAGCACCCGCTTTTCGCAGACATTCCCGTCCGGATAGAGCCGCATGCGCGCGCCCAGCGATTCGATGTCCACCGGCTCACCGCCGAGGATGCGCAGGCCCAGGCGCCGCAGCGCATAGGCGCTTTTGCGCCCCAGAAAGGTGTCGGACGCGCCGCGGGTGCGCGCGATGATGCCCGAAAGCAGGGATTTCGGCGCGAAGGAGCCGAAAGGCCGGTCTTCGGCGGTAGCGTGTTCGGTATTGGCCATTGCGCCAGCCTGATACACCGCGCCGCGTCCCGACACCAGCGCCGGGCGGAGAGGCGCAGCCCGGTCCGGCCTGCGGCACGCAAGCGGCTTGCCTACGCCGGCAATCCCCAGCAATAAGGGAGCAGGAGTTCTCCCCTCGCGATGACATTCGAAGACAGCATCGGCCGCTCGCGCCCGCGCGATCCCGCCATCAAGATTCATGGTCCGGAGGCCTTTGCGGCCATGCATAAGGCCGGGCGGCTGACGGCGGCAGGGCTGGACATGCTCGGCTCCCACGTGAAGCCCGGCGTCACGACCCAGCGGCTCGACGAACTGGCCTTCCAGTTCGCCATGGACAACGGCGCCTATCCGGCGACGCTGTTCTACCGCGGCTACACCAAGTCGATCTGTACCTCGATCAACCACGTCGTCTGCCACGGCATCCCGGACGACAAGCCGCTGCGTGAAGGCGATGTGCTGAACATCGACTACACCCTGATCGTCGATGGCTGGCATGGCGACTCCAGCCGCATGTACGGCGTCGGAGAGATTTCGCGGAAGGCCGAGCGTCTGATCGAGATCACCTATGAGAGCCTGCTGCGGGGGATCAGGACGGTGCGTGCCGGCGCCCATACCGGCGATATCGGCTTCGCGATCCAGCGCTATGCCGAGGCGGAGCGCTGCTCGGTGGTGCGGGACTTCTGCGGCCACGGCATCGGCCGCCTGTTCCACGACGCGCCGAACATCCTGCATTACGGCTCGCCCGGCGAGGGCGTCGAGCTCAAGCCAGGCATGGTCTTCACCATCGAGCCGATGATCAATCTCGGCAAGCCGGGCGTGAAGATCTTGTCCGACGGCTGGACCGCCGTGACGCGCGACCGCTCGCTCTCGGCCCAGTTCGAGCACCAGATCGGAGTCACCGAAACCGGCTGCGAGATCTTCACGCTTTCGCCGGCCGGCCTCGACAATCCGCTCGCGCCCAAATGAGCGAAGGCGCGGGCAAGAGGCAGCGACGCGCGCCCTCGCCCACCGGCCTGCCGTTTCCTGATTCTCCGCCCTCGCCCCCGGGGCCCGCTGGCGACGCGCCGCATTATCACGGCCATCGCGACCGGCTTCGCGCCCGCTTCCAGGAGGCCGGCGCCGAGGCGCTGCCCGATTATGAATTGCTGGAGCTGCTGCTGTTCCGATCCATCCCCCAGCGGGATGTGAAGCCGCTGGCGAAGGCCCTGATCCAGCGTTTCGGCTCCTTCGGCGAGGTACTGGCGGCGCCGATCGCGCTCCTCACCGAGGTCAAGGGCGTCGGCGAAGGCGTGGCGCTGGACCTGAAGATCGTGCAGGCCTCGCTGCAGCGCATGGCCAAGGGCGCGGTCGCCAAGCGGCCGGTCCTGTCCTCATGGTCCTCGGTGCTGGATCACTGCCGCATGGCGATGGCCTTCGCCGAACGCGAGCAGTTCCGCATCCTCTTTCTCGACAAGAAGAACGTGCTGATCGCCGACGAGGTGCAGCAGACAGGCACGGTCGATCACACCCCTGTCTATCCGCGCGAGGTGATGCGGCGGGCGCTCGAACTCTCCGCCTCGGCCATCATCCTGGTCCACAACCACCCGTCCGGCGACCCGACGCCCTCCGGCGCCGACATGCGCATGACGCGCGAATTGGTAGACATCGCCAAGCCGCTGGGGGTCGCCATCCACGACCACATCATCGTGGGGCGGGATGGGCACGCCAGCTTCCGCAGCCTCGGCCTGATCTGACCTCGAGCCGGCGGCGGCATCTGGTTCGATAGCCGGCAAATCCTATGCGGGCACCTCTGCCCAAATAAAAGGCAGCGGCGGCAAGTCCCTGATCAAACGGCCTCTTCCCCAACGCAAGCGAATGCGCATAGGTTGATGGAAACAGGGGAATCCAGGCCAGATGGTCGCGTTCGACGAGATGACCGGCTCCGGCGCCGAATTGAGGCCGGCCTATGAGGTGCTCGACCGCTGGCTGAAGGAATCGCCTGCCGATCAACTGGCCTTGCGGCGCTCGCAGGCCGAGCTGTTCTTCCGCCGCATCGGCATCACCTTCGCCGTCTATGGCGACGATGAATCGACCGAGCGGCTGATCCCCTTCGACATCATCCCGCGGGTGCTCACCAAGCCGGAATGGACCAAGCTGGAAAAGGGCCTGCGCCAGCGCGTCACGGCGCTGAACATGTTCCTGGCGGATGTCTACGGACCGAAGGAGTGCCTGAAGGCCGGCATCATCCCGCCGGATCTGGTCTACCGGAACGCCTGCTACCAGCTCGAAATGGTCGATTTCAAGGTCCCGCACGGCGTCTATTGCCATATCGCGGGCATCGACGTGGTGCGGGTCGACGCCGACACCTTCTATGTCCTCGAGGACAATGCCCGCACCCCCTCGGGCGTCTCCTACATGATGGAGAACCGGGAGGTCATGCTGCGGCTCTTCCCGGAGCTGTTCTCGACCCACCGCGTCGCCCCGGTCGATAATTATCCCGACCAGTTGCTGGCGACCCTGCGCTCGGTCGCGCCGCGCAGCGCGCCCTCCGATCCGACGATCTGCCTGCTGACGCCCGGCCAGTATAATTCGGCCTTCTACGAGCACTCCTTCCTGGCCGACAAGCTGGGCGTCGAGCTGGTCGAGGGGTCCGATCTGCTGGTCAAGGACGACGTGGTCTATATGCGGACCACCCAGGGCCCCAAGCGCGTCGATGTGATCTACCGCCGCATCGACGACGATTTCATCGACCCTCTGGTCTTCCGCGGCGATTCCGTGCTCGGCGTGCCAGGCATCATCGGCGCCTACAAGGCCGGCAACGTCACGCTGGCCAATGCGGTCGGCACCGGCGTCGCCGATGACAAGGCGGTCTACAGCTACATGCCCGAGATCGTGAAGTTCTTCACCGGCGAGGAGCCGATCCTGAAGAACGTCCCGACCTGGCGCTGCCGCGAGCCGGAGGCCAACGCCTATGTGCTCGACAATCTCGAAAAGCTGGTGGTCAAGGAGGTCAACGGCTCCGGCGGCTACGGCATGCTGGTCGGCCCCCACGCCAACAAGGCGCAGATCGAGACCTTCCGCCGCAAGCTGAAGGCGAGCCCGGACGGCTTCATCGCGCAGCCGACGCTGGCACTCTCCACCTGCCCGACCTTCGTCGCCTCGGGCGTCGCGCCCCGCCATGTCGATCTGCGGCCCTATGTCCTCTCCGGCGCGAACGGCATTTCCTGCGTGCCGGGCGGCCTGACCCGCGTGGCCCTGAAGGAGGGGTCGCTGGTGGTGAATTCGAGCCAGGGCGGCGGCACCAAGGACACCTGGGTGCTGGATGCATGACCTGCCCTCCGCCCCTTCGCCCGCCTTGCCCACAGACGCGCCGCGAGACCTCGCGAGAAGGCCAGAACTGACCATGCTTTCGCGCACTGCCGACAGCCTCTACTGGGTGTCCCGCTATGTCGAACGGGCCGAATACCTCGCCCGCATTCTCGACGCGACGACCCGCCTGACCAACCTGCCTTCCGCCTATGGCGGCGCTGGCACCGAATGGCAGAGCGCCGTCTCCACCGCCGGCTGCGAAGAGGCGTTCGCCGCCGCCTATGGCGAGGCCACGGAGCGCAATGTCTGCGACTTCCTGACCTTCAGCCCGGACAACCCGTCCTCCATCCGCAACTGCCTCGCCCAGGCCCGCTCCAATGCGCGTGCGGTGCGTACCGCCCTCACCTCCGAGATGTGGGACGCGATCAACGGCGCCTGGCTGGAATTGCAGCGTTTCGAGAAGAAGCGGATGGATCGCGAGGAGTTCGCCCGTTTTCTCGACTGGGTGAAGTCTGTCTCGCTGGCCTATGACGGCTCCGCCTACCGCACCATGCTGCGCGACGACGGCTACTGGTTC
This sequence comes from Allobosea sp., assembly GCF_048595345.1. Lineage (GTDB taxonomy): Bacteria > Pseudomonadota > Alphaproteobacteria > Rhizobiales > Beijerinckiaceae > Allobosea. The sequence goes on from NZ_JBMDWH010000007.1 coordinate 29,431, forward strand.
TCGCGTCTGGGCGTCTATATCGAGCGCGCGGACAACACCGCACGCATCCTCGACGTGAAGTATCATGTCCTGCTGCCCGCCAATGAGCGCGTCGGAGGCTCGCTCGACTATTTCCAGTGGACCACGGTGCTGCGCGAGGTCTCGGCGCTGACCGCCTATCACTGGGTCTATCGCGAGGCGGTGAAACCGATCCTCATCGCCGACCTGCTCATCCTGAACCGCCGCATGCCGCGCTCGCTCGCCGCCTGCTACGAGAGCATATCGCGCTTTCTGGATGCGCTGGGCGACGCCTATGGCCGCCAGGGCGCGGCCCAACGCCAGGCCCGCAAGATCATGGCGAGCCTCAGCAACACCCGCATCGAAGGCATCTTCGAGCACGGTCTCCATGAATTCATCGAGGACTTCATCACCGAGAACAACCGCCTCGGGAACACCATCTTCGATCAGTACCTGCAATGAAAGGCTCGCCTCCGCGGCGATGCTGACATAAAAAGCCGACGCGACCCTCGCTCGGACGGGACCATGCGGATCAGGATTTCCCACGCGATCAGCTACGACTATGCCGAGCCGGCTCGCCAGATCACGCAGATCCTGCGGCTGACGCCGCGCGATCATGATGGTCAGCACGTCATGTCGTGGCGCATCGAGCCGAGCATCGACGGGCGGATGCGCGCCGCGCAGGACGCGCATGGCAACATCGTCCACTCCTTCTATGCGGACGGCCCGATCTCCTCGCTCGCGATCCGCATCGACGGGCTGATCGAGACCACCGATCTCGCCGGCATCGTTCGCGGTGGGCTGGAGCGCGTGCCCTGCGAGGTCTATCGCCGCGACACGTTGCTGACCGAACAGGACGACGCCATGCGGGCCTTCGCCGAGGCGGCGGTCGCAGGGACCGAGACTCCGCTGGCGGCCATGCACGCGCTGATGGCGGCGGTCGCCGAGCGCATGACCTGGATCGACACCACCGGCCGCGTCGGCGTCGGCGCGGTGGCCGCCTTCGAGGCTCGCGACGCGATCGCCCAGGACATCGCGCATGTCTTCATGGCCTGCGCCCGCCATCTCGGCTTACCGTCCCGCTACGTCTCCGGCTACGTCGCGCGCAACGAGGCGCTGCGTCACGACGACGGCGCCCATGCCTGGGCGGAAGTCTATCTCGCCGATTACGGCTGGATCGGCTTCGATTGCGCGAACGACATCTGCCCGATCGACACGCATGTGCGCGTCGCGGTCGGGCTCGACTTCGCCGATGCCGCGCCCGTGCGCGGCGCCCGCCAGGGCGGCGACGGCGAAACGCTGAACGTGCTCGTCAGCGCCCGCCAGGCCGAAGGCCGCCAAGCGAACCAGTGATGCGTGCCTCGCGCGGCATCTTCAGGACAGGGACAGCGCCGTGACCTATTGCGTCGGACTCCTCGTGCAGGACGGCCTCGTGATGATCGCCGACACCCGCACCAATGCAGGGCTGGACGACATCTCGACCTTCCGCAAGCTGCATGTCTTCAACTGGCCCGGCGATCGCAGCTTCGGCCTGATGACCGCGGGCAATCTCTCGATCACCCAATCGGTCGTGAGCCTGCTGCAGGAGGGGCTGCCCAATCCCGAAACCGGCGAGATCGACACGCTGGAAGGCGCGACGTCCATGTTCCGCGCCGCGCAGCTCGTGGGCCGCAGCATCCGCCACGTCCGCGAGGTGGATGGGCCGGCGCTCAAGGAGGCGGGCGTCAAATTCGAGGTCTCGATGCTGTTCGGCGGCCAGATCAAGGGCCAGCCCATGCGGCTCTTCATGATCTACGGCGCCGGCAACTTCATCGAATGCGGCGTCGATGCGCCCTTCCTGCAGATCGGCGAGCACAAATACGGCAAGCCCATCCTCGACCGCGCCGTCACCTACAAGAGCCATCTCTACGACGCCCTCAAGGTGGGGCTGATCTCGATGGACTCCACGATGCGGTCCAATCTCGGCGTCGGCCTGCCGATCGACCTCCTGCTGATGCGGCGTGATGCCGACGATCTCGAGCTCAACCGCCGCATCGAGGCCGGCGAGCCCTATTTTCATGACCTGCGCGAACGCTGGTCGGCGGCGTTGCGGGCCGCCCATACCGCGATCCCGCGCCCGCCTTACGGCCCGAAATCGGGCTGAGCAATAGGCCCGATCGTGGCCGGTTCGGTCCATCGCTCTAGCGTGGCACGATCCGCGAAGCACAGAGCCGAGGCGAGCGCCAGTTTTCCGAAATATCGGCTAAGCCGGCTGACGATGTGAGCATCGTCTTCGCCCGAGGGCGAGGGCGAGATGCTTCGCGAGCGTCAAGTCAACGGGATATCAATCTTTCATCGGTTAGGTGGGTTGGTCGAATCAGCACCGGAACCGGGATGCCGCAGCCTGCAGCCGCCAGAATGACGAATGCAGGCTCGTCCGCCCGGATGTTCGCGAGCTCAGTGGCAACCCTGGGCATCGCCTTCCTGCTGCTGATGCTCGCCGGCGCGGGCGTCGTGATCGCGATCACGCGTGAGGCCAATCGCCTCGAAGCAAAACGGCAGCATGAGCGCATCGAAGCGGCGTTGCAGAGCCAGATCTCGTTCGAGCAGCTGCGTCTGGAAAAACTGGCGATCGCCAGCGATCTCCAGCAGGCCCTGAACGAACCCACCACCCAGCAGGCCGTCGGCAGTGCCTTCGCTCAGTTGCGCGGCCGCCTCGCTGATTTCGACGGCGCCTATCTCGTGACGGCGGAAGGCACCGTGCTGGCCGGCATGGACCGCCGCAACGCGGCCGGGCCCGCCGGCTACGCGACCTTGCGCGAATTCAGCGACCAGTTGCCGGGCCTCAAACCGCTCGCATTCGACCGCGGGGGGGACCTGCGCGCGTCCAACTGGTCTGCCCTCATGGCGAAAGGCGACGACGCGATCCTGCTCGTCGTGATCGACCTCAACCACCTCGCAACCCCGATCGTTTCGCCCTGGCTCGGCCAGCTCTTTTTCGTGGCTTACCGCCGTCTGACCCCGGCAATGCTGGCCGAGGTCTCGGCCGGCTTCCATGTCGAAGGCATGCGCCTTACGACCATTCGCCCGCCCGATACGCTCGCGAGCCTCGCCATTCCCTTCGCCGATGGCCGGGTCGGCGCCTGGCTGACATGGACGCCGTCACGCCCGGGCGACGTGATGCTGGAGCGTTTTCTCTGGGCGATGATCGCCGTGGGGCTGCTGTTCTCCGGCATTTTCGCCTTCGTGGTGCAGCGTCTGCGTGCCTCGGCCATCCAGATCGCCTTGCGCGAGGGCGAAATCCAGCGCCTCGCCGGGCAGGACGAACTCTCCGGCCTGCCCAACCGGCGCAGCTTCGACCTGGCACTCGATGCAGCCCTTGCCGATTGTCATCGCGAGGGCTCGGGCGTCGCCGTGCTGCTGATCGATCTCGACCGGTTCAAGGCCGTCAACGACACTTACGGCCACACGGCGGGCGACGCCCTGATCCGCCAGGTCGCGCAGCGACTTCTGGCCCTGGCCCGCCCCGGAGACCTCGTCTCGCGCTTCGGCGGCGATGAATTCGGCATCATCCAGGTCGGCTCGGCCTCGCAGACGCATGCCGGCGCGCTCGGCGCGCGCATTCTGGCCGCATTGACCGAGCCCTTCGATGTCGATGATGTCGAGATCGGCATCGGCTGCTCCATCGGCATCGCCTTTGCCCCGCTGAACAGCGACGAACGGGACACGCTGCTCAAGCTCGCCGATACGGCGCTCTACGAAGCGAAGAACGGTGGGCGCAACCGCTATGCCACGTTCGAACCGCAGATGAACCGCGCGCTCCAGATCAAGCGGATGGTCGAGGACGACCTGCGTGAGGCGATCGAGAACGACCGGCTTGAACTCCATTACCAGCCCCAGGTCTCGGCCGATGGCGAGACGATCACCGGCGTCGAGGCGCTGGTCCGGTGGCCCCATCGCGAACACGGCATGATCCCGCCTTCGGAATTCATCGCCATCGCCGAGGAGCGCGGGCTGATCGTGCCGCTGAGCGAATGGGTCCTGCGGCGGGCCTGCACGGACGCGCTGCGCTGGCCCGGCCTGCGCCTGGCCGTCAACGTCTCGCCGATCCAGTTCCGCCACAAGAACTTCGTCGCCAACGTGCTGGAGATCCTCGCCGAGACGGGATTCGATCCCTGCCGGCTGGAACTGGAACTCACCGAAGGCGTCCTGATCGAGGATGCCGATGCCGCCGAGAGCGCGATGATGGACATTCGCGCGAACGGCGTCGGTCTCGCGCTGGACGATTTCGGCACCGGCTATTCGAGCCTGATCTATCTGCGGCGCTTCGCCTTCGACAAGATCAAGATCGACCGCATCTTCCTCGAATATATGGAGCCGACCGGCGAATCGGCGATCCTCGTCCACTCCATGGCGCATCTGGGCAGGGCTCTGGGGCTGCGCGTCTGCGCCGAAGGAGTCGAGACCCGCGACCAGCACCGCTTTCTGCAGGCCGTCGGCTGCCACGAACTTCAGGGGTTCCTGTTCTCCAGGCCGGTACCGGCGGCGGAGATCGACCGGCTCCTGGGCCTCAGCAAGCCCTTCGCCGAAACTCTGGCGGCCTGAACGCGGCTCGATTAACCGGCTGCCGTCGGGAAAAGCGCGCGTCGCCTCAGAACAGCAATTCGTGGATGCCGCTGAAGATGGCGTAGGCGAAGCCGGCGCTGAGCGCGAGGCCGATGGCGCCCACGCCGGCCCCGGCGATGATGAGCACCCCGTCCCGCTCGACGAGGCCGAGCCCGACGAGGCACACCGCGACGCCCAGCGGAATCTGGCCGATGAAGGGGGCGGCCACGATCAGCCCGAGGGCGAGGACCAGGATCAGCAACCCCAGCACGGGCATGGCATGGCGCCCCCCCAGCACCGTGAGCCGCGGCTTGGAGAAGCGCTCCAGCCAGACGAGCGGCGGCAGCGCCCGGCCGATCGCCCGCGTCAGGTCCGGCTTGGCGATGCTGCGCGAGAGCAGCGCCTGGGGCAGCCAGGGCAGCCCACGGCCGAACAGCATCTGCAGCCCGACGAAGGCCAGAACGAGCCCGCACACCAGCGGAATCGGCGGAGGCATCGGCAGGCAGTTCGGCAGGCCGAGGAGCACGACCAAGAGCGCATAGGCGCGGTCCTGCAAGGCCGCGACGATCGTGCCGACGGCGATCCGCTCCCCCGGCAACTGGTCGAGGGCCCTCAGCAGGCCCGATGTGCGCAACGGGAAGGACAAACGCTAGGGCCGTGCCAGGATGAGCGTCCGCCCGGTGAGGGCCGAATCGGCGCCGATCATTCCGATCGATCGCGACATCCGCCCTGACCCTCGCTGGAAACGCATGAACGAACGGGCGCGCGACGCGCCCCGCAGGCCTGCGCTCTAGCATGTCCCCGGCGCCCGCAACAAGCGCGCCCGGCGAAACCGCGGCAACAGGCCGGAGCAAGGCTCGGCCGCGCCAGCCGCTCAGTGCAGCGTCAGGACGCCGTTGACGGTTCTGATCTCGGCGGGCTTCAGCAGCCGCGCATGGGCGATCGTCACCGAATGCAGCGGGCCCTCGAGCTCGCGGCGCCAGAAATCCAGGAATTTCTGCAGGATGGGGAAGCGCGGCGCGAGATCGTATTGCTGCCAGATATAGGTTTGCAGAACGCTGCGGTGATCCGGGATGCGGTAGAGGATCGTGGCCGTGGTCAGGCCGTATCCTTCGAGCTGCCGGATGAAATCCTCCGAAACCATTGCCAACTCCTTCTTCCACGCGATGAAAGCTTAGCCGACATTCCGTCAGGCTGCGCCCGTCTGGTTAACAAAGGCTTGCCAACTCGCGAGCAGGCTGTTGAATTTGGCGGGTCGGCAGGGGCGCCGGGTTCGGCGCGTCGGGGAGTGTGGCGTGGCGTATCGATGGGCCGGGCTCGCGAAAGCCGGGCTGGCACTGGCATTGGCGAGCCTGCCGCTGGCGCCCGCCTGCGCGGAAGACGATGACGCCGAGCGCGAGCCTTCGCCCGTCTCGCTCGTCATCTTCGGCTCGATGGAGGCCGGGCCGCAGAAGACGTTCGGATCGCTCGGCTTAAAGCGGGCCATCGGCGGCGGGCTCGCCCAGAGCGGCTTTCGTCTCTTCGTGAAATCCGGGGCCTCGCGAGAGCCGCTGCGGCGGGCTTCCCCGCGCGGAACGCTGGTCAAGGCCGAAAGCCAGGCCATGCTCGGCTATGAGTGGCGCCTCGGAAGCACCTTCGTCGCGCTCTATGCCGGGTCGGACGGCGAATCTGTCCAGGCGCGCGGGCCCTTCGGCGTGTCCACCCCGCTGACGCGCTATGGCGGCCGCATCCAGGCCGATCTCTGGTCGAACCCGGTCGAGGGGATGATGGTCCAGGCCGGCGCGTCCGTTTCATCGCTGAACGGCCGGGTCTGGGGCCGGCTCGCGACCGGCTGGCAGATCCCGTGGAATGTCTATCTCGGCCCGGAAATCGAGGGCTATCGGGAGAAAGACTACAGCAAGCTGCGGCTGGGCGCCCATCTCACCGGGCTGCGGCTGCTCGGCGTCGAATGGCGGCTGTCGGGCGGGTGGGAGCGGTCGACGGCACGCGCCCCGCAACTCTATGCCTCGCTCGGCGCCCATTGGCTGCACTGACGATCAAGGCGCCGAAAGCGCCGCAACATCATGGTTAACCCTTCCTTGAGGGCACGCGGCTCTACTGCGGGCATCAAGGGAGCTGATGATGCTGCATCGATTCGGATGGCCTGCGCTGGGTCTGGCGCTGGCCGCGGCGACCCAGCCTGCGAGCGCGCAGGGCCTGTTCGATTCCGCCTCCCTCGCCGCTCCCGCGCCTTCCGGCGAGATCGTCAGCTTTACCCCCTCGATCGGCATCCTGCGCGGCAAGGCGACGGAACTGGTCTATGATCCGACCAGCGGCGAAAAGCTCAGCCAGCTCGACTGGAAGAGCAACGCCACCACTGTCGGTGGCCGCCTCGCGGTCAGGCCGCTGGAGAGCGTCACCCTGCGGGGCAGCCTCTGGGCGGCCGTCTCCGGCGACGGCGACATGACGGACCGCGACTGGCTCTACGGCTATTTCGGCAAGGATTCCTGGTCGCACCAGTCCACCCATCCCGATACCCGCGTCGGCAAGGCCTGGCAGGGCGATATCAGCCTGTCCTACCTCCTTCTGGACAGCGGCGACATGGCGTTCTCCGCCCTTGCCGGCTACCGCCATTATGACATCAAGCATCGCGCCTATGGCGGCGATTACATCTACTCGGTCTACGGCTATCGGGACGTGGCCGGCAGCTTCGATCCGGGCGTCATGGGCATCGCCTATCGCCAGGTCTGGGATACGCCTTATCTCGGCTTCGGCGCCTATTTCCGTGGCGACCGCTTCAACGTCTCGACGGAGTTTTATGGCAGCCCGATCACCTTCGGCCGCGATCAGGACTATCACGGGCTGCGTTACACCTCCTTCAACGGGCGCTTCACTCCCACCGCCATGGTCGGCGCCAATCTGGCGGTCGAATACCAGCTGACTCCGAACTTCTCGCTGGTCGGCCGGGCCGATTACACGCGATACTCCGAAGCCAAGGGCAATACGCGCATCTATGATGCGGCGAACGGGGCCTATTATCGCATTCCCCGGCCGAGCTCCGGCGCGGATTCGCAGACGGTCAACCTGACGCTGGGCGTTAAGGGCAAGATCTGACGCGGCTGGCTCAGTCGCGCAGAGCCCGCAGCGCCTCCGGCGTATCGACATCGAGCGCAATAGCGGGATCGTCGAAAGCGATCTCGACGACGCGGTCTCCCGCCTCCTCCAGCAGCCGCCGCGCCCCGCGATCCCCACTCAGCAATGTCACCGCCGGGAACAGGTCCCGCGCGAGCAGCACCGGATTGCCCCGGTTTCCGAGCAGCGTCGGCACCACCGCCAGCGCCTCCGGCCGCTGCGCGAAGCCCTCGACCAGCCCCTCGATGACCTGCGCCGTGACATTGGGCATGTCGCCGAGCGAGACGAGGACGGCAGGCGCCTGCGCCGGCAACGCCGCCACGCCTGCGCGCAGAGAGCTGGAGAGCCCCTCCGCATAATCGCGGTTATGCACGCAGGTCACCGGCAGGCCGACGAGCACCGCCTCGACCTGCTCCCGCTGGTGGCCGGTGACGACGATGACGGGATCGAGCCCGGCCGCGAGTTGCGCCTCCACCGCATGGCGCAGGATCGGCTTGCCGCGCAGGTTCTGCAGCAGCTTGTTGTCCGGCCCCATCCGCGTCGAGCGCCCGGCGGCGAGCACGATGCCGGCCGGCAGCCGAGGCGTCCCGGCGCCCGGCAGACGCGGCTGCGGACGCGAGACGATCTCCATCAGCAACCCGCCGACGCCCATGCGCTGCGCATCTGCGCGCGTCACCGGGATGCCGGCCAGATGCCGCTGCAACACCCAGTCGAAACTGTTCTCCTTCGGCGAACGGGCGCAGCCCGGTGCGCCGATCACCGGCTTCCCGGCGATCTCCCCCAGCATCAGCAGATTACCGGGGTCGACCGGCATGCCCAGATGCGCGACGCTGCCCCCCGCCTCGACGAGCGCCTGCGGAATGACGTCTCGCCGGTCAGTGATCGCAGAGGCGCCGAAGACGACGATGATGCCAGCCTCCCCGTCGGCATGCTTCGCGATGGCCTGCGCCAACGGCCCCGCTTCATGCGGCACACGATCATCGGCGCTGAGCAGGGCCTGTGCCGGCTGCAGCCGTTCCCGCATCACCCGCAGCGTCTTATCGACGACGCTCGGCTTCAGGCCCGGCAGCAGGGTCGAGATCACCGCGACCTTGGTCGCTCGATAGGGCGCGACGGAGACCGCTGCATCAGCGTTCAGCGCCGCGATCGCCCGCTCCACCTGTTCCTGAGGCACCGCATAGGGAATGATCTTGACGGTGGCGACGAGTTCGCCCTCCACCACCGCCTTCAGCGCCGGCAGCGTCGCGACGGTGATCGCCTCGTCCACTGAGTTGAAGGCGTCGATCGCAGCGACGTCGATCCGCAGGACACCGGCCGCTTGAGCGAAAAGATTCACCCGGCCGGTGAAGGGCTTTTCGGCGCGGATGAAGGAGCCGGACAGCCGCGAAGCGAGCCTTTCGGCCGCCGCGTTCTCGTCCACGTCTCCGGGCTCGAGCCGAACCGCGACGATCTCGGCGACGCCCGCCTCGGCGAGCCCAGCCGCGATCGCGTCGGTCACGGTCGCGCCCTTTCGCAGGCTGATTGCGCCGGCCCTGATGCTGTGGGCCGCGACCGCGCCGACCGCCTCTCCGACCGGGACCGTGCCGAACTTCATGCCCGGAAGCTCAAGCCGGCTTGCGGCGTGGGCCGCGCAGCGTCGATACGATCTCCGCGAGGATCGCGAGCGCGATCTCGGCGGGCGAGACCGCTCCGATATCGAGCCCGATCGGCGCATGGATACGCGCCAGCGCCGCCTCGTCGAACCCGGCCGCAGAGAGCCGCTCCAGCCGCTTGCCATGCGTCTTCCGGCTGCCGAGCGCGCCGACATAGAAACAGTCCGAGCGCAGCGCGGCCGTCAGCCCCGGATCGTCGATCTTCGGATCATGCGTCAACGCGACGAAGGCGGTGTAGCCGTCGAGCCCGACGCGGGGCAGCGCCTCGTCCGGCCATTCCGGCAACAGCGTCACGCCCGGAAAGCGTTCCGGCGTCGCGAAAGCCGTACGCGGGTCGATGATGACGAGGTCGAGATCGAGTTCCTTGGCCATCGGCGCCATCGCCTGCGAGATATGCACTGCGCCCGTGAGCACGATGCGCGGATGCGGCGCCTGCACGGTCAGGAAGAGGGACGCGCCCTCCACCTCCACCATGCCGCTTTTGCCCATGCGCAGCTGCCTGTCGAGCGGAAGCGCGAGCGGGTCGGCGTCGATCTCGTGCTGGCGCACGAGGCGCTGAGCGCCGCTGGCGATATCCGTGACGAGGATGGCGGCGCGGCGGGCCTGCCGTTCGGCATTGAGTGCCGAGAGAAGGGAAAGCTCCATCTCAGCCCCGATCCGTCGCGAGCTTGAGCCCGAGCGCGATCATCATCGAGCCGCCGATCCAGCGGCCCAGCGCAAAGCCGGCTTTCGTCTTCTTCATCGCTCCGACGACGAAAGACGCGCCGAACACGGTGACGAGATCGGCAGAGGAGAAGGCGAAATTCACCAGCGTTCCCAGGATCAGGAACTGCACCCAGACCGGCAGCGACCCGGCCGGGTCGACGAACTGCGGCAGCAGCGCGATGAAGAACAGCGCCACCTTCGGGTTGAGGACCTCGACGATGAAGGAATCCATCAGCGCCCGCTTGACCGTCTTGGGCGGCGCGACCGGCTGGTCGACTGCGCTCAGCCGCGAGCGGATCATGCCGATGCCGATCCAGATCAGGTAGAGCGCGCCGGCGATCTTCACCGCCATGTAGAGTTCCGGCACATGCTTGAACACGGCCGAGAGGCCGAAGGCCGCCGCCAGCACATGCACATAGCAGCCCAGATGAATGCCGAGCATCGCCATCAGGCCGGCTTTGCGGCCATGGCTGATCGTCTGCGCGGCGGTGTAGAGCAGCGCCGGCCCCGGAAAATAGGCGACGAGGATCGTCACCGTCGCGAAGGCCAGCAGGGTTTCCCAGGTTGCCATCAGCCTTGCGCCCCCGCGCCGTTTCTCACCGGCTCGACATAGACCCTGATGCGCCCGCCGCAGGAGAGCCCGACCTTCCAGGCGGTCTCGTCGGCGACACCGAATTCCAGCATGCGCGGCTGGCCGTCTGCAATGACGTCCACCGCCTCCGACACCACCGCCCCCTCGACGCAGCCGCCCGAGACCGAGCCGAGAAAGTTGCCTTCCGCGTCGATGACGAGATGGGAGCCCACCGGCCGCGGCGCCGAGCCCCAGGTCTCGACCACCGTCGCAACCGCGACGCCCCGGCCGGCCCGCGACCAATCCTCGGCCGCGCGCAGGATGTCGGTGTCTGTGCTGATCATGACCGGAGCCTCCCCCAGCCCCCGTCCTGAGGAGCCGCGCAGCGGCGTTCGCTCCTCAGGATGAGGGCTGCATCGAGCCATATCATGCCTCACCCGGCGCGCTTCAACCACAGGCGCGGATCGCTCTCCCGCCCTGCGTCGCGCGAAAGCGCCGCGCAGAGATCGGCCATCGCCGCGAGGTTGTGGATGGGCCGGAAGGAATCGACATGCGGCAGCATCGCCCTGATCCCGCTGGCGCGCGCCGCAAAGGCGTCGTAGCGCAGCAGCGGGTTGAGCCAGACGAGTTGTCGACAGGAGCGGTGCAGCCGGTCCATCTCGAAACCGAGCTCGTCGTCGAGATGCCGCTCCAGCCCGTCGGTGAACAGCAGCACGACCGCCCCACCCGCCAGCACCCGCCGCGACCAGATTCGGTTGAAGTCATGCAGGGCGGTGGCGATGCGCGTGCCGCCCTCCCAATCGGGCGCGGCCTTGCCAGCGAGCGCCAGAGCCTCGTCAGGATCGCGGGCCTTGAGCATGCGGGTGACGTTGGTCAGCCGCGTCCCGAAGACGAAGGACTGCACGCGCTGCCGCTTTTCCGTTAGCGCGTGCAGGAAATGCAGGAAGATGCGCGAATACTCCGCCATCGACCCCGAGATATCGACGAGCGCGACGATCGGCGGATGCACCTGCCGACGCTCGCGGAAAGCGAGATTGATCGAGCCGCCCCCTCCGCGCAGCGAACGCCGGAAGGTGCGTCGCGGATCGATCCGCTCGCCGCGGGAGGCTGCCACGAAGCGGCGGGTGACGACCCGATCCTCCGGCAATCTCAGCTCCGCCATCAGCTGCTTGGCGCGCGCGATCTCGGTTGCGCTCATCTGCGCGAAATCGCGCGATTTCAGCGTTTCGCGATCGGAGACGGTAAGCCGAGCTGTCAGCTCCGTCAGTTCGCGCGGCGTCTCGTCGGCGCGCGGCGGCGGCGCGAAGGCCTCGGCCACGCGCAGAGCCCCGGCCTGCGCCTTCTGGGGCTCGTTGGGCACTGCCGGCGAGGCCGGCGACATCTGCGCCATGATCTTCTCGATCAGGTTGCGGCGGCGCCAGAACAGCCCGAAGGCCTGGTCATAGACCGCGCTGTCCTCGTGCTTCTTCACGAAGATCGCATGCAGCGTCCAGTAAACGTCGTCGCGCCCGCCCAGCGCCCCGGCCCCCAGCGCCTCGACTGCCTCGGCAACGGCGCCCGGCCCGACCGGCAACCCCGCGCCCCGCAGCGCCCGGGCGAAATAGGCGACGTTTTCCGAAAGCTTTCCGGTCACGAGCCGGCCGTCTCCGTCATGAAGACCTTCTGGACGATCTGCCAGCGGCTCTCGATCTTCAGCAGGCTGAGCAGATCGGTGAAGTAACGCGGCGGCATCTGGCACTTCACCTTCACCAGGGCGAGCGTCGGCCCGACGAGGTCCAGCGTCAGGATATGGTCCTCGCGATGCAGCCCGGCCGCATGCGGCGAGGGACGGTTGCGGACGAGCTTCAGCCATTCGTCGCGCGTGACGATCTGGATCGTTCCGTCCTCGCGCGCCGTCGTCAGCGCGCTGCTCGGGTGGAAGACATGCGAAAGCTTGTCGGCATCGCCCTCATAGAGCCCGTCCAGATAGGTTCGGACCGTCGCCTCGACCGCCTTGATGTCAGCATTCATCGCTCTGCCCTTCCCTGAACGTGTTCCCGGCTCGATCCAATCCGACGCGCCGCAGCCTCAGCCTTGGCCGAGCGAGGCCGTATCCGCCATGACCAGGATCAAGCGCCGAAGCCGGCAGGGCTTCTAGCGCCCAGCCTCGGCCTTGGCCTCGTCGAGCAGTCCCTTCACCTTCGAGCCCTGCATCGCCTGGATATCGTCCTGGTACTTCAGCAGCGCGCCCAGCGTATCGGAGACCAGCGCCGGGTCGAGCGCCACCGCATCGAGTTCGACCAGCGCCGTCGCCCAATCCAGCGTTTCGGCGACACCGGGCGCCTTGAACAGCTCCTCCTTGCGGATCGCCTGCACGAAGGACACCACCTGCTTGGACAGCTTGCCCGGCGCATCCGGAACCTTGGCCTTCAGGATAGCGAGTTCGCGCGGCGCATCCGGATAATCGACCCAATGATAGAGGCAGCGGCGCTTGAGCGCGTCATGGATTTCGCGGGTGCGGTTCGAGGTCAGGATCACGATCGGCGGCTCTGCCGCCCTGATCGTGCCCAGCTCCGGGATCGTCACTTGGGCATCGGCCAGCACCTCGAGCAGAAACGCCTCGAAAGCCTCGTCCGTCCGGTCGAGTTCGTCGATCAGCAGGATCGGCGCCCCGCCCTCCTGCGGCTCCAGCGCCTGCAGCAGGGGCCGCTTGACGAGATATTTCTCGGAGAAGATATCGCCCTCCAGCCGGTCACGATCCGCCGCCGCCCCGCCGGCTTCCGCGAGGCGGATCGCCATCATCTGCCCAGCATAGTTCCATTCATAGACCGCGGAGGCGAGATCGAGCCCCTCATAGCATTGCAGGCGGATCAGCCGGCGCCCAAGCCCGGCGGCGAGCACCTTCGCGATCTCGGTCTTGCCCGTCCCCGCCTCGCCCTCCAGCAGCAGCGGCCGCTTCATCCTCAGCGCGAGAAACAGCACCGTCGCGAGCGGGCGGTCGGCCACATAGCCCTGGGCTTGCAGCAGCGCGAGGGTGTCGTCGATGGAGCCGGGGAGCGAGCGGGTTTCAAGCATCGACGAATGGTCCTGACAGAGGCGCCCGGGCTCGGCTCATCGCGTCGACCAGGCAAACCACAGTGCAACCGCAGCCATGCTGAGCGCGGCACAGCGACGGATCGCACGCTCGCGATCCGGATGGAAGAGCAGAGCCCGCACCTTGCTGGCGCACAGGACCAGCACGGCATGAACCGCCGTGGCGATCGCCACGAACACCGCCGTCAGAAACAGAACCTGCTGTTGGCTCGCCGGTGTCGGCAGGAAGAGCGGGATCACTGCGACATAGAAGATCGCGGCCTTGGGGTTCAGCAGGTTGGTGACGAGGCCACGCCGGAAGGACACCGCCATATCCGCCCTTCCATCCGCTTGGTCATCTCGCCAGGAATCAAAGGCGAGCCAGAGCAGATAGAGGACCCCGCACCAGCGCAGCGCGAGCGCCAAGCCGGGGACGGCCTCGCTCAACAGGCCCATGCCGAAAGCGGTGGCGCATCCGAGCAAAGCCAGACCGAGCGCGACACCGGCTACGGCTGCGAGGCCGGCGCGGCGCCCCTGAGCGAGGCTCAGCGCCACCAGATAGCCCATGTTGGGCCCTGGTGTGACCTCCGAAACCAGCGCCGTGAAGACGAACTCCCAGAAGCGCACCGTTGTGGCGGAACTTACTTCCCCACCGCCTGCGCCACGGCCTGCTTGGCCATCACGCCGATCAGATGGGCGCGGTAATCTGGATCGGCATGCATGTCGCCATTGATGCCCTCGGCGCCATGCTTCAGCCCATCCAGCGACTTCGGCGCGAAGCGGGCCTTCAGCGCAGCCTCCGCCTCCGCCCAGCGGAAGACGCCATTGGCGCCGGCGCCGGTGACCGCCACGCGCACCTCCGGCCCGCGCTTGGCGACGAACACGCCGACCATTGCATAACGCGAGGCCGGATTGCGGAACTTGGCGTAGCCGGCCTTCGACACCACCGGGAAGATCACGCGGGTGACGATCTCCCCCTCCTCCAGCGCGGTCTCGTAGAGCCCGGTGAAGAACTCTTCGGGCGAGAGCTTGCGCTTGTTGGTGACGACCATCGCCCCTAGCGCCAGCAGCGCGGAGGGATAATCCGCGGCCGGGTCGTTATTGGCGACCGAGCCGCCGATCGTGCCGCGATGGCGCACATGCGGATCGCCGATATGCCCGGCGAGATAGGCGAGCGCCGGAATGGCCTCCTGCACCTCCGGCGAGGCCGCGACCTCGGCATGGGTCGTCATCGCGCCGATGACGATGGTGCGGCCCTTGCGGGCGATGCCCTTGAGATCCGCGCAGGCGCCGAGATCGATCAGCGCGGTCGGCGCGGCCAGCCGCTGCTTCATCGTCGGCAGGAGCGTGTGCCCGCCCGCGATGAGCTTGGCATCCTCCTTCTTGGAGAGAAGCGTCGCGGCCTGCCGGGCGCTGGTCGGCTTGTGATATGTGAAAGCGTACATGGTCCTGTCCCCTCAGCTCACTCTGCCGCCAGGCGGCTGATCGACTTCTGCGCGGCGCGCCAAACGGCCTGCGGCGTCGCCGGCATCGCGATGTCCTCATGGCCGAGCGCGTCGGTGATGGCGTTGATCACCGCCGGGGGCGACGCGATGGCGCCCGCCTCCCCGCAGCCCTTGATCCCGAGCGGGTTGGAAGGGCACGGCGTGACGGTCATCCCGACATCGAAGGACGGCAGGTCGTCGGCGCGCGGCATGCAGTAATCCATGAAGCTTGCGGTGACGAGTTGGCCGTCGGCCGTGTAGCGCGCCCCTTCCAGCAGGGCCTGGCCGACGCCCTGGGCGATGCCGCCATGGACCTGACCCTCGACGATCATCGGGTTGATGATATTGCCGAAATCATCCACCGCCGCCCAGCGCTCGATCGTGGTGACGCCGGTCTGCGGGTCGATCTCGAGCTCGCAGATATGGACGCCGGCCGGGAAGGTGAAATTGGTCGGGTCGTAGAACGCCCCCTCCTTCAGCCCCGGCTCGAGCTCCTGCCCGTTGAACTTGTGCGCGATATAGGCCTGAAGCGCGCAGGAGCCGAAATCGAGCTTGCGATCGGTTCCCTTCACCGAGAAATGCCCGTCGGCAAAGTCGATATCCGCCTCGTCGGCCTCCAGCACATGGGCGGCGACCTTCTTGCCCTTCGCGATCACCTTGTCGAGCGCCTTGAAGATCGCCGACATGCCGACCGCGCCGGAGCGCGAGCCATAGGTGCCCATGCCCATCTGCACCTTGTCGGTATCGCCATGGACGATCGAGACATTGTCGATCGGAATGCCGAGCCGGTCGCTGACGAGCTGCGCGAAGGTCGTCTCATGGCCCTGGCCATGGCTATGCGAGCCGGTCAGCACCTCGACCGTGCCGACCGGATTGACCCGGATCTCCGCCGATTCCCACAGGCCGACGCCGGCGCCGAGCGAGCCCACCGCCGCGGAGGGCGCGATTCCGCAGGCCTCGATATAGGAGGAGAAGCCGAAGCCGCGCAGCTTGCCGTTGCGGGCCGAGTCGCGCTTGCGCTTCGGAAAGCCCTTGTAGTCGATCATCTCCAGCGCCTTCTTCATCGAGGCGCCGTAGTCGCCGGCATCGTACATCATGATGACCGGCGTCTGATGCGGGAAGCTCTTGACGTAGTTCTGCATGCGGAACTTCGCCGGATCCTTGCCGAGCTGGCGGGCCGTGACTTCGATCAGCCGCTCGATCACGAAGGTCGCCTCCGGCCGCCCGGCGCCGCGATAGGCATCGACCGGCGCGGTGTTGGTGTAGACCGCATCGACCTCGCAATAGATCGCGGGAATGTCGTACTGCCCCGAGAGCAGCGGTGCATAGAGATAGGTCGGCACCGAGGAGGAGAAGGTCGAGAGATAGGCGCCGAGATTGGCGGTGGTATGGACCTTCAGGCCGAGGATTCTGCCGTTGGCATCGGTGGCCAGCTCGGCATGGGTGACATGGTCGCGCCCATGCGCGTCCGAGAGGAAGGCCTCGGTGCGGTCGGCGGTCCATTTCACCGGCCGCCCGACCTTCTTGGCCGCCCAGACGCAGACCGTCTCCTCGGCATAGATGAAGATCTTGGAGCCGAAGCCGCCGCCGACATCCGGTGCGATCACCCGCAGCTTGTTCTCCGGCGCGATGCCGATGAAGGCCGAGAGCACGAGGCGCGCCACATGCGGGTTCTGGCTCGTCGTGTAGAGCGTGAAGATACCGTCGCCGGCATCGTAATCGCCCACCGCCGCCCGCGGCTCCATGGCGTTCGGGACGAGGCGGTTGTTGACGAGATCGAGCCTGGTCACATGGGTGGCGGCCTTGAACGCAGCTTCCGTGGCATCCTTGTTGCCCAGATGCCAGTTGAAGACCGTGTTGTCCGGCGCCTCGTCATGGACGACGCTTGTCGCGCCGGCCGCCGAGCCCGTATCGACCACGGCCGGCAGCTCCTCGTAATCGACGGCGATCACCTCGGCGGCGTCCTTGGCCTGCGCCAGCGTCTCGGCCACCACGACCGCGACATGGTCGCCGACATAGCGCACCTTGCCCACGGCCAGCGCCGGATGCGGGCCGGCGCGCATCGGCGAGCCGTCCTTGTTGTGGATCATCCAGCCGCAGATCAGCCCACCGATCTTGTCGGCGGTCAGATCGGCCCCGGTGAAGATGCCGAGCACGCCCGGCATTCCGGCCGCCATGCCCGTGTCGATGCTCTTGATCCGCGCATGCGCATGCGGCGAGCGCAAGAAATAGGCATGGGCCTGGCCCGGGCGGTTGACGTCGTCGGTATAGCGGCCCTGGCCGGTGATGAAGCGGTGGTCTTCCTTGCGCCGGACTGCGGCGCCGATTCCGGTGGCTGACATGGTGTTCCCTCCAGAACGCCTCTTTGCGGGCGTTAAGAACCATGAAGTCGGGGAGCCGGACCCTGATGCAGCGCCGAGCGCCGCATCGGCGACCAGCGGCGGAACGCTCTTACTCGGCGGCGGCCTGGACGGGCGCCGCGCCCTTGCCCATCGCTTCGGCGCCGGCTGCCACGGCCTTCACGATGTTGTGGTAGCCGGTGCAGCGGCAGATATTGCCTTCGAGATCCTCGCGGATGGTCTTCTCGTCGAGCGCATGGCCGCGACGGTTCACCATATCGACGGCGGCCATGATCATGCCGGGGGTGCAGTAGCCGCACTGGAGACCGTGATGCTCGCGGAAGGCCTCCTGCATCGGATGCAGCACGTCGCCCTCGGCGAGCCCCTCGATCGTCGTCACCGACATGCCCTCGCAGGCAATGGCGAGCGTGGTGCAGGACTTCACCGCCTTGCCGTCGAGATGCACGACGCAGGCGCCGCACTGGCTGGTGTCGCAGCCGACATGCGTGCCCGTCAGCCGGAGATTTTCGCGCAGGAACTGCACCAGCAGCGTGCGCGGCTCGGCATTGGCCGTCACCGGCTTGCCGTTCACTGTCATGGAAATGGTGGCCATGTCTTAACCCTCCCTCGCTCCGGATCTGCCGCCCGGCTGCTGACGTCCGGATACCGTCCCGATTCCGCCACGGTGCCTCGGAGCAGGAACTGTCTGGAACAGCACTAAATCGAATGTGGACCCGCCAAATCGCGGGGTCAAGCGCGTGGCGCATTTCGGTGGGGCCCGATTTCGCATCGGTTTGAGCACTTTTTGGCAGCCCTGCAAAAACGTGCCGAGGACACAACCGGAACGTGCGGAGACCCATTCCCATTTCCAGATTTTTAAGAGGGCGGCCTTACGCTTCGTCAGAATCAGGGATGAACACCGTGCCAGATCGCCCTCCGCTGTCGACGGCAGAGCAAATCCGCAACCGGCTCGCCACCATCGGTTGGGACGAGCCGCGCAGACATATATTAGCCAGCTACGCACCAATCGCCGAGCGATACATCGACGAACTGGTCGAGGCCGACTTCGAGCGCGCGCGGATCATCAATCCGACGATTGCGCGGAAGATCGAAGAATTGCGGGACGAGTTGCGGACCCGCGAGAAGTCGCATCTGCGCCTCGTCTTCGCCGGACACTTCGCGGCCGACTACATCGCTTCGGCGGAGGATCTCTGCTTGCTGGAACTGCGGGCCGGCCTGGGGCCCAAACCGCGCGTGTCGATCGCGATGGCGTTGATGCAGCGCATCGCCCGGGCGTCATGGCTGCGGCAGGCCCTGCAGCCCAAGCGCCTGGCCGCAGAACTCCACCTCGTGGAGCGGGTCCTGACCTTCGACGTCACCACCGCGGTCAGCATTTCCGATGAGGTCAGGGCGCATCAGGCCGGCCAGCGCGCCAGGATCCTGCACCAGACCACGCAGGAACTGGGCAGCCATATGAGCGCGCTGGAGAGCGACATCGCGGTCGCGGCCGGCCAGTTCGGCACCACCGCCGAGGAAACGGTCCAGGCGACGGACTTCATTCGCGGCGCGCTCGGCGAGGTCGCAAACGCCTCCATGCTGGTGCGCGAGAAATCCGTGCAGACGGCCTCCGCGACCGAGGAGATGTCGGCCAACATCGCCGAAATCGGCCAGCGGGCCCATACCAGCCTCGTGGTCGCCCAGCGCGCCGTCGCGGATGCCGACCAGATGAACCAGGTCGTGGCGCGCCTGCAGCATGCGACCGGCAGCATCGGGGCCGTCGTCGGGATGATCGCCGATATCGCGGCCCAGACCAATCTGCTCGCGCTGAACGCCACGATCGAAGCCGCTCGCGCCGGTGAAGCGGGGCGCGGCTTCGCGATCGTCGCGGCGGAGGTGAAATCGCTCGCCACCCAGACCGCCACCGCGACCAGCGACATCGCCGGCCAGATCGCTGAGCTGAAGGCCAGCGCGGAGGCCTGCGGGGTTCACGCGCATTCGATCTCGACGACCATCAGCGAAATCCGTCTGGATTCCGAAGCGATTTCCGAAGCGGTGTCGCAGCAGAGCGCGGTCACCTCGGCCATCGCACAGGATGCCGCCGCCGTGGCGCATAGCTCGGACATCGCGATCGAGCGCGCCACCGCGGTCAGCAGCGGCCTCGACCAGACCGCGCAGGCCATGGAGCGCGCCCATGCGGCGGCCGACGACATCGCAGCGCGTGTACGCTCCGCCGAAAAGACCGTCGCCGGCACCTTGCGGGCCCTGCGGGAAGCGTCCTGACGGTCAGCCTTCGCTGACCGCCTTGGCGAAATTGGCGAAGAACTCGTCGGCCAGCTTCTTCGACACCGAATCGATCAGCCGCGAGCCGAGCTGCATCAGCTTGCCGCCGACCTGCGCCTCCACCTCGTAGCGCAGCAAGGTCTGCCCGGCTTCGGCGTCGGACAGCATGACCTTCGCCCCGCCCTTGGCGAAACCGGCGATGCCGCCCTCCCCCTCGCCCTGAATGCGATAGCCGTTCGGCGGATCGAGATCGGCCAGCTCGACCTTGCCCTTGAAGGTCGCCTTCACCGGGCCGAGCTTGACCTTCACCACGGCGGACAGATGCGTGTCGTCCTCCTTCACCAGCTGGTCGCAGCCGGGAATGCAGGCCTTCAGCACCTCGGGGTCGTTCAGCTTCGCCCAGACGACCTCCTTGCCCGCCGGCAGGGTCGCCTCGCCGCTCATCGTCATCGCCATGGCGCGTCTCCATCCTGTCCCCCGCGGGTGCTGCTTGCAGCCGGTCTCGTGCGGGCGTTATCCAGAAAGCCTATCCATGCTCGCAAACCAAGCCGATTCACAAGAGGCGACGGCGCAGCCGGAATGCGGCCCCAGCACGAGGCACCATGCTCGAACTGACAGCCCGGGAGGCCGCCGTCGCGGCGGGTGAGGCCGGCCAGGGAGCGGCGATGGCGATGCGGATCGTCGCCGAAGCGGCCCGTCTGATGGGGGCGCCTCGTCTGCTGCCGGTCGCCTCCGCCCATATCGACGGCGCGCTCTATCACGGCGATTCCGGCACGCTGTTCGCCGAAAGCCTTGTGGCCGGCGGCGCCCGAACCGCCGTGCGCGCGACGCTCAACGTCGGCTCCCTGACGCCCTCCGGCTGCGCCGCCGTGCGGCTGCCCCCGCACCAGCACGAGATGGCCCGCCGGATGATGCGCGCCTATGAGGCGATGGGCTGCGAGCCCAGCTGGACTTGTGCGCCTTATCAGGCGGGGCACCGGCCGGCACGCGGCACGGATGTCGCCTGGGGCGAATCCAATGCCGTCGTGTTCTGCAACTCGGTCCTCGGCGCGCGCACGAACCGTTACGGCGATTTTCTCGACATCGCCTGCGCGATCTCCGGCCGGGCGCCGGATTACGGCCTGCATCGGCCCGAGAACCGGCGCGCGCGCCTCCTTCTCGACATCTCCGGCCTCTCGGTGCCATTGCGCCGCTCGGATGTGTTCTATCCGGTGCTGGGCACATTGCTGGGCCGGCGCGCCGGCAGCGCGATCGCCGTCATCCAGGGCCTGCAGGGCTGCACAGACGAGGACCGGCTGAAGGCGCTGGGCGCCGCGGCGGCTTCGGCGGGCGGTGTCGGGCTGTTCCACGTCGCCGGGGTCACGCCGGAAGCGCCGGACGTGGCGACGGCACTGGGCGCGGAGCCACCGCAAGAAACGATCATCGTCTCGCCGCAGGACATCGCCGCCACGCTCGCCTCGCTCTCGACCATCGCCGGCGACCGCATCGACGCGGTCGCGATCGGCTCGCCCCATCTGTCTGTGGCGGAGGTCGAGGCCCTGGAGCGGCTGATCGGCGGCAGAACGCTGGCCCGCCCGATCTATGCCAACACCGGCCGGCATGTCCTGGCGGCCTTGCCCGCCGGCCAACGCCGGGCGCTGGAGACCCGAGGCGTCGTCTTCGTCGCCGATACCTGCGTCGTCGTCACCCCGATCCTGCCGGAGATGGCGGGCGCGGTGCTGATGACGAATTCGGGCAAGTTCGCCCATTACGCGCCGGGAAACACTGGCTATGCGGTCGTCTACGGCTCGCTGGCCGAATGCGTCGAGAGCGCCGTCGCCGGGCGGGTGAAGCGGGAGGCGCGCGCATGGCACTGATCGCCGAACCGCTCATCCCCGGCGCCGCCTCGCGCGGGCTCGGCCTCGCCTTGCGCGCACCGATCAGTTTCTGGGGCGGCGTCGATCCCGCCACCGGCACGATCATCGACGCTCGCCATCCCGATCGCGGACGCAACATCGCCGGCACGGTGCTGGCGCTCCCCGGCACCATTGGCTCATCATCCGCCTCGGCGGTCCTCCTCGAACTGGTCCATGCCGGCCGCGCGCCGGCGGCCCTGCTGCTCGACCAGCCGGATGCGATCCTGCTGCTCGGACTCGTGGTGGCTCGCGAGATGGGCTGGCCTTGCCCGCCTGCCTTCCGCCTCGCTGCCGCGCTTCAGGCAGAGCTGGACGCAAAGCCCCTGCGCATCATGGCGGACGGCGCCATCGCGCTTGACGAGGAGCCCGGCGACCGGTCCATGACTGGCGGGCTCTGACCCCGGGAGGATCACCATGGACGACCAGTCTCGTTACGATGCCGGCATGAAGACCCGCCGGGCCGTGCTCGGCGAAGCCTATGTCGACAAGGCCACGCAGGGCGTCACCGATTTCAACCGCGACTTTCAGGCCTTCATCACCCGCACGGCCTGGAACGACATCTGGAACCGCCCGGGCCTCGATCGGCGCACCCGCTCGGTCATCGTGCTCTCGGTTTCATCGGCGCTGGGCGCCTGGGGCGAGTTCCGCATCCATGTCCGCGGCGCGCTCAACAACGGGCTGACGCGCGACGAGATCGCCGAGCTCCTGATCCAGGTCGGCGTCTATGCCGGCGTGCCGGCAGCGAACCACGCCTATAAGGAAGCGGCGGCCGTCTTCGCGGAGATCGACGCCGACAAGCCGGCCTGACGCACTCAGACCGACTCGAACCGGCGCCGGCGGTAGATCAGACTGGCTCCCGCACCTTGCCCGCCCAGGGCCGCGACCTCTCCGATGAGGACCCGGTGGCTGGCGATGTCATGCGTCGCAACCAGCCGGCAGTCGAAGGCCGCCAGCGCCGTTTCGAGCACCGGGGCGCCCGTGGCCAGCCCGGCCCAGCGCCGTGTCGCGAAGCGCTCCTCGCCGAGAATGCCGCGCCGGCTGGCGAAGATTTCGGCGAGTTCGACGTCGTCGGCCGCCAGCGTGTTGACGCAGAAGATCCCGCTTTCGAGGATGGAGGCCAGGGTACGACTCGTCCGCGCCACGCAGACCAGCACGGTCGGCGGCGCATCCGACACCGATGAGAACGCCGTGGCGGTCAGCCCGAACCGGCCGGCCTCCGTCGTGGTGGTGACGAGATGGACGGCGCTCGCCACCTGCGCCATCGCCTCGCGGAACACCGGCCCCGCGGATTCGTCGATGTCGGGCGGCATAGGATGGACCGTCTTCGTCATGACCTCGGCCGGCATGCCGCGCAGGCGGCGCGCTGCCATGCGACGAGATGTAGGGCTTTCGGCGCCGCGGCGCCACCTGCGCGTGAGGCCATTGCCGCCGCAAGCGCGCCTTACAGATATATCAACCAGGCTCAGAGCCGCGTCAGCGTGGCCAGCAGTCCCTCGCGCAAATGCGCCATCAGCGTATCGCTGGCCCGCGCTGCCGCCGGCACGTCGGCGGTCGCGATCGCCTGCGCTAGTGCCGCGTGGAAGCCCGCGGCCGGAACGAGATCGTCCTGCCGCTCGAAATGATACCAGGCCCGGCGGATCAGCGCCTGCAGGGGCTCGACGGCGCGGGAGGCGTAAGGGCTGCGCGCAGCGGCGGCCACCGCCGCATCGAGCTGCTTGTCGAGCCGCATATAGGCGGCGGCGTCGCCGCGCTCGGCGGCCGCGCGCATCGCCTTGGCGAGGTCAATGATGGCGATGCGCTCGGCCGGGCTCCCGCGCCGGGCCGCATCGCAGACAACGAGCCTTTCGAGCGCTTCGCGCGCATCCAGCGCCGCCATGACGTCGATGGCGTTGATCGCCGCGACGACGACGCCCTTGCGCGGCAGGATGTCGACCATGCCGTGCTGGGCGAGCCGGATCAGCGCCTCGCGCACCGGCGTGCGGCCGAGCCTGACGAAGGCGATCAGCTGGGCCTCGGTCAGGGCCGAGCCCGGCTCCAGTTCCAGGGTGACGATGGCTTCCTCGAGCCGGCGATACGCGGTTTCGGCCTGGCTCAGCGCCCCGCCGGCGCGTGCCGGCCCGCCCTTTTCCGCCTCGTCCTCCATCCGGCCCCCCGATGCGCTTGACCCTGCGCCAACACTGATATATCAAACACCCTAGAAGCGCGTAACCTTAATGCGCGATCCCGCACCGACTGTGCAACAGGAGCATCCCATGACCAAGTGGACGGGCGTCCTGCCCGCCGTGACGACCAAGTTCACGGCCGATGACAAGCTCGACATCGCCGAGATGGAGCGCTGCTTCAAGTTCCAGCTCGATGCCGGCGTGCATGGCCTCATCGTCGCTGGCTCGCTGGGCGAAGCCTCGACGCTGGAGCCGGAGGAGAAGATCGAGGTCCTGAAGACCGCGATCCGCGTCGCCGAGGGCAAGGTGCCGGTGCTGCTGACGGTGGCGCAGAGCTCGACCCGCAATGCCTGCAAGCTGGCGGAGGATGGTGCGAAAGCCGGCGCGGACGGCTTCATGGTGCTGCCGGGCATCCCCTACAAATCCGAGCCGCGCGAGACGCAGGCGCATTACCGCACGGTCGCCAAGGCCGGCGGCCTTCCGGTGATGATCTACAACAACCCGGTCGGCTATGGCGTCGACATCCCGCCGGCGATGCTTGCCGATATGGGCGACGAGCCGCTCTTCACCGCCATCAAGGAATCCTCCGACGATGTGCGCCGCATCAGCGAGATCAAGTCGCTCTGCGGCGATCGCTTCGCGGTGCTGACCGGTGTCGACAACCTCGCACTGGAAAGCCTGGCGCTGGGTGCCGATGGCTGGGTCGCCGGCCTCGTCGTCGCCTATCCGGCCGAGACGGTTGCGATCTACGAACTCGCCAAGGCCGGCCGCATGGCCGAGGCGATCGCGATCTATCGCTGGTTCCGCCCGCTGCTCGACCTCGACGTCTCGACCCGCCTGGTGCAGAACATCAAGCTGGTCGAAGCGGTCGCGATCGGCTCCAATGATCGCTGCCGTGCGCCGCGCATCGCGCTGGAAGGCGCCGAGCGCGCGCGCATCACCGCGATCGTCGAGCAGGCCAACGCCAAGCGCCCGGCCCTGCCGAAGCTCTGAGAGGAAACCGCCCTTGGCCCCTGCCCGCCTCGCCCGCACCGCGACCGACCCTGCGCCGAGGCGCGGCGGCGTAGATCGGGCCGGCGCAGGGCCGAGGCGGCGCGGAGCGGCGGCGTGAAGGTCGCCATCGTCGGAGCGGGGATCGTCGGCGTCGCCATCGCCCACGCGCTGCTGGACGAGGGCCATGAGGTTCTGCTGATCGACCGCGAGGGACCGGCCTTCGGCCCCTCGCGCGGCAATGCCGGCTGGATCGCCCACACCGACATCCTGCCGATCGCGAGCCCGAAGATCCTGCGGCAGGTGCCGAAATTCCTGGCCGACCCTCTGGGGCCGCTCAGCATCCGCCCTGCCTATCTTCCGAAGCTGCTGCCCTGGCTCGCGCGCTTCGTTCTCGCCTCCCGCCCCGGCCCTTACGAACGCTCGATTTCCGGCCTGGCGGCCTTGCAGCGGCTGGCCCTGCCCGCCTGGCTCGCGCGGGCCGAACAGGCGCGCCTCGGCCATCTCATCCATCGCAAGGGCGGGCTCTACGCCTTCACCGATGCCGGGGCGATGGCGGCGGCGACCGAACTGGTGAAGCGGCAGAACGCTCTGGGCATCCGCGTCGAGATGATCGACGGGCAAGCGCTGCGCGCGCTGGAGCCGGCCCTGTCGCCACGCTTCCTCGGCGCGGCGCACCACCCTGACACCGCCCATATCAGCGATCCGCTGGAGCTCACCCTCGCTCTGTTCGAGGCGGCTTTGGAGCGCGGCGCGCAGTTCGAGCGCGTCGGCATCGAACGCATCCTGCCCGGCGAGCAGCCGGCGCTGGAAGCGAGCCATGGCTGGCGCCAGAGCTGCGACCGTGTCGTCATCGCGGCGGGCGCATGGTCCAGGCCGTTGGCGAAGGCGCTTGGCGACGATGTGCCGCTCGATACCGAACGCGGCTACAATGTCAGCTTTCCCGGTGTGACCGGGCTCTTCTCGCGCCCCGTCGCCTTCGAGGGGCACGGCTTCGTCGCGACGCCGCTCGATTCCGGGCTGCGCATCGGCGGCGCTGTGGAGTTCGGCGGCCTCGATGCTCCGCCCAATCACGCCCGCACCCGCCGGCTCTACGACAAGGCGAGCAGCCTCGTCACCGGCCTGCCGGCTTTCGAGAGCGGCCGGACCTGGATGGGCTTTCGCCCCTCGATCCCGGACTCGCTGCCCGTCATCGGCAAGGCGCGGCGCAGCCCGCAGGTGGTCTACGCCTTCGGCCATGGGCATTACGGCATGACCCAGTCGCACGCGACCGCCGACATCGTCGCGGCCTTGGTGGCGGGCCGGCGCCCGCCCATCGACATCGCGCCCTTCAGCCCGCGGCGCTTCTAGAATCAGTTTCCGAGAAGACGGACACAAGCCCATGGCGACCCACACCTTCTTCTGCGTCGACGGCCACACCTGCGGCAATCCGGTACGGCTCGTCGCCGGCGGCGCCCCGCCTTTGCAGGGTGCGAACATGGTCGAAAAGCGCGCGCATTTTCTGGCGGAATACGACTGGATCCGCACCGGCCTGATGTTCGAGCCGCGCGGCCATGACATGATGTCCGGCGCGATCCTCTATCCGCCGACGCGGCCTGATGCCGACATCGCCTTTCTCTTCATCGAGACCTCCGGCTGCCTGCCCATGTGCGGGCACGGCACCATCGGCACAGTCACCATGGCGCTGGAGCGCGGGCTGGTGACGCCGCGCGAGGACGGCATCCTGAAGATCGACACGCCCGCAGGCCTGGTCACCGCGCGCTATACCCGCAACGGCCCCTATGTGGACGCCGTCCGCATCACCAACATCGCCTCCTATCTGCACGCCACGGGCCTGACGGCCCAGGTCGAGGGCCTCGGCGAAGTCGTCATCGATGTCGCCTATGGCGGCAATTTCTACGCGATCGTCGATCCGCAGGACGCAATCCGCGACATCGCCGAGGTCAACCCCTCCGACCTGCTGCGCTGGAGCCCGAAGCTGCGCGCCGCGCTCAACGCGAAATACGATTTCGTCCACCCGGAGAACGCCGCGATCAAGGGCCTCTCGCACGTCCTCTGGACGGGCGCGCCGACCCATCCCGAGGCCCATGCCCGCAATGCCGTCTTCTACGGCGACAAGGCGCTGGATCGCTCGCCCTGCGGCACAGGCACCTCTTCGCGCATGGCGCAATGGGCGGCGCAGGGGAAGCTCGCCGTGGGCGAGGACTTCGTCCATGAGAGCATCATCGGCACGCTGTTCCGCGGTCGGGTCGAGGCCACGGCGCAGGTCGGACCCTTCCCCGGCATCATACCTTCGATTGAGGGCTGGGCCCGAATGACGGGCTACAACACGATCTTCATCGATGATCGCGACCCGCTCGCCCACGGCTTCCAGCTCGCCGACCGGGGCTGATCCGCCGCCGCATGCCCCGCCGGAAAACGCCGAAATGCACGGCGCAGCCGACGCTTACCGACTACGCCGCAGCGCGGCCCGGGACGTGATCAGGTTGCGCGAAAACCGCGCCGTCAACCCGAAATTTCTGCACAATAGAAAGGCAATTCCCGTCAGTTTGATTTTGACAGAACCCCGGGAGGGGGAGATTGTCGGCGGTGAGAACCATTGGTAGCTCTGCAACACAATCGTATCCCGCATGCGCCGGCCTCATGCCGGTGACGAGAACGGGAGCGACATCGAGGGGTCGGCGTCTTCCATGGAAGTGTTTCTCCAGCAGCTCATCAACGGGCTGACACTGGGATCGATCTACGGTCTCATCGCCATCGGCTACACGATGGTCTTCGGCATCATCGGCATGGTGAATTTCGCCCATGGCGACATCTTCATGCTCTCGGCCTTCATCGCCCTGATCTTCTTCATGCTGGTCACGGCCGTCGTCGGCACCGGCGCCGGGATGGTGATGCTGGCGCTGATCGTGGTGCTGGGCTTGGCGATGTTCTTCACCTCGCTGTGGAACTGGACGATCGAGCGCGTCGCCTATCGGCCGCTGCGCGGCTCGTTCCGCCTCGCGCCGCTGATCTCGGCCATCGGCATGTCGATCTTCCTGATGAATTTCGTGCAGGTCGTGCAGGGCCCGCGCAACAAGTCGATCCCCCCGCTCCTGAACAAGTCGATCACGCTGATCGAGAGCACGACCTATTCGGTGCAGATCTCCTACAAGCAGATCGTCATCATGCTGACGACCGCCGTGCTCCTCGCCGCCTTCTGGTACATCGTGCAGAAGACGCCTCTCGGCCGCGCCCAGCGCGCCTGCGAGCAGGACCGCAAGATGGCTGCCCTGCTCGGCATCGATGTCGACCGCACCATCTCGATCACCTTCGTGATGGGCGCCGCGCTCGCGGCCGTCGCGGGCGTGATGTATCTTGTGCTCTACGGCGTGGTGAACTTCTCGGACGGCTTCACGCCGGGCGTAAAGGCCTTCACCGCGGCGGTGCTGGGCGGCATCGGGTCCCTTCCCGGCGCCGTGCTCGGCGGACTGCTGATCGGCCTGATCGAGGTGATGTGGTCGGCCTATTTCACCATCGACTACAAGGACGTCGCCGCCTTCTGCATCCTCGCCATCGTGCTGGTCTTCATGCCCTCGGGCATTCTCGGCCGGCCGGAAGTCGAGAAGGTCTGACGCCATGGCCACGGCAGCATCCGCCAAACCCGCCGGCCTCGACCTGAAGGCGGCGCTGAAGGAGGCCGGCTTCGCCGCCCTCGTCACGCTCGGCCTCTGCATTCCGATCATCGCCTGGGGCACCCGCCAGAACATGGACAATGTCCTGGTTCTGGACCCGCGCTGGGACGCGGTGGCCTGGGCGGTCGCCATCGTCTTCGTCGGCCGCTTCCTCGTCGCGCTGCGCCAGCAGCAGAAGGCCGGCAGCAACAAGCCCGCGATCCGCCTGCTGCCACATGGCACCATCGCCTTCTTCCAGCGCCATTCGAAGCTGTTCTCGCTCTTCGGCCTCGGCTTCCTCGCCGCGTTTCCCGCCATCGCGATCAGCCTCGCCGGCTGGGGCGGCGCGCTGAAATGGGTCGATAATTTCGGCGTGCAGATCCTGATCTACGTCATGCTCGGCTGGGGGCTGAACATCGTCGTCGGCCTCGCCGGCCTGCTCGATCTGGGCTACGTCGCCTTCTATGCGGTCGGCGCCTATTCCTATGCGCTGCTCGCCAAGAATTTCGGGCTGTCCTTCTGGATCCTCCTGCCGCTGGCCGGCATCCTCGCCGCCTTCTGGGGCATGCTGCTGGGCTTCCCCGTCCTGCGGCTTCGCGGCGACTATCTCGCCATCGTGACGCTGGCCTTCGGCGAGATCATCCGCCTCGTCCTGATCAACTGGACCGAGTTCTCGAACGGCTATGCCGGCATCTCGGGCATTCCGCGCCCGACCTTCTTCGGCATTCCCTTCAACGCCAGCGACACCGGCTTTGCCGCGGTCTTCGGGCTGGAATTCTCGCCGCTCTACCGGACCATCTTCCTCTATTACCTCATTCTCTGCCTCGCCCTGCTGACCGCCTTCGTCACGCTGAGGCTGCGCCGCCTGCCGGTCGGGCGCGCCTGGGAGGCGCTGCGCGAGGACGAGATCGCCTGCCGCTCGCTCGGCATCAACACCACGAACACCAAGCTCACGGCCTTCGCGCTGGGCGCCATGTTCGGCGGCTTCGCCGGCGCCTTCTTCTCGGCCCGCCAGGGCTTCATCAGCCCCGAATCCTTCACCTTCATGGAATCGGCGGTCATCCTCGCCATCGTCGTGCTCGGCGGCATGGGCTCGCTCTGGGGCGTCGCCATCGCCGCCATCGTGATGATCGGCGGCACCGAGCTGCTGCGCGAGCTGGAATGGATGAAGGCGATCTTCGGCGCCGATTTCGACCCGACCAAATACCGCATGCTGATCTTCGGCTTCGCCATGGTCGTGATCATGATCTGGAAGCCGCGCGGCCTGATCTCGACCCGCGAGCCGACCGTCTTCCTGAAGGAGAAGAAACAGATCTCGGCCGATCTCGTGCAGGAGGGCCATGGCTGATGAGCGCCGCCGCTCCCTCCCCCCTGCCGGCTCACGGCAGGCCGTTGCTCCAGATCGAGCATGTCACCATGCGCTTCGGCGGCCTCACCGCCGTCAACGATCTCTCCTTCGAGGCCCGCAAGGGCGAGATCACCGCGCTGATCGGCCCCAACGGAGCCGGCAAGACGACCGTGTTCAACTGCATCACCGGCTTCTACAAGCCGACCCAGGGCATGATCACGCTGACGCAGGATGATGGCACGAGCCATCTGCTGGAGCGCATGCCGGACTTCCGCATTTCCTGGAAGGCCAAGGTCGCCCGCACCTTCCAGAACATCCGCCTCTTCGGCGGCATGACGGTGCTGGAAAATCTACTGATCGCCCAGCACAACCCGCTGATGCTGGCCTCCGGCTTCTCGATCCTGGGCGTGCTCGGCACCTCCGGCTACAAGGCGCGTGAGAAGCAGGCGATCGAGAAGGCCAAGTTCTGGCTGGACAAGATCAACCTCACCCACCGCGCCGACGATCCGGCCGCCGATCTGCCCTATGGCGACCAGCGCCGGCTGGAAATCGCGCGGGCGATGTGTACCGACCCCGTGCTGCTCTGCCTCGACGAGCCGGCCGCCGGCCTCAACCCGCGCGAGAGCCTGGATCTCAACGAACTGCTGCTCTCGATCCGCAAGGATCTCGGCACGGCCCTGCTGCTGATCGAGCACGACATGTCGGTGGTGATGGAAATTTCGGACCATGTCGTGGTGCTCGACTACGGCACCAAGATCGCGGACGGCACGCCGGCCGAGGTCCAGGCCGACCCGAAGGTCATCGCCGCCTATCTCGGCGTCGATGACGAGGAGGTCGAAGAGGTCGAAGCGGAGGTCGGCATCTCGTGACTGCGCCCCAGCCTCTCCTCTCCGTCCGCGGGGTCAAGACTTATTACGGCAAGATCATCGCGCTGAAGGGCGTCGATGTCGATGTGAATCCCGGAGAGATCGTCACCATGATCGGCGCCAACGGCGCCGGCAAATCGACGCTGATGATGACGATCTTCGGCAATCCGCAGGCCCGCGAGGGCACCATCACCTATGACGGGCGCGACATCACGAAGATGCCGAGCCACGAGATCGCACGCCTGGGCATCGCGCAATCGCCGGAAGGGCGCCGTATCTTTCCGCGCATGACCGTCTACGAGAACCTTCAGATGGGCGCGGCAGTGAACAACTTCGCTCATTTCGACGACGATCTCGAGCGCATGTGCGTGCTCTTTCCGCGAGTGAAGGAGCGTCTCCAGCAGCGCGGCGGCACCCTCTCGGGCGGTGAGCAGCAGATGGTGGCGATCGCCCGCGCGCTGATGGCCCGGCCCAAGCTCCTGCTGCTGGACGAGCCTTCGCTCGGCCTCGCTCCGCTGATCGTGAAGCAGATCTTCGAGGCGATCCGCGAGCTCAACCGCAGCGAGGGCCTCACGGTCTTCCTGGTGGAGCAGAACGCCTTCCATGCGCTGAAGCTCGCCCATCGCGGCTATGTCATGGTCAATGGCGTCGTCACCATGAGCGGCACGGGCAAGGAACTACTCGCCAACCCGCAGGTGCAGGCGGCCTATCTGGAAGGCGGGAGGCACTGACGATGCAGGGCATCCTCTACGAAGAACCGACCATCTGGCTGTTCCTTCTCGTCTCGGTGGTCATGGGCGGCTGGCTCGCCTGGATGGCGGGGCGCGCCATCGCGCTGACCTGGCGGCCGAACTGGCAGCTGCTCATCTACATGCTGATCCTCGGCCTGTTCGTGCGCTTCATCCATTTCGCGCTGTTCCAGGCGACGCTGCTGACCCTGCATTATTACATCGTCGACACGCTGGTGCTGCTGGCCTTCGGCTTCGCCGGCTGGCGCTACACCCGCGCCCGGCAGATGACGCGGCAATATCACTGGCTGTTCGAGCCGGCCGGCCCCTTCGGCTGGAAGCCGCGCCCGGGCGCCGTGATCAAGCCGGAATTGCTGTGAAGTCCGGCCATTAGTCGCATGAGCTTGCCGCGTGACACCCTGCCGAAAACGCGCAAGACTGCGCTTTCCGGCGGCACACGCGCCGAGACGGGCGGTGCGTCCAGCCCGTTGTCAAACAGAGCGTTTTTAAAAACCGAGGGGAGTTTCACCGCATGAAGAAGTTGCTTTTGGGCGGCATCGCGCTGGGCGCGGTCCTGGCGTTTTCGAGCATCGCCAATGCGCAGATCAAGCTGGGCGTCGCCGGCCCCATCACGGGCCCCAACGCCGCCTTCGGCGCGCAGCTGAAGAACGGCGCCGAGCAGGCTGTCGAGGACATCAACGCCGCCGGCGGCGTCCTCGGCCAGAAGATCACCGTCAGCGTCGGCGACGACGTCTCCGACCCCAAGCAGGGCGTCTCGGTCGCCAACAAATTCGTCGGTGACGGCGTGAAATGGGTCGTCGGCCCGTTCAACTCCGGCGTCGCCATGCCGGCCTCGGAAGTCTATGCCGAGAACGGCGTGCTGATGATCACCCCTTCGGCCACCAACCCGAAGATCACCGAGCGCGGCCTCTGGAACACCTTCCGCACCTGCGGCCGTGACGACCAGCAGGGCTCGGTCGCCTCGGCCTATCTGATCAAGAACTTCAAGGACAAGAAGATCGCCGTCGTCCACGACAAGACGACCTATGGCCAGGGCCTCGCCGACGAGACCAAGAAGGGCCTCAACGCCGGCGGCATCAAGGAAGTGCTCTATGAAGGCGTGAACGCCGGCGAGAAAGACTTCTCGGCGCTCGTCTCCAAGATCAAGGCTTCCGGCGCCGATTACCTCTATTGGGGAGGCCTGCACACCGAAGGCGGCCTGATCGTGCGCCAGATGCGCGACCAGGGCCTGAAGACCGTGCTCGTCTCCGGCGACGGCATCACCACCGACGAGTTCGCCACCATCGGCGGCCCCGGCGTCGAAGGCACGCTGATGACCTTCCCGCCGGACCCGCAGAAGCGCCCGGAGGCGGCCGCCGTCGTTCAGAAGTTCGCTGCCAAGAACTTCAAGCCGGAAGCCTACACCCTCTACAGCTATGCCGCTGTCCAGATCATGGCCGAGGGCGCCAAGCGCGCCAACTCGACCGACCCCAAGAAGATCGCCGACGCGCTGCATGGCGGCCAGCCGGTGAAGACCGTGATCGGCGATATCGGCTTCGACAAGAAGGGCGACATCACCCGCCCGGACTACACCATGTACACCTGGAAGAAGGGCGCCGACGGCAAGATCACCTATATCGAGAACTGATCTGGGCTGATCGCCTGAGCGTGTAAGACAGGACCGCCCCGGTGAGAGCCGGGGCGGTCTTGTTTCGTAGTCATCTTCCCGCATTCACGTTCCGGCATACTCAGCCCAGTGCCAGGGAGCTCAGAAGATGCGCGTCTTAACTGTCGGCCAAACGGAGCTCTTCTCGGGCAACGTGACGACGCTGAATTGGATCGGCCCCAGACCGGCTGCGGCCATCGAGCGCAATCTAGGGTATGCACCGGGCCGGCTGGCGCAAGGTTACTGGGTCATTTTACTCAAGCAGATACTGACGGCGGATGATTTCGAATTCGATGGCACGACTCTTCGATCCGGGGGGCGCATCGGTGTTCCTGCTCAATCCGAGACCGAGGACGCAAAAAGAGCTCGGATCCATGACGAGGTTCTGCGGGAATACGGCCCGGCGGGCTATCGCGAACTGCAGATGCGGGCGTTGGCTTCAGTTAAGCTTCACGGCCAAGACCGCATCGCCAAGGTCGTTCCCGTAACTCTGCATGAAAGTGGCCTCGCGCCGGCTGAACAATATCCGATGGGCGGCGGCGGACTGCAATGGAACATAAAAAAGCCCTGCCGATTCCTCATCGCGATGCACGTCTCACCAACACGCATCGCGACATTGCCTGGCTTAACGGTATCGTTGACCGATGGTCCGAAGGACGATGAGAACCGTGCGAGGGTCAGCCGGTTCCTTGCATCTGCTTGACGCAATCTGATCAAGCTCGCGAGAGCATCGGCGCTCACGAGCCGACCTGAATCACCCTCTCAGGAACCGCGCCCAACCCCTTGAGAAAGCCGCCGAAGCGCAGCAGCCCGTCCGGCCAGGGGCCATGCCCGGATTCGGTGTTGAGATGGCCGCTGTCGCCGGCATCGACGTATTGCGAGCCCCAGGCCTCGGCCAGTTCCCTAGCCTCCTCGGGCGTGCAGTAGGGATCGGTCGCGCTGGCGATCAGCACCGAGGGAAAGGGCAAGCGCTCGCGCCGATGCGGGATGAAATCGGCTCCCATTCCGGGGATGGCGCGCTTGGCCCGCTCGGAAGCCGGCGCCACCAGAAAGCCGCCGGCGACATCGCCATGCCTCAGATGCTCGGCGGCATGGGCCACGGCGCTGCATCCGGCCGAATGCGCCACCAGCACCACCGGCCGGCTCGCCGCGCGCACGGCCGCGACGATCTGGCTCGCCCAGCCGTCGCGCGTCGGCTTGTACCAATCCTCCTGCTCGACGCGCCGGGCATTCGGCAGCCGCGTCTCCCAGCGGGTCTGCCAATGGTCCGGCCCGGAGCTCGACCAGCCCGGAATGATCAGGATATCGACGTCGGCGGTTTTCATGAGGTCGTCTCGAGGAGAGGAACACCTTCGCTCACCGCAGCGGCGCGCAAGGCACCGTCGAAGGTCGCCAGCGGCAGCCCGCTGCGACGGGCGAGTTCGAGATAAGCGGCGTCATAGACCGTGAGCCGATGCGCCAGGGCGAGGTTCACGACATCTGCTGACACACCGAAACGGTCGCGGGCGTCCGAAGCGATCCGGAGCGCCGCCACATCGGAGAGCGCCGAGCCCATCTCGTCGCGGGTGATGCGACCGCGACGATAGGCGACGACCAAACCGTTGCAGACTTCGGTGGCGCAATGCGCCGGAGCGCGCGCCCCTCCCCCGATGAGATCGGCAACGAAGGCCTCCGCCGGCTGCGTCTCGTCCGGGAGCAGCACGGCCAGCACGACGCTGGCATCGACGACGCACGGCATCAGCGCCGGCCTTCCTCGATCCATTCCCACATCTCGCGGGCCGAGATCGGCAACTGGCCGCTCACCGCGAGCCGCTCGCCGATCGCCCGGCGGCGCGCCAGAATTTCGCGTGCCCGCGCTGAGGCCCTATCTCCATCAATCGCTTCGGGAACGATCCTGGCGACCGCCTTGCCATGGCGCGTCACGACGACCTCCTCGCCCTGCTCGACCCTGTCGAGCAGCTCGGAGAATTTGGTCTTCGCCTCGAAGGTCCCGACGATGATCATGCCATCAGGATAAACTGGTCAACCAGCTCCCTCAAGCCCGACCAGAGGAGCATCGTCCCAGAGTTGCATCTCTATGAAGCGATCGTGACGGCGCTGGGGCTCCGATTTCCACCGTGTCACCGGCAGGCCCTCTTGCGCGATCAGCTCGACGATTTCCGCCAAAGTGAAAAGCTTGCCGTGGTGAGGCAGCCGTTCGGCTGCGAGATCGTCGCGGAACCCGATCAGATAACTCGTCATGCTGTCGGGATAGGTGAAGGTGATCGAATCTGGCGGCAAGCTTGCGAGAGGCAGCACACAGGAGCGAAGCCGCGACGGGTCGGCGCCGTCGGACATGTCACCCAGAAAGAAATAGATCGGATGCTGTCGCTTCGGGACTCCGAGCTTTCGGGTCCGCTCTGACAACAACCACGCCTCGGTCGCTCTCCGGCGAGCGAGATAATTTGGCCTGATCGAACGGTGGCCTGCGTTTGCGATCGAGGCCAGCACGCTCTGGGCAGCGTCGTCGGAAAGGCTGCACAGATTTCTGAATGCCCCGCGCTCGGGATCGAAGTTATGAGTGACGACCGCGGGGAGCCGATAGGCGTCGCGGTCGTCCATGGAATCACCCCTCCCCGAACACCCGCGCGAAGATCGTGTCGACATGCTTGAAGTGGTAGCCCTCGTCGAACATCGCTTCGAGCTGGGCGGGGGAGAGGCGAGCGGTCACGTCGCGGTCCGCAAGGAGGTTCGTGAGGAAGTCCTCCCCATGCTCCCAGGTGCGCATCGCGTTGCGCTGGACCATGGCATAGCTGTCCTCGCGGCTGGCGCCGGCCTGGGTCAGCGCCAGCAGCACGCGCTGGGAGTTGTGCAGCCCGCCGAGCCGGTCGAGATTGCGGCGCATGTTCTGCGGATAGATCAGCAGCTTGTCGACGACGCCGGTGAGGCGCGCCAGCGCGAAATCGAGCGTCACGGTCGCGTCGGGGCCGATCATGCGCTCGACCGAGGAATGCGAGATATCGCGCTCGTGCCAGAGCGCCACGTTTTCGAGCGCCGGCACCACCATGCCGCGCACGAGCCGGGCGAGGCCGGTGAGGTTCTCGGTCAGCACGGGGTTGCGCTTGTGCGGCATCGCCGAGGAGCCCTTCTGGCCCGGCGAGAAGAACTCCTCCGCCTCATAGACCTCGGTGCGCTGCAGATGGCGGATCTCGGTCGCCAGCCGCTCGATCGAGGAGGCGACGACGCCGAGCGTCGCGAAATACATCGCGTGCCGGTCGCGCGGGATCACCTGCGTCGAGACCGGCTCGACGGTCAGCCCCATCTTCTGCGCGACATAGGCTTCGACCTGCGGGTCGATATTGGCGAAGGTGCCGACGGCGCCCGAAATGGCGCAGGTCGCGATCTCGGCGCGGGCTGCGACGAGGCGGGCCCGGCAGCGATCGAACTCGGCATAGGCCTGGGCGAGCTTGAGCCCAAAGGTCACCGGCTCGGCATGAATGCCATGCGAGCGGCCGATCGTCGGGGTGAATTTGTGCTCGAAGGCGCGACGCTTGATCGCCGCCAGCAGCGCATCGACATCGGCGATCAAGAGGTCGGTGGCGCGGGCGAGCTGCACCGACAGCGTCGTGTCGAGAATGTCCGAGGAGGTCATGCCCTGATGGACGAAGCGGGCTTCCGGCCCGACGATCTCGGCCAGATGTGTCAGGAAGGCGATGACGTCATGCTTGGTGACGCGCTCGATCTCGTCGATGCGCGCGACGTCGAACTCGACATCCCTCGCCTTGGCCCAAATCGTCGCGGCGGCCTCCTTCGGCACGACGCCGAGCTCGGCGAGCTTGTCGGTGGCATGCGCCTCGATCTCGAACCAGATCCTGAACCGGGTCTGCGGCTCCCAGATGGCGACCATTTCGGGGCGGGAATAGCGGGGGATCATCGTCTCGTCCTCGTCATCCAATGAGCCCTCATTCTGAGGAGCGCTCCGAAGGAGCGCGTCTCGAAGGATGGTCCAGAGGGCGCTGGAGCATCCTTCGAGACGCCGCTTCGCGGCTCCTCAGGATGAGGGCTGCGAACTCGTCAAACCCAATCGCCCCGCGCGGCCTCGGCCGCCTTGCGGATCGCTTCGATATTTCCGGCATAGGCGGCAGGCCCGCCCTTGAACACGGCAGAGCCCGCCACCAGCGTGTCGGCCCCGGCCTTCACCACCAGCGGTGCGGTCTGCGGCGTCACGCCGCCATCGATCTCGAGCGTGATCGGCCGGCCGCCGATCAGCGCCTTCACCTGCGAAACCTTCTCGACCACCGAGCGAATGAAGCTCTGCCCGCCGAAGCCGGGATTGACCGTCATCAGCAGGATGAGATCGACCTCCTCGATCAGCGCCTCGGCGGCGCTCGCAGGCGTGCCGGGGTTGAGCACGATGCCGGCCTTCTTCCCCTGCGCCTTGATCGCCTGCAGCGTGCGGTGCGGATGCGGCCCCGCCTCGACATGGAAGGAGATGAGATCGGCGCCCGCCTTGGCGAAGGCCTCGATGTAGGGATCGACCGGCGCGATCATCAGATGGACGTCGAAGAACTTGTCCGTATGCGGGCGGATCGCCTTCAGCACGTCCGGGCCGAAGGTGATGTTGGGCACGAAATGCCCATCCATCACGTCGCAATGGATCCAGTCCGCGCGAGCGGCATCGATCGCGCGCACCTCTTCGCCCAGCTTCGAGAAATCGGCCGAGAGAATGGAAGGGGCGATGCGGATGGCGGTGCTCATGGCGGCGGTTTAGCGCCCGGGCTACGCCTTCGCAATCACCAAACCGGCGCGGGCCTCACCCACCGGCAGGGGCGGGATGCGCCTGGCCACGCCCCACGCGCCGCGCCAGCCCGGCCAGCAGCCAGGGCAGCAGATAGATCGGGAACTGCGCCAGCGCGAAATAAAGGAAGGTGTTCGGCGAGATGCCCGTCCCCATGGCCGCGACCAGCAACCCCATATTCCGCTGGCCGCTGCCATAGCCGACCATGAAGCGCTCGGGCGCGGGCAGAAGCCGCAGCACGAGCCAGGCCGAGGCCAGCCCGGCGGCCGACATCCCGAAGACGCAGGCGAGGACGAGCAGCACCAGCCGCGGCTGGGCCATCGCGGCGGCCGTGACACCGTCCATCGCCGCGATGGCGAAAATGAAATACATCAGCACGCCGAAGCCATCGAGCTCCGCCTTGATCGCCCGGATGCGCGACCCGCCCAGCCGCCAGCGCAGCAGCGTCGCCACCGCCATGCCGCCGCCGATAAAGATCAGCAGCCGCAGCATCAGCGCGGTACGGTCCAGCGGCACGGCCGCGCCGGCCAGCCAGTCCAGCAGCAGCGGCGCGACCAGCGGGCTCGCCACCGTGGTCATGAGCACGCTCGCAATGATCAGCGAGGGCTCGAAGCCGTAGAGGATCGCCACGGCCGGCGAAGACATGATCGGCGGCGCGGCTCCCATGATCGCCAGCCCGAGCAGAATGCCGGGATCGAGGCTCTCGCGCCCGACGATCCCCAGCGCGGCGCCGATCAGAAGCGCGGGCGCCACCGCGAGCCAGAGGCAAGTCGCCGCCAGCCGGGCCGGCCGGCGCACCAGCCGCAGCGTGACGCCGAGATCGAGCCTCATGAACACGATGGTCGTGAAGCAGAAGATGGTGACGGGCAGCACCGGCCGCGCCGCCGCCGAAAATTGCGGCAGCGCCAGACCGAGCAGGATCGAGAGGGCGAATCCCTGCGTTCCGTGGCGCCCCAGCCAGCCGAGGGCGGAGGCGAGATGAGCGGCTGCGCGCATGGGCCCCGTCGCATGAATCGATCGCGGAAAGAGGCCTCAGACTGGCTCACCCGCACCGGCCCGTCACCCCGCTCTGGCGCAATCCGATCCTGCGCCGGCATAAAATTGCGCGACATACCGAGAAAGGCCGTTGTGAGCCTCTCATTGACGCCAGAACGCCGGCATGTTCGACGAAAGATCGCCGGATTTGCCGCAGAAACACGCGCAGCCGCTGACAGATGCGCCGGTTCGGTTATTCTACGGCCCCGGGGATTGGTGGGGTCATCGTCATGCGGGTGGATACGATCGTTCTGGGTGCCGGCATCGTCGGCATTTCCGTGGCCCTTCATCTGCAAAAGGCGGGCCGTTCGACGCTGCTCGTCGACAAGCGGGCGCCGGGCGAGGAGACCAGCTACGGCAATGCCGGGCTGATCCAGCGCGAGGGCGTCTATCCTTATGGCTTCCCTCATGATTTCGGCGCGCTGCTGCGCTATGCGCGCAACAACACCATCGACGCGCATTACCATTGGCAGGCGATCCCGAAGCTCGCGCCCTTCCTGTTCTCCTACTGGATGCACTCGCGCGCCTCGCAGCACGAGGCGATCGCGCAGAAATACGCCAAGCTGATCGAGCATTCGGTCACCGAGCATGACGCGCTCGCGGCCGAGGCCGGCGCGCAGAACCTGCTGCGCCGCAATGGCTGGATGAAGGTGTTCCGCACGGAGAAGGAGCGCGACGAGCGCCTGGCGGAGGCCGCCCGGTGGAAGCGCGACTTCGGCGTCAACTACCGCGCGCTCGACATGGCGGCCCTGAAGGCGGAGGAGCCGCATCTCGACCATGGCAGCCTGATCGGCGGCCTGCACTGGACCGACCCCGTCACGGTGGTCGATCCGCATGGGCTGTCCAAGGCCTATGTCGCCCAGTTCGAGGCGCTCGGCGGCAGGCTCGCCCTCGGCGATGCCGGCACGCTGAAGCAGGAGGGCGCCGAATGGAGCGTCACCCTCGCCGACGGCTCCATCGCCACGGCCAAGGACGTCGTGATCGCGCTCGGTCCCTGGGCCGATGTTCTGGCCCGCCAGCTCGGCTATCACCTGCCCTTGGCGGTGAAGCGCGGCTACCACATGCACTACAAGCCGCAGGGCAATGCGGTGCTGAACCACCCGGTGCTCGACACCGAGCGCGGCTATTTCCTGGCCCCGATGCTGCAGGGCGTGCGCCTGACGACCGGCGCAGAATTCGCGGATCGCGACGCGGACGCGACGCCGGTGCAGCTCGCCCGCGCTGAACCCATCGCCAAGAGCCTGTTCCCGCTCGGGGAGCGGCTGGATCCGCAGCCCTGGCTCGGCCGCCGGCCCTGCACGCCGGACATGATGCCGATCATCGGCCCCGCCCATAAGCACAAGGGCCTGTGGTTCTCCTTCGGTCACGCCCATCACGGCCTGACGCTGGCCGCCGTCACCGGCCGGATGATCGCGGAAATGGTGACGGGCCAGAAGGTCTTCGTCGACCCCGCGCCCTTCGCGGCGTCGCGCTTCGGCTAGGAATCGCTTTTCCGTCATTGCGAGCCTCAAGCGAAGCAATCCAGGGGCGGCAGCGCTCGACGTCCCCCTTTATTGCTTCGTCGTTTCGCTCCTCGCAATGACGGGCAGGCGAACCGTGCCGAATTGGGGGAGCGCCCCTGCACCACACGCCCTCGCCTGCCGCGGGTGTCCCTGCCAAAGTGCCTCTCCCGATTCCGACCGAGACTTCGCCATGGCCCTCGCCAAACCTCCCGTTCAGGACAATGCCTATGCCGCCGCGCTCGCCCTGCTGGACCGCGTCCCGCTGATCGACGGGCATAACGATCTGCCTTACGTCATCCGCAAGGACCGGCAGGCGAAGGGCGATGTCGCGGCTTATGATCTGAGCAAGGTCCACGCCGAGGTCGACACCGATATTCCGCGCATGCAGGCGGGCAAGCTCGCCGGCCAGTTCTTCGCCGCCTATGTCCCGCCGAACCATCCCAAGCCCGCCGGCTTCGCGCTGGCGCAGATCGCGCTGATGCGCTCGATCATGAAGCGGCACGCCGATGCCTTCCGCCCCGGTCTCTCGGCCGAGGATGTCGAGGACGCCAAGGCGGAGGGTCGCATCGCGCTGTTCATGACGATCGAGAACGGCTCGGCACTCGACAACGAGCTGGACGCGCTCGACGCCTATTACGATCTCGGCGTCCGCCTGATGACGCTCTGTCACAACGACACCCATGACTGGTGCGATTCCGCCACCGATGCGCCGAAGCACAACGGCCTCAGCGCCTTCGGCAAGGACGTCATCCGCCGCATGAACAAGCTCGGCATGGTGGTCGATCTCGCCCATGTCTCGCCCAAGGTCATGCATGACACGCTCGACGTCACGAGCGCGCCGGTCGTCTGGTCTCATTCCAACGCCTTCAGCCTTTGCGACCATCCGCGCAACGTGCCCGACGACGTGCTCGACCGGGTCGCCGGCAATGGCGGCGTGGTGATGGCGACCTTCGTGCCGGATTTCATCAACCAGGCCTCGCGCGACTGGCACCGCCCCGCCAAGGACCAGTATGGCAAGACGCCCGAGGGCATGGACTACGCCAAGGTCGAGGCCGAGATCGAGGCCAAGGTCGGCCCGCGGCCGAAGGCGACGGTTCCGCAATACTGCGACCATGTCGAGTATCTGGCCAAGCGCATCGGCCACGACCATGTCGGCATCGGCTCGGACTTCTTCGGCTGGGTGAACCCGAACGGGCTGGAGGACACCACCACCTTCCCGAACGTGATCGCCGAGCTGATCCGCCGCGGCTGGTCTGAGGAGAACCTCACCAAGCTCGCCGGCGGCAACACGCTGCGGGTGCTGCGCGCGGTCGCGGCCGCCGCCTGAAAGCATCGGGCATCCGATCTTACGCGATCATGATGCTCTGACGTGTTGTTGGAGCATCAGCGCTGGTCGGCCTGTGCCTCGATCCGCACCGCGTCCTCGTGCTCCAGCGTCGGCTCGATCTGCCCCTTCGGATCGGCGCCGGCCCCGTCGAGACGCACGACGCCGGGCGCACGCGAACTCGCCCAGTAGCGCCCGAGCGCCAGCCCGATCGGGACGGCCAGCAACAGGATCGGCGCCAGCCACAGGATCCGATCCTCCCCCACTCGTCCCCCTCCGCGCTCAACCGCCGCTTGACCTGTCGCCCCGCCCGTCCGACAGGACGGGCCGCATCACAGTTTCAGCAACGGTTTCCGCCATGACCGGTTCCGGTACCGACCGCACCCGCCCGGCCGTCGAGGCCCCCGCCCCCGTCGTCATCCTCGTCGAGCCGCAGCTCGCCGAGAATATCGGCATGTGCGCGCGGGCCATGGCGAATTTCGGCCTCTCCGAAATGCGCCTCGTCGCCCCGCGCGACGGCTGGCCGACCGGCGGCGGTTTGAAGAAGGGCGCCACCGCCGCCGCCTCCGGCGCCACGCATATCCTCGAAAACGCCAGGCTCTACGACAGCGCGGCCGACGCCGTCGCCGATCTGAATTATGTGCTCGCCACCACCGCGCGCGAGCGCGGCCAGATGAAGCGCGTCTTCACCCCCGCCGAGGCGATGCCGGACATCGCGGGGCGCGTCGGCGCGGCCGAGCGGGTCGGCATTCTCTACGGGCGCGAGCGCATCGGGCTCACCAATGAGGAGGTGACGCTCGCCGATGCGATCCTCACCTTTCCTGTCAACCCTGCTTTCGCCTCGCTCAATCTCGCCCAGGCCGTGCTGCTCAATGGCTATGAATGGTTCAAGACCACGAACGGCGAGCCGCCCTTCCGCGAGGCCAACCCCTCGCCGCCGGCCAAGCGTGAGATGATCCTGTCGCTCTTCGACTACCTGGAAGAAGAACTCGACGTCAGCGGCTTCTTCCCGCCCGGCAAGAAGCCGGTCATGACCGCCAATCTGCGCGATATCCTGCACCGCCTCGACATGACCGAGCA
Source organism: Allobosea sp. (assembly GCF_048595345.1). Lineage (GTDB taxonomy): Bacteria > Pseudomonadota > Alphaproteobacteria > Rhizobiales > Beijerinckiaceae > Allobosea. The sequence goes on from NZ_JBMDWH010000007.1 coordinate 72,231, forward strand.
GGAGACGCGCACCCTGCGCGGCGTCTTCAAATCGCTGGTCGAGGGGCCGAGGAAGGCGAGGCTGCTGGCGCGGCAGGCAGAGGAAGAAAGTTAGTCAGCCCTCATACGGAGGACTGCCCCAAGGCCCGTCTTGACGGATGGCTTGGGAGATTCCCTAGAGCACGCTGAGTTTCGCCGAAGCACCCCCGTCATCCTGGGCTTGCCCCGGGATCCATCGAAGGGCTTCGGAGCTTGACGATGGATCCCGGAGCGGCGCTGCTTCGCAGCTTGTCCGGGATGACGCTCTGGTTCCGTGCGAAATCAGCATGCTCCAATCGGCTGGAGATGAGGGCCGCCCCTCGTCCGCGTGACGGCCCATGCGCCAAAGAAAAAGGCCGGCTCCGAAGAGCCGGCCTTGCTTGGACCGGGAGGGTCTCGAAACACCCCGGCTCAGAACTGGTATTTCAGCGTCGCCTTCACCGTGCGTCCCGGCTCGCTGTAATAGGCAGTCGGCTGCGGGCGCGAGAGCGGGACATTGACCGCGTCGAAATATTTGCGGTCGAAGATGTTGTAGACGCCGACCTGCAATTCGAGATCGGCGATCTGCGGAGCCGGCCGCCACCAGGCCGAGGCATTGAAGATCGCATAGCCCGGCGCCTTGAAGCCGGAGCCGTCGCTCGTCACCGCGACGTCGTCACGCTTGCCGGCGAGCTTGGCCGAGACTTCGCCCCCCCAGCGGTCGGTGCCATAGGCGACGGCGACGATGCCCTGCATCGGCGAGATCGAGTTCAGGAAGGTATTGTCCTGCTTGTTGATGCCGCGGGTATAGGCGAAGGAGCCGCGCAGCAGCCAGTTCTGCGCGAAGGCATATTGCCCGTTCACCTCAACGCCCTGGATCTCGGCCTGCGCAATGTTGCGATAGCCGGTGATACCGCCCTGCGGGTAGAGGCCTCCCGCCGCCGCGACCTGATAGGTCTCGATGAAGTTGCGGTAATCGGTGTGGAAATAGGTTACCGAGCCGCCGAGGTCCTTGTCGCCGAAGCGCAGGCCGACATCGACGCCATTGCCGATCTCGGGCCGCAGATCGGCATTGCCCTGCCTCAGATAGGTGCCCACCGCACCGAAGCGGCCATAGAGCTCATTGGCGGTCGGAGCGCGGAAAGTCTTGGACCATTGCGCGAAGATCGTCAGGTCCTTGATATAGGGAGCGTTCTTCAGGAGGTCGTATTCGGCCCGGATGCGCGGCGACCAGGCGGAATCGCTCGATGAGGGCGGCAGCGCGCCGGGATAGGAGGCGCTCGTCGTATAGGCCGGCGTGTTCTGCGGCTTCTCCTCATACCAGTCGAAGCGCGCGCCCGGCGTGAAGCGCAGCCGGTTCTCGATGAAGCCGATCTGGTCATGCAGATAGAGCCCGACGCGGCGCCCGTCGACATCCGGCTGGTCGGCCTGGTTGGTGTGCAGGTTGTTGCAGCCGCGCAGCGCCGCCGGATAGGGCGGATTCGCCGGGCAGCCATCGATGCCGGCAGTGTACTGCTTCAGCTTCGTCGCGGCGATGTCGGCGCCCATCGTCACGCGGTGAGAGGCGATGCCGGTCTGGAAGCTCTTGATCGCATACCCCTCGAATCCATAGGAATCCTGGTCGAGTTCGCCGTTGCGGGTGTAGAGGCCGAGCGGCGCGCTGGTGAAGCGCCGCGCCCAGGCGAGCTGATTGCGCGTGACGTTCTGCCAGTAGAGCGAGGCATGAGCCTCGTCGAGGAATGAGCCGGGCAGCTTGTAGTCATAGCTGAGGGAGACGCGCTTGCGCTCCACATCCTCGCCGCTCTGGTAGGAGCCGGGGCGGTAATTGCCCGTCAGCGAGACCGTGTTGTCCAGGTTCTGGGTCCGGTCGCTGCGCTTGAAGAGCTCGCCCGTCAGGCCGAAGCGATGCACCTCGTCGACATAGTGATAGACCTTGCCCAGCAGATTGTACTGGTTGAAGTCGCTCGGGTTGGGGGCGGTGCGCGTCGCGCCGATCGTCTTGATGTCGCCCTTGCTGCCGACCTCGTGCCCGTCGCGGAAGCCCGCCTGGAACAGGAACCAGGTATTGTTAAGCCTTGCCGCAGTCGCGGCGCTGCCGAACCAGGCGCGATCCGTGCTGTCGTAGCCGCTCTTGGCGAGCGCCCCATAGCTGCGGCCGTTGCGAATGAGGTCCTCCGGATCGAGCGTGCGCACGGCGAGCGCGCCACCCAGCGCGCCACTGCCCAGCGTGCTCGCGCCGCTGCCGCCGCGCAGCAGATCGAGCGTCGAGAGCGAGTCGAAGTCGAAGGCGTTGGTCGATCCCTTGCTGATGCGCGCATCGATCAGGAAGGGCTGGCGGATGCCGTCCACCGTGGTCAGCACGCGCGCGCCCTCGAGCCCGCGAATATTCACCGAATTCGTCGCGCGGTTGAAGGCGATGCCGGCCTCGACCCGCTGCGACAGCTCGGAAATGCTCTGCACCTGATTGCGATCGAGTTCCTCGCGCGTCACCCGCGTCGTCGTGGGGCCGGCCAGCAGCGCCCCGCCCGGCTGGCCCTGCCCCTGCACGGTGATCTGGTCCAGCACCACCGGCGCATCCGCCGCGGGCGCTGCCCCCTGTCCCCGTTGCTGCTGCGCCTGCGCGGCCGAAGCCGCGAGCAGGGCCAGCGTCAGACTGCCCAGCGCCACGCCACCGCGAAGCTTGTCGAAATGTCCGCCCATCGCCCGGTCCCGTCTTCGCCGGCCGACCGAAGCCGCTGCGGCGAGATTAAAATGAGTAAAAACAATGCCCTATGTCTCATCATCAGGCCGGACCGCCATAGGATCGACAATATTCGCTGTCAATTACTGAATCACACAAAGCAAAACTATAGAATCAATCAAATACAGAACTATTCTAATTCTCAAATTCGCATCAGCCTGCGGAGCGCTCTCTCCGCCTCCCGATCTCGTGATCGCGAACCGCGCCGGCCGGTCATTGCAGCGCAGCGAATGAAGCGCATCTTGGCTGTCATGAATCAGCGCTACGCCGCCCCGAGCAGACGCACCATCCTGGCAGGAGGCGCCGCCATGGCCGCGGGATTTGCCATTGCCGGCGCGGCGCAGGCCGCGGCGGATGTCGATGTCGTGATCATCGGCGCCGGCGCTGCTGGGCTGGCGGCCGGCCACGCGCTGAAGGCCGGCGGGCGCCGCGCCGTGCTGCTTGAGGCGCGCGGCCGCATCGGCGGGCGGGCCTTCACCGATACCTCGCTCGGCCCGGCCTATGATGCGGGGGCGATGTTCATCCACTGGGCCGAGACGAACCCCTGGGTCGAGATCGCGCGCGAGCTCGGTGTGCCGACGGCGCCCGAAAGCTGGGGCGGCGGCTTCCGCGCCTATGCTGACGGCAGGCCGATGCAGGACAGCGACCGCCGACGCCGGCGCGAGGCCTTCCGCCAGATCGACAGGCGATTGGAGACGGACGCCATCGGCAAGCGCGATCTCTCGGTCGCACAACTCCTCGGCGATCTCGGCCCGGACATGGCGCCTGTCGCCTCCTCCGGGCTTCTGCTGTCGATCGGCGAGGAATCGGATCGCATCTCCGCCCGCGATTACCAGCGCCTCTGGTCGGGTGAGGATCTGATCGTGCCGAGCGGTTACGGCGCGCTCGTCGCCCGCCATGGCGCCGGGCTCGACATCCGCCTGAACCAGCCGGTCGAGGAGATCCGCTGGGATGGCCCGGTCGTCGCCGTCACCACCGCCTCCGGCACGCTGACCGCACGGGCCTGCATCGTGACCGTGCCGGTCGGCGTGCTCAAGGCGGGCGCGATCCGCTTCGTCCCGGCGCTGCCGACGCAGACACAGGGTGCGCTCGCCGGGCTCCAGATGGGCGCTCTGACGAAGATCGCGCTGAAGACCGAGGGCGACCGCTTCGGCGTCGAGCCCGGCACGACGCTCATCGAGGCCGGCAAGCCGGAGGAGATGATCAGCTTCGACATGTATCCGGACGGCAAGGACATCGTGATCGGCTATTGCGGCGGCGATTTCGCGCGCAAGCTGTCGCAGGCCGGCACGCAAGCTGCCCGCGACCATGCGACCGGCCTGCTCGCGCGCATGGTCGGCGAGGATTTTCGGGAGACGGTCAAGGCCTGCTCATTCCCCGCCTGGTGGACCGATCCTTATGCCAAGGGCTCCTATTCCGTCTGCGCACCGGGCCATGACGGCGCGCGCGAGGCGCTGGCCCGGCCCATCGGCGGCAAGCTCCTGATCGCGGGCGAGGCCACGGCCGGGGGCGGCGCCATGACCGTGGGCGGGGCGACTCTGGCGGGGCGCGCGGCGGCGGCCACCCTGCTGAAGCTCAAGGCCTGACGGCGCGTCTCAGCCGCTCGACAGGTCGAGCTCCCATGTCTCGCCGACGAGGTCCTGCCCGAAGGAGCGATGGCGCTCTTCGGCGACGAGCCTGAAGCCTTCCGCCGCATAGATCGCCCGCGCGGCGTGCAGGACATCGTTCGTCCACAGCACCATGCGCCGATATCCTGCCAGGCGCGCGAAGCCGATCGCTTCGGCGACGAGCCGCTTGCCGAGGCCCCGCCCCTGGGCGCGCTTCTCGACGAGGACGAGCCGGAGCTTCGCCGTCATATCGTCCGCCTCGACCACGAAGGCCGATCCCGCCGGGCTTCCGTCGACATCAGCCATGAAGCAGCGCTCGCGGCCAGGCTTGAAGTTGCGCAGGAACTCGCCCGCGATCTCGGCCACGAGCGCCTCGAAGCCAATGTCCCAACCAAGCTCGTCGCAATAGAGCCGCGCATGCGCACCGACGACCCACCCCATATCGCCGGGGCGGTGCTCGCGGATCGAGACGGAACCATCGCTTCGCCCCCCGCCCAGCAGCGCTTCGGTGTCGCCGAGCGCCGTGATCAGGCGCGTGGTTTCCGAGGCTGACAGCCTCGCGACGATCCTTTCGGCCTGGGCGCGGGATGCGCGCTCGAGCGATGCGAAGATGCCGCGGCCGCTTCCGGTCAAGGAGAGCGCAAAGGCGCGCCCGTCGAACGCCGAGCGCTGCCGGATCAGCCAGCCCTGAGCTTCGAATCGTTTGAGGATGCGGGACAGATAGGCTGGGTCCAGCGCCAGGGCCTGCGCCAAGTCTCCGGCCCGCCCCTCTTCGATCTGGGCGAGTTCATAGAGCACCCGCGCCTCGGTCAGCGTGAGGCCCGAGCCATGCAGATCGCCGCCGAGCGCTCCCACCCAGCGCGTGTGAAACCGGTTGAAGCGGCGGATCGCCGCCACCGCCTCTGAATCGCTCTCCGACATGCCCGGCCCTCCGTATGCGAGGAGAGTCGAAATTAATGGACGGAGTCAACTAAATCGTGACATGGCCTTTCCGGCCGCGTTCACCCCCGCTTAACGCCTCTCTGGCGCAATGCGGCTTTGATTTTTGGCGGCGCGCGCATGCAGCACGACCTTCTTGCCGGGACGGGATACCGCCCTCTGTCGCTTCCCCGCACGCAGCCGACCATTCTGGTCTTCGATTCCGGTCTCGGGGGTTTGAGCGTCCTGTCGCAGGTCACGCGCGCCTGCCCGGGGGCGAATATCGTCTATGCAGCGGACGATGCCGGCTTTCCCTATGGCCGACTCCCGGAGGCGGCGCTCGTCGATCGCGTTCTGGCGGTCATGGAGCGCCTCACCAGCCGATTCCATCCCGATCTGGCGGTCATCGCCTGCAACACAGCCTCGACGCTGGTGCTGCCGGCGCTGCGGGCCCGTTTTGCGATTCCCTTCGTCGGCACCGTGCCGGCGATCAAGCCGGCGGCGGCCGAGACCCGCACGGGCCTGATCTCCTTGCTGGCGACGCCCGGCACCGTCGCCCGCGACTATACCCGCGGGCTGATCGAAACCTATGCGGCCGGGCATGAGGTGACGCTCGTGGGCGCGACCCGCCTCGCTGCTCTGGCCGAATGCGCGCTCAAGGGCGAACCGGTCGATGACGAGGCCATCCGCGGCGAGATCGCATCCTGCTTCGTCGAGCGCGAGGGCCGGCGTACCGACGTCGTGACCCTTTCCTGCACGCATTACCCGCTGCTGCTCGAACGGATGAAGCGGCTCGCGCCCTGGCCTGTCACCTGGATCGACCCGGCGCCGGCCATCGCCAAGCGCGTCGCCGATCTCCTCGGCCCCGCCGCGCTCCTCCTGCCGCCGGAATCCATGGCGGTATTCACGAGCGGCACGCAGCTGTGCGACCCGCTTCGGATCGCGCTCGCGGGCTACGGCCTTGCGCAGATCACCATCGAGCCGATGCCGCTGCCTTCCAGATCCACCGGCTGCTGAGGAACCCGCGCGAGCCCTGGAACGTTTGCCCACCCGGCGACAGTTCCAGGGAGAACCAATTCCATGAAGAAGCTGCTCCTGCTAGCGGCCCTCGGCCTCGGCCTCGCCTTCGGAGGGTTAGGCGGCGCGTCCGAAGCTCAGGCCCAGCCCCATCGAGACGGCTGGCACCGCGGCCACGGCCCGCATGCCATGTATCGCCACGGCCCGCGCCGTCATCATGGCTGGGACCGCGGCCATCATCGCGGCTGGTACAAACACCGCCCGCGTCATCACCGCGCTTATCGCTACTGACTCCACTGCCGGAGCGGCGCAAAAGCGCCGAGCCGGCTTCACGGGATTTGACTTCGCACGCGGCTTGCGCCATATCGCCGGGCGTCGCGCGGCTCCTCACGGGGCCGCGTGACTTTTTCCGCACCCGCGATCCGCTCTCCTTCGGGAGCCGGATCTGTCGCTTCCGCCCGATGCGGAAGAGCAGGAGGGCGCGGTCCTCACCTCGCGAACCTGAGAGGACACGCGACATGTCGAAGCGCCATGAGGCGAAGTACAAGATTGACCGCCGCCTCGGTCAGAACATCTGGGGCCGTCCCAAGTCCCCGGTCAACCGCCGCGAATACGGCCCTGGCCAGCACGGCCAGCGCCGCAAGGGCAAGCCGTCCGACTTCGGCACCCAGCTGCGCGCCAAGCAGAAGCTGAAGGGCTATTACGGCTCGATCTCCGAGAAGCAGTTCCGCCGCTACTACGCCGAGGCGATCCGCCTGAAGGGTGACTCGGGCGAGAACCTGATCGGCCTGCTCGAGCGCCGTCTGGACGCGGTGATCTTCCGCGCCAAGTTCGTCCCGACCGTCTTCGCCGCCCGCCAGTTCGTCAACCACGGCCATCTCACCGTGAACGGCAAGCGCGTGAACATCGCCTCCTATCAGGTGAAGCCGGGCGACGTGATCGCGGTCAAGGAGAGCTCCAAGCAGCTCGCCATCGTCATCGAGGCAGCCGCTCTCGCCGAGCGTGACGTGCCGGACTACATCGACGCCGACCACACCAAGTTCTCCGCCACCTACACCCGCACGCCCACGCTGACGGACGTGCCCTATGCGGTGCAGATGGAGCCGAACCTGGTCATCGAGTTCTACTCGCGCTGATACGACACGCCGGTGCCATGGGCGCCGGCACGACAAGACGAAGGGGCGGCGGTTTTCCGCCGCCCCTTTTTTTACCGAGTGACCGGCGCTGCCGGTCGAAAGCCGCGACCGGATCGACCTTCCCGATGACGATGCGCGCCCCGAGGTCTCACATCTTCGCAACCGGCCTCGTCGCCGCGATCGCGCTCCTTTTCACCGTGACGGTGGCGGATACGGCCCGTGCCGAGGTGCGCTTCGGCGGCAATGTGCGCGTCGGCGGCCACGATTTCTCGCATCGCAGCTACGATCGCAAGCGCCGGGCCGTGATCCATATCCATGAGGGTCGCCCGGCCAGGCCCGGCTGCAGCTGGCGCGCCGATGGTCGCGGCGGCCGGGTCCAGACCTGCCATCTGCAGCGGCGCCACTGAGCCGCGACCGCCTCCATCGGCTCAAAGATGCGAGCCGACCTCATCGCGGAAGTAGTGGCAGCCGAGGCACAGGCAGCCGATCAGGATCGACAGCGGCCAAGGCCCGAAGAGGCAGAGCACGAAAACGGAGCCGATGAAGGCCCTCATGCTCCAGATCAGCCAGTTCTGCTTCATGCTTCGCCCTCGCATTGCAGTTCCTGACAAAGCGTAAACGCGAAGACGTAAATCCAAACTGAATCGGTATGGTAAACCGGCGAAGCACAGCGAAATCGGTGGCTTGCGGCCGGCGGCGGAATCCGAATGGCGGCACGGGCTTCCTGTTTGCACGCCAGCGGCTTTGTCGTAGCGTCGCTGCCGTCGCCCCCGGGGCTCGATCGAAAGAGATTCGCATGACCAAGACCCTGCTGATCGCCCTCGCGCTCACCTGCACGGCTAGCTTCGCCCAGGCCCAGAGCTGCACCGTGCAGGCGACCGACAAGAAGCTGGCCGGCGCCGCCAAGATCAGCTTCCTGACCAAATGCGAGAAGGACGCCACCGCCGCCTGCGACAAGCAGGCCGCGGACAAGAAGCTCGCGGGCGCGGCCAAGACGAGCTTCACCAAGAAATGCGTCAACGATTCGGTCGGCGGCTGAGCCCGCTCCGTTACACGAGCCGACGCGATAACCTTCGCCGTCCCGCATCATGTCGGGACGGTGAAGCGATGACGACGTTCAATCGGTCGTGCTGCTTTCCCAGGTGGCGTGGCTGACGGAGGGCAGACGCGCCAGCCGCTCGACGACCTGGTCCAGTTCCTTCGCATCGACGGCTGTGCTGATCAGCTTGGCGACGATGGCGACCACCTCTCCGCCGCGCTCCTGCACCGTGACGTCGCTCGCCGGGTAATGCGCGGTTTCGAGATCCTCGATCACCCGTTCGCGCACCTCCGCCAGAGCTGGCTTGGCCAGCGTCACCACCACCTCATAGGTGGCTTCCAGCGCCTGCTCGTTGAGCGGGATGCGGTTGATCGCATTGACGAGGGGCCGCAGCAGGGTGTTGCCGGCGATGACGAAGAGCGTCACCAGCACCGCCTCGGCCGCCATATCCGCCCCGGCGCAGGCACCCACGGCAGCCGCGCACCAGAGCGTCGCGGCAGTGTTGAGCCCGCGGACGTTCATCCCCTCCTTCATGATCACGCCGGCGCCGAGAAAACCGATGCCGGAGACCACATAGGCGATGACCCGGATGGCGCCGTCGGCGTTGCCCAGCCGCATGGCGAGGTCGACGAAGGCGGCGGCGCCGACCGCGACGAGGACCGCCGTGCGCAGGCCTGCCGTGCGCTGGCGATACTGCCGCTCGGCCCCGATCAGCACGCCTAGCACGAAGGCGACCGACAGGCTGACCACCGAGTCGAGGAAAGGGTAGAGGTCGAAAGTCTGGATGAAGCGCATGGCCGCCGGCTCGCGTTGCGGGCGGTCCATCGCACGAAGAACCCGCCCCCGGCAAGGCGCCGAAGGCGGGTCGCATCAGGCTTCAAAGGGCTGCCGAGCGGGCTGGTCCCGTTTTACTCGTCGTCGCCGTGGCGATCGGGGCCGCCGCGGCGCTCGTCCCGGCGATCCTCGCGCCAGTGACGCGGCCCGCGGTCGCGCTCATGGTCGCGGTCCCAGCCGCCATGCCAGGCTCGCATCTCGCGCATCCGCTCGCGCCCCTGGGCCATCGCCTCGCGCACGGAGCGGCGCAGCACCGTCTTCTGTTCGTCGCTGAGTGTCGTCCAGAGAGGCCGAACGGTGTCGGCCAGTTCCTTGGCGGTGCCGGCGCGCTCGCCGAGGCGCTGGGCGCGCGCGTCGATCTTCTCCATCAGATCGGCATGTCGCAGCCTCTCGCGGGTCTCGCGCATCTGCGTCCAGCGCTCGGCACCCTCGCTCGAGCGCTTGCGCAGCAGCGCCTCCAACCGCTCCCAGGCCGGCACCTGTTCGGGCTTGAGCTTGAGCTCCTCGCGCACCCGTGCGAGCCGCTCGTCCATCCGCGCCTTCATCCGCTCCATGCGCTGCTGGCGCCAGTCGTCGCGGCGCTGCTCGCGGCTTTCCGTCTGTTCGGGCCGGCGCTCTGAGCCCGCGGGCGGAACCGGCTGGGGCTGCGCGAGGGCGAAGGTGCTCGCCAGAGCCGCGATGGACGAGGCGGCGATCAGCGCGATGCGTTTCATGGACTTCTCCTGTCAGGACGCCGGGATGCGTCCATGGGGTTCGACGAGCCGATTGGCGATGGCGACACGATCGACCACCGCCCGTGACCCGCCAATGGCTCAGGGATGAAAAGATCGTAATGTGAAGCGCAACGTGCCCGGCACGTTTCGGTTCGCCTCCGGAGCCTCTCATGCGCAATCTCATCACCGATATCCGTGGCGTCAGCGTCGGCAACGCGCATGACGAAACAGCGGCGACCGGTGTCACCGCCATCCTGTTCGACAAGCCGACCACCGCCTCGGCCGCCGTGCTGGGCGGCGGGCCGGGCACCCGCGACACCGCCCTGCTCGAGCCGGAGATGACGGTCGAGCATATCGACGGCGTCATCCTCTCGGGCGGCTCGGCCTGGGGGCTGGGCGCCGCAGACGGCGCGATGGCGTGGCTCGCCAGCCAGGGGCGCGGCTTCCCGGTCGCCGGCCACCGCATCCCCATCGTGCCGCAGGCGATCCTGTTCGATCTCGCCAATGGCGGCGACAAGAGCTGGGCCTCCGGTGGCGGCGAGGCGCCCTATCGCCGCCTCGGGGCCGAGGCGGCGGCGACCGCCGGCGCCGATTTCGGGCTCGGCACCGCTGGCGCCGGCTTCGGCGCCACCACGGTCAATCTCAAGGGCGGGCTCGGCTCGGCCAGCGCGCGGGCCGCGACCGGCCAGATGGTCGGCGCGATCGTCGCGGTGAACGCGGTCGGCAGCGCCACCATCGGCGAGGGGCCGCATTTCTGGGCTGCGCCCTATGAGCGCGACGGTGAATTCGGCGGCCGCGGCTGGCCGGCGCGCATCGGCCCCGAAAACCTCGCATTGCGCTTCAAGGGCGGCACCGGCCAGAACACCACGATCGCGCTGGTCGCCACCGATGCGGTGCTGACCAAGGCGCAGGCCAAGCGCCTCGCTCTGGCGGCGCATGACGGCCTCGCCCGCGCGCTGCGCCCGGCCCATGCCCCGCTCGACGGCGACATCGTCTTCGCCGCCGCCACCGGCTATAGCGGTGCGCCCTCCGACGCCTTCGCCCTGACCGAACTCTGTGCCACGGCGGCGGACGTTCTGGCGCGGGCCGTCGCGCGCGGCGTCCATGCCGCCAGCGCCCTGCCCTTCGCCAGCGCCCTGCCCGCCTGGCGGGACCGCTTCGGCGGCTGAGGCTTCCAGCCGACAGCCGAATTGGGGTAAGCCTGCTTTATGTCGACCGATGATTTCCTCGCCCGCTTCGGCTCGCCCGGCCAGCGCCAGCCCGATCCCGTCGCCGCCGCCCAGCAGGCGATGCGCAACCCGCTGCCCGCCCGCTTCTACAAGGAAGCCGGGGTGATCGAGCGTGACGGGCTGCACCATGTCGCGCTGGACGGGCGCACGGCCAGGACCCCGGCCCGCAAGCCCCTCGCCGTCTCTTCCCGCTCGGTCGCCGAGGCGCTGGCGGCCGAATGGCAGGCGCAAGAACAGACGATCGACCCGGCCGCCATGCCGCTGACCCGGCTGGTGAATTCGGCGCTGGATGGCGTCGCCGATCAGGACGCCGCCGTCAGGGCCGAAATCGTCCGCTATGCCGGCTCCGACGCGATCTGCTACCGCGCGGGCGAGCCGGAGGCGCTGGTCGAGCGCCAGAATGCGGTCTGGCAGCCCATTCTCTCCGCCGTCGAGGGGCTGATCGGCGCCCGCTTCCTGCTGGCCGAGGGCATCGTCTTCGTCGCTCAGCCGCAGACCACGCTGGATGCCGTCGCAGGCAGGCTGGCAAAGATTTCCGGCCCCGTGGCGCTGGCCGGCGCCCACAACGTCATGACGCTGACGGGCTCGACCATCCTGATGCTGGCGCTCGCCAACGGGCTGATCGACGCCGAGGCGACCTGGACCGCCGCCCATCTCGACGAGGACTACCAGATCGAGGTCTGGGGCCAGGACGAGGAGGCCGCCGAACGCCGCGCGCTCCGCCGCCGCGAGTTCGACGCGGCGGTGCTGCTGCTGAAAGAGGGGTAGAGCCAGCGCCGATCCAGATCCACAGGCCCGCGATGACGGAGTGGCTCGGCGAAAACGCAGCATGGTCTAGCCGAAAGCCGCACAGGCTGGGCGTGGACAGGCAGGCCGGCCCCGCTTAATCCGGATACCGGATCCGCAGCCGGGGTTAGCGCCATGAAAGACGTTCTCGAGCAGCTCGAAGCCCGCCGCGAAGGCGCCCGCAAGGGCGGCGGCGAGAAGCGCATCGAGGCGCAGCACGGCAGAGGCAAGCTGACGGCGCGCGAGCGCATCGAGCT
>NZ_JBMDWH010000008.1:0-18485 GCF_048595345.1 Allobosea sp.
GCGCATCTCCGAGAAGTTCGCGCGCGACAACGACGACTACCGCTCGATCATGGTCAAGGCGCTGGCCGACCGCTTCGCCGAGGCCTTCGCCGAGCGCATGCACCAGCTCGTGCGCAAGGAGTTCTGGGGCTATGCGCCGGACGAGATCTTCTCGAACGAGGATCTGATCCGCGAGGAGTATCGCGGCATCCGCCCTGCGCCGGGCTATCCCGCCCAGCCCGACCATACCGAGAAGGCGACGCTGTTCCGGCTGCTGGAGGCCGAGCGGCGCGTCGGCGTGAAGCTGACCGAGAGCTTCGCGATGTGGCCGGGCTCCTCGGTCTCGGGGCTGTATTTCGCTCATCCGGACGCCTATTACTTCGGCGTCGCCAAGGTGGAGCGCGATCAGGCGGAGGATTATGCCCAGCGCAAGGGCATGAGCATCGCGGAGGTGGAGCGCTGGCTGGCGCCAATCCTCAACTACGACCCGGCGAGCTACCGTTTGCAGGCGGCGGAGTAGGCAGTTCAAGGCATCATTGTCGGGCTCGACCCGAGCCTCCGTTACGAGAGATGCCCGCTTTAGCAAGAGCATCTCGGGTCGCAGCCCCGCTTCGTCCGACGAGGCTGCGACCATAATTATACAGTCTCGCCTTGTTGAATTTTCGCTCCTGGTCGGATAACCCGACCGGGCCGGACCTTCCGGCCAAAAGCGAACAGGCGAGACGATGGCCGACGACGAGTATGTCTATGACGAGGCTACCGGCGAGTGGCGCCCGGCTTCCGAGGTCGCGGCCGCGGCTGCTGCGGCGGGCAAGATCGAGGTCAAGGATGCGGCGGGCAATCTCCTCGCCGATGGCGATTCCGTCGTGCTCATCAAGGACCTCAAGGTGAAAGGTGCCGGCCAGACCCTGAAGCAGGGTACGGTGATCCGCTCGATCCGCCTGACGGACAACCCCGAAGAGATCGATTGCCGCCACGACGCGATCAAGGGACTGGTGCTGCGCACGGAGTTCGTGCGGAAAAGGTGAGCTGCCAGGGTGGCGCCTCGGCTCTTGGCCTGACTGTTTGACGGGATGTGCGAGCCCTCGTCCCGCGGAGGCCCTTCAGGGCCTTCTCGAAGGGCGCTCGCGAATGTTCCTGAGCCTCCCGGACCAATCCTCGAGACGCCCCTTCGCGGCCCCTCGGGATGAGGGCTTGCGGTCAGCGTCAATCGGGTCGGCCCCATTGCGCCGTTGCCAGTGATCGCCTGCATGATTGCAACGGCGCAAGCGTTGCGATTGTCGCCGCGCCGCAACATCTTCCTGTCACCTTCCGGTTCAGACAGGAGCCTTACCCATGACACAGATCGCCATCGTCTTTCATTCCGGCTACGGCCACACCAAGCGCGTCGCCGAGACCGTCGCCGCCGGCGCGCAGGCCGAGGGCGCCAAGGTGCAGCTCATTGCTATCGATGCCGAGGGCAATGTTCCCGAAAGCGCCTGGGATGTGCTGAAGGCCGCCGACGGCATCATCTTCGGCTCGCCGACCTATATGGGCACGGTGTCCTGGCAGTTCAAAAAATTCGCCGATGCCTCGTCGAAGCCCTGGTACACCATGGATTGGAAGGGCAAGATCGCTGCCGGCTTCACCAATTCGGCCACGCTGAACGGCGACAAGGGCAACACGATCACCTATCTCGCGGCGCTCGCGGCCCAGCACAAGATGCTGTGGACCGGCACCGGCATGCACCCCTCCAACGCCAAGTCGTCGACCCGCGACGACCTCAACAATCTCGGCGGCTATCAAGGCTTGCTGGTGACCTCGCCCTCCGACGCCTCTGTCGAGGAAATGATCCCGGGCGACCTGAAGACCGCCGAAGCCTTCGGCCGCAACGTCGCGGACGTGGTCAAGAGCGTGAAGGGCTGATCGGCTCCCGCGCGCCGCGCGTCGCTCTAGGCGCGCGGCGTCGCCGCTCTCAGCGAGCGGCCTGAAGCAGCGGCCCGTCGAACAGCCGCAGCCTGTCGCCGCCCTGCATGCGGGCGGCCTTCAATCCGGCTTCCGCTCCGGTCAGCAACTGGGCCGCGAGCGGAGACGAGGCGGGCGCGGTTGCCGCCCCGGCCGACACGCGGAAATCGACCACGAAGGGGCCGTGCGAGAGCGGCCGTTGCAGCAGGCGGCGGCCGTTTTCCAGCATGGCGATGAAGCGCTCCGCTTCCGGCGGCATGGGCATCAGCAGGGCAAAGCCTGCCCCAGCGATGCGCCCGGAGGCCAGCGCATCGGGAAACAGCCGCCCAAGCCTTTGCTCGATCGTCTGGAGCACCGCGTCGCAGGCTGCGGCGCCGAAGGTGTCTCGCAGCTGGGTCTCATCGTCCAGCGCATAGATCGCCACCGCCGCACCGAAGCCGCCGGCCCGCTCGCCGAACTGGCGCAAGGCTTCGTCGAAGCGTCGCAAGGTCGGCTCGGCCACCAGAGCATGCGGATGCGCCTCGCGCGCCAGCTCGGTCCATAGGCCTTTTTCGGCCGTGACATCGTGCTTGGAGCCGAAAATCCGAGCGTTGCAGCCGTCGCGCCGGTCGATGCCGGCGATCAGGCGCATCCAGCGCGGCGCGCCATCGGCCGTCATGATCCGGCAGTCGATCGAGAAGGACCGGCCGGTGGCAAGCGCTTGGTTGCGCAGCCGGTCCATCTCGCGGCGCGAGGTGTCTTCGTAAAGATCGAGAATGTCGGAGCGCCGCACGGCACTGCCGCGACGCAGCCCGAACAGGTCGTAAACGCCGTCGGTCCAGCACAAGGCCTGCGTCGGCAGAATGCATTCCCAGGCACCGATCGCAACCCTGTTGCCAGGCGCTCCAAGCTGTTTGGTCGGGGCGTGATACTGGACCGTCAAAGCAGAGGCTTTCCGACTGTCTCCATGAGCGCGAGACTAGGGCGGGATGCGTTAAGCGAGGCTTTCGACGACCGTCGGAATTGGTTCCATTTGTGGATAAATTGACTCGTTGCGCGAGGCCCTCAGGCGATGCGCGTGCGGGTTGACCCGGCCAGCAGGTCGCGCAGGGTGGTGATGGTGGAGGCGTCGGCGATGCCGTCCACCTGCTGCGGCCGCCAATGCCGCTGGAAGGCGGCGACGACGGCCTCGGTCTTCTCGTCGAAAAGTCCGTCGACGGTGATGCCATAGCCCAGCATCGCGAACATCGCCTGCAGCGCCTCGACCGGCTGGCCGGCATCGCCCTTGCCGAAGAAGCGGCCTCCGCGGATCGGGGCGGGCTCGGTCCAGAGGCCGATCCCGGCCTCGGCGAAGCGGCGCCAGGGAAAGATCTCGCCGGGGTCGATCTTGCGGCCAGGCGCGATGTCGGAATGGGCCAGCACCCGCTCGGGCTGGATCGACCACCGCTCGCAGATGTCACGACAGAGATTCAGGGTCGCGACGACCTGCTCCTCCGGATAAGGCGGCAGGCCGCCCGGATGGCCGGGATGGGCGATTTCGATGCCGATGGAGCAGGAGTTGATGTCGGTCTCGCCCTGCCAGTGCGAGGCGCCCGCATGCCAGGCGCGGCGGGTCTCCGGCACGAGCTGGAGCGTATGGCCGTTCTCGAAGACGAAATAATGCGACGAGACCTGCGAGACCGGGTTGCACAGCCATTGCAGCGCCTCGCCCGCGCTGCCCATGCCGGTATAGTGCAGGATCAGCATGTCGGGCCGCCGGCCGGGCGTTCCGTCGCGGTGCTTGCGCTCGCCATGGTTCGGTGAGGGAAAGACTTTCGCGGCGAAGCGGCTGTCGGGCTTGGCGGATTCGGTCATGGGATGTCTCAGGCCGGCTCGTGCGAGAGGCGGCGGCTGAGGCCGCGCTCCTGGCTGATCCGGTCCCAGGCGGCATTGATCGCGGACAGGCGCTTGGTGGCGATCGCGACCGCCTCCTGCGGCAGGCCGCGGGCGATCTCGCGATCGGGATGGTTCTGCGCGACGAGGCGGCGGTAATGGCGTTTCAACTCGTCGTCGCCCATCTCGCGGCTGGCCCCGAGGACGAGATAGGGATCGTCCGGTCGGCGCATATGGCGCGCCTCGATGCGGGCGAAATCGGCCTCGGCGATACCGAAGATCGCGCCGACCTCCCGCAGATAGGCATATTCGGCTTCGTGGATCGCGCCATCGGCCGCCGCGATCAGGAACAGGCCGTCGAGAACGCCTTCCAGCAGGGCCGGCTCGTCGCGGAAGGCGCTGGCGATCTGCCCGGCATAAGCCTCGAACCCTGCGCTGGTCTGTTTGGCGAGATCGAACAGCCGCTGGACACGTTCCTCCTCGCCCGGCGGAACCGTGACGATGCGGCCAAAGGCGGTGATCTCGTCGCAGGTCACCACCCCGTCGGAGCGGGCCATCTTCGCCGCCAGCGCGACCAGCCCGGTGGTGAAGACGAGCTCGCGGGGAGGCGGGCCGAAGATCGCACCCTCCCGATCGACGAGGACGTGGCCCGCGAGCGCGCCGAGCAGGGCGCCCAGAGGCCCGCCGATCGCAAAGCCGAGACCCCCGCCGCCGAGGGCGCCCCAGAATGAGGAAGACATGGGAGGACAGGCTCTCCGAGGATCGCCGTGCCAGGGTCGGAACGGCAGAGGCGCGGCGCTCCGGCACCGCGCCATGGAAATGATGATCGCTCGTCGCCGGGCGATCAAGCGCAAAACGGAGGATAACGCCTCCCCGGCGCGTGCGGTTCCCAACATAGGGTTGGACAAAGCGAAAAAAGGCGAAACCGGGGCGGCGCAGTCGGCTTCCTGATTCGCACTTCGCGCGGCCGCGCCGGCAAAGTTTTTCGGCCGGTCGAATACATGCAAATACTCTATAGTCAAATAGAGATCAGACAGAAATTCGCCTGCGTCATTCGCTGAATGTCCTGCGAGTGGGACAGATTATCGTCACATTCTGACAGCATCTGGCCCCGCCGCTCAGCGAGATGTGGCGCAGCAGGGTTCGAGTGATCATGAAGTCAATCTATGGCGGTCTCGTCGCCGCGGTTCTGATTAGCCTCCCGGGCATGGCTCTCGCGGAGGAATTCGTGAACAAGGAGACGGACCCCAGAGCGCTCATCGTCCGCGATGCCGAGATCGCCCGGCTGAAGGCCGAGGAGGCCAAGGGAGAGGCGAAGCAGGACGGCGAGGCGCAAGCCAAGCCGATGACAGCCAAAGAACGCCGTGCCGAGGCGCGCAAGGCCAAGCGGGACGCGGCCGCCAAGGCAAAGGATCCGGCCACCACCGCCTCGATCGCCCCGGCCGCCGAGAAGGCCGAGCCGCAGGCGAAGCCGGCTGCCGCGCCCGTCGGCGGCGATGGTCTGAAGGGGATCGTGGCCCGCCATGCCGCCGCCAACGGCGTGCCCTTCGCGTTGGCCGACGCGATCATCCGCATCGAGAGCCGCTACAATCCGCGCGCCGCCCATGCTGGGAATTTCGGCCTGATGCAGATCCGCCACCAGACCGCGCGCGGAATGGGCTATTCCGGCGGAGCCGGCGGGCTGCTCGATGCCGAGACCAATGCGCGCTACGGCATGAAGTATCTCGCCGAGGCCTATCGCATGGCCGGCGGCGACACCTGCCGCACCATCATGAAGTATCAGAGCGGCCATATGGCGACCCGCATGAGCGGCGCCAATCGCACCTATTGCGCCAAGGTGCGCACGATCACCGCGCGCAACTGAGCCTTCGGGCGTTTCCGGGCCGGCCGCGCTTGACGCGGCCGGCCCCAGCGCGCATGTCCCCCTCGCCAGTCGGCTGGACGGCCGCTCCCGGAGAATTCGGTTTCTTTGGGGGAGGAAAGTCCGGGCTCCACGGAAACACGGTGCCGGATAACGTCCGGCGGGGGCGACCCCAGGGAAAGCGCCACAGAGATCGAACCGCCTGCGGCCTCGGCAGCAGGTAAGGGTGAAAAGGTGCGGTAAGAGCGCACCGCGGACCCGGCAACGGGGACGGCACGGCAAGCCCCACCGGGAGCAAAACCGAATAGGGACGACGCTGCCCGCGCGAGCGGGGAGGGGCCGGTTTCTGGGCCTGGTCGTCCGGGTTGGTTGCTCGAGGCGCGCAGCGATGCGCGTCCCAGAGGAATGGCCGTCACGTTGCGGGAGCGATCCCGCAGCCATACAGAACCCGGCTTACAGGCCGACTGGCGCTCTCTCGTCTTCATCTGGCCCAGCCGGGCATCGGGCGCGGGCTTTCGCGCTTGCGGTGCGCGGATCGCCACCGCCCCGGTTTTTAAAGAGCCGCGCCGGCTCCCTCGCCCGAGGGAATGGCCGAGCGATTTCGCCGGACAGACGAGCGCTCTCTCCCGCTGCCAAAATTCCATCCTCGATATCGCTGAATTTTTTGCCGGGGCGGCCGCTGATCCGCTGCGTCGATTCAGGCTGGCACGTCCCAAAATGCCCATGGTTACCGTTGCTTAACCTTAACCGGTTGTGATGGTCCGGAGTCCTCGCGGGCGGCAGTCTCCAATCGCGATTCCATTGACGCCCATGGTAGCCCATGCTATCCCAAATCATCCCGTCGAAGCCGGCAGGCACATCACAGGTCAGCATCCGTGTGCCGCGCGGAAACTGGCCGTCCGATGCGCCTTGCCTGCTTCGATGGGGGGCTATTTCGCCGCTGCCGGTCGATGGCGGCGACGATGTGAAGAGCAGGCCGGGAGGCGGCGTTGACGGACCGCTTCGTCTCGAACTTCACCAACCGGCTGGACGCCAAGGGCCGCGTCTCGATTCCCTCCAGTTTTCGCTCCGTGCTGGCCAAGGATGGCTACGAGGGGCTCTATGTTCACCAGGCGCTCGATCTGCCGGCGCTGGACGCGGGCGGCCATGCGCTGCGGGCGACGATCGACGAAATCCTGGCGCGCTTCTCCCCGTTTTCGGACGAGTGGGAGCTGCTTTCGACCGCGCTGAACGGCACATCCGAAGTGCTGAAGGTCGATCCCGAGGGGCGGATGACGCTCAGCGAGACGCTGAAGGCGCATGCGGGCATCGGCGACGCGGTGACCTTCGTCGGCCACGGCCACAAATTTCAGATCTGGGAGCCGGAGCGCTTCCGCGCCCATCTCGACGCAGCCCGCACGCGGCTGCGCGACGTCAAGCGCACGCTTGGTTCCCTTCCCCCATCGGCAGGAGGCACAGGCTCATGACGGACCATGGCGACCGTTCAGGCGGAGCCATTGGCGGACCGGTTCGTCATGTGCCCGTTCTCCTCGCCGAGGTTCTCGCGGCGCTGGCTCCGGTCTCCAGCGGGCGCTATCTCGACGGCACCTTCGGAGCGGGCGGCTACAGCCGCGCCATTCTGGAGGCGGCGCCGGAGATCACCCTGCTCGCGCTGGACCGCGACCCCAGCGCGGTCGCGGGCGGGGCCGATCTCGTCGCGGCGATGGCGGGGCGGCTCACAATCGCGCAGGCGAATTTCGGCGAACTCGCCGTCGAGGCCGAGCGCTTTCGGATGACGCCGCTTGACGGGGTGGTGCTCGATATCGGCGTCTCGTCGATGCAGATCGACCAGGCCGAGCGCGGCTTCTCCTTCCGCTTCGACGGGCCGCTCGACATGCGCATGAGCGGGCAGGGCCAGAGCGCCGCCGACATCCTCAACGAGGCGGAAGAGGGGCTGCTCGCCAATATCTTGTATCACTATGGCGAGGAGCGGCGCTCGCGCGCCGTGGCCCGTGCGGTGATCGAGGCCCGGCGCAAGGCGCCGCTCACCACCACCAAGCAGCTGGCGGACCTGGTCGCCGGCATCGTGCGCGGCGAACCCGGCGGAGCGCATCCGGCCACGCGGGTGTTCCAGGCGCTGCGGATCGCCGTCAACGATGAGCTGGGCGAGCTGGTGCGGGCGCTGCACGGGGCGGAGGCGGCGCTGAAGCCCGGCGGGCGGCTGGTCGTCGTGACCTTCCATTCGTTGGAGGACCGCATCGTCAAGCAGTTCCTCGCCGAGCGCTCCGGGCGCCTGCCGGCGGGCTCGCGCCATGCTCCGGCCGTCGCGGCCGCCGCGCCGACCTTCAGGCTGGTCGAGAGGGGAGCGGTGGCTCCTTCCGAGGCCGAGATGCGGGCCAATCCGCGCGCCCGCTCGGCCAAGCTGCGCGCCGCCGAGCGGCTCGACACCGCCCCGCGCCGGGCCGAGGCGGGGCTCGTCGCCCTAGCCGGCCTGCCCGAACCCCAGCCACGCCGGAGAAGCTGAGCGTGATCAAGTTTCTCCATGTCGTGGCCATCGGCGCGCTCGTTTCCTCGGCTGTCTACGCCTATTCGATCAAATACGAGACGACGCTGGCCTCCGAGCATCTCAAGAAGCTCAAGACCAAGACGCAGCGCGAGCGCGACGCCATCCAAGTTCTCAAGGCCGAATGGCAGTTCCTCAACCGGCCGGACCGGGTGCAGATTCTCGCCGAGCGCCATCTCGACCTCCAGCCCTTCCAGGCCACGCAGGTGGTCACCCCCGGCGAGATCCCCAATCGCGGGCCGAAGGTCGACATGATCGGCCGCAAGCTCGAGGATCTCGGGCTCGGGATCCCCACCGAGACGCCGCGTGACCGCAAGGCGAGCGCGACCACGCCCGGAGCGATGCCATGAGCCAGCCGAACCCGAGCGAAACGCCGGCCGCCCCGACGATCGAGACGGTCACCGAAACCCCCGTAACGCGCTCGCGCCTGGCTTGGCTGCGCGACGTCTTCCGCATGAGCGGCCACAAGGCTCAGCCGCGCGTCGGGCTGGTCATTCTCGGCTTCTCGGTGCTGTTCCTGGCGATCACCGCCCGGCTGGCCTTGCTGGCGACGCTGCCCAACGAGCAGGTCGGCCTGCGCCGCGCGACCTCGAACGCGATCTCGGCGGCGCGGCCGGATATCGTCGATCGCAACGGCGACGTGCTCGCCACCGATATCGGCGTCGTCTCGGTCTTTGCCGAGCCGCGCAAGATCCTGGACAAGGACGAGGCGACGGAACTTCTGACCGCCGTGCTGCCCGATCTCGACGCTAAGGACCTGCGCGACAAGCTCGGCACCAAGAAGGGCTTCGTCTGGGTCAAGCGCGAGATCACCCCGCGCCAGCAGGCCGAGGTCTACCGGCTCGGCATCCCCGGCATCGGCTTCCTGCCCGAGCACAAGCGCGTCTATCCGAACGGCCCGGCTGCCGCGCATATCCTCGGCTTCGCCAATGTCGACAATATCGGCATCGCCGGCATCGAGAAATACATCGACTCTCAGGGGCTGCAGGATCTGAACGGCGCGGGCCTCGCCACAGAGGCGACCGATCTGAAGCCGGTCCAGCTCTCGCTCGATCTGCGCATCCAGCATCTGCTGCGCGACGAGCTCGTCAACGGCATGGCGCGCTTCAAGGCGATCGCGGCGGCCGGCGCGATCATGGACGTGACCACGGGCGAGGTGCTCGGCCTCGTCTCGCTGCCCGATTTCGACCCCAACAACCCCGTCGATGCGCTGGAGAAGGACCGCATCAACCGGATGAATGTCGGCGTCTACGAGATGGGCTCGACCTTCAAGGCGCTGACCATCGCGATGGCGCTGGATTCCGGCAAGGTGAACATCAATTCGAGCTTCTCGACCGCCGGCGGCATGATGCGGTTCGGCCGGCAGGTCATCAAGGAATACCACGGCACGGGCCGCACCCTCACGGTGCCGGAGGTGTTCCTGCACTCGTCCAATATGGGCTCGATCAAGATGGCGCTGGCCGTCGGCGTCGAGGGCCACAAAGCCTTCCTGCGCAAGATGATGCAGCTCGACCGCATGACCACCGAGCTGCCCGAGAGCGCCGCGCCGATCGTCCCCCAGCGCTGGGGCGAGATCAACACCGCGACCATCGCCTTCGGCCATGGCCTCGCCGTCGCGCCGATCCAGGCGATGGCGGCCGTCTCGGCGCTCGTGAATGGCGGCTATCTGATCCGGCCGACCTTCCTCAAGCGCTCGCAGGACGACGCGATGAAGGTCGCGACGCGGGTGATCAAGCCCGAGACCTCCGAGGCGCTGCGTTTCATCATGCGGATCAATGGCGAAAAGGGCTCGGCCAAGAAGGCGGACGTGCCCGGCTACTTCGTCGGCGGCAAGACCGGCACGGCCGAAAAGGTGATCGGCGGCCGCTACGCCAAGAACCGCAACTTCACGACCTTCACGGCGATCGCGCCCTCCGACAAGCCGAAATACCTTTTCCTCGCCATCTATGACGAGCCGAAGGGCTATGCCGAGAGCGGGGGCTATTCCACCGCCGCGTGGAATGCCGGCGTCACCACCGGCCGGCTGATCGAACGGGCCGCGCCGCTGCTGGGGCTGACCCCGCGCTTCGACCCGCCGCCGTCGCCGTTCCCCTTGATGGCCAAGCTGGGGGCCTGGGGTTCTCGGTAGAGGATGCGCTCCCCGCCCGCTGGATGGTCCATGGTCTCCAGGCGGTGTGCGAGTTGACAAGCGCGGGGAACCCTTCTCCCGTGTGGGAGAAGGGCAGGGATGAGGGCCCGCCGCCGATCGTTGGAATGCGACGGTGCCGTCGCGCTTCATGCGGGGAGGGCCCACCCTCACCCCTATTCCTCTCCCCTCCGGTAGAGGGGTTCCCCGCGCCACCCTTTCTAGGATGACGAGCTTGACCAACCGGCGAAGCTTCACCCTCAGCGAACTCTTCCCCGGCGCCTTCGATGCCGATGCTGCCGGCAAGACCGTGCGTGGCCTCTCCTTCGACAGCCGCAAGGTCCAGCCCGGCGAGGTGTTCGTCGCGCTGGCGGGGGCCAAGGCCGATGGCGGGCGTTTCATCGCCGATGCCGTCGCGAAGGGGGCCGTCGCGGTGGTGTCGGGCCAGACGCGCCCGGAAGACCTGCCGGGCGGCATCGCCTTCGCGCAGGTGGCGGAGCCTCGCCTCGCCCTGTCGCTCGCGGCTGCGACCCTCCACCCGGGCCAACCCGAAACCATCGTCGCGGTGACGGGCACCAGCGGGAAATCCTCCGTCGCCGATTTCACCCGCCAGATCTTCCAGGCGCTGGGCCAAGAGGCGGCGAGCCTTGGAACGGTCGGCATCGTCACCGCGCATGCGGCGAAATACGGCTCGCTGACGACGCCGGACCCGATCTCGTTGCACGCCTCGCTCGACAAGCTGGCAGGCGACGGCATCACGCATCTCGCCATGGAAGCCTCGTCCCACGGGCTCGACCAGCACCGGCTCGACGGGGTGCGGCTGAAAGCCGGCGCCTTCCTCAATCTCGGGCGCGACCATCTCGATTATCACCCGACCGTCGAGGATTATCTGGCGGCCAAGCTGCGGCTCTGGGACCTGCTTCCGGACGGCGCCCCGGTGGTGATCAACCGCGATGGCCCGTTCAGCGACCGGGCCGAGACCGCGGCGCGCGAGCGCGGCCATCCCGTGCTGAGCGTCGGCCGGAGCGGCGACACGCTGAAGCTGATCGAGGTCGTCCGCGACGGCTTTTCGCAGCGGCTGGTGGTGGAAGCGCAGGACCGGCGCATCGAGACGGTGCTGCCGCTGGTCGGCGACTTCATGGCCGGCAATGCGCTCGTCGCCGCCGGGCTTGCGATCGCGGCGGGGGAGGAGAGCGGCGCGGTCCTGGCTGCTTTTCCCCGGCTCGTCGGGGTCCCGGGCCGGCTGGAGCGCGTCGGCTCGGCCAAGGGCGGGCTCGCCGTGGTCGATTTCGCGCATAAGCCGGACGCTCTCGAAGCCGTGCTCCAGACCCTGCGTCCCTATGCGACGGGGCGCCTGATCTGCCTTTTCGGCTGCGGCGGCGATCGCGACCGCGGCAAACGGCCGGTGATGGGCGAGATCGCGGCCAGGCTGTCCGATATCGCCATCGTGACCGACGACAACCCGCGCACCGAGGACCCGGCGGCGATCCGGGCCGAGATCCTCGCCGCTTCGCCCAGGCTCTCCGAAATGGGCGGCCGGGCGGAGGCGATCCGCCATGCGGTCGGCCTGCTGCAAGCCGGGGACGTTCTGGTCGTCGCCGGCAAAGGCCATGAAACCGGCCAGATCATCGGCGACCGGACATTGCCCTTTTCCGATCAGGAGGTGGTCAGGGCGGCCATCGAGGAGACGACACGATGAGCGGCCCCATCTGGACCGGCGAGCAACTGGTCGCAGCCCTTGGCGCGCAGGCGCAGGGCCCCGTTCCTGGCGCCGTGACCGGCGCCTCCATCGATACCCGCACGCTAGAGGCGGGCGAGGCCTTCTTCGCCATCACGGGCGAGGCCCGCAACGGGCATGATTTCGTGAAGGCCGCGCTGGAGAAGGGCGCGGCGCTCGCCGTGATCGACGAGGCGCATGCCGAAGCCTTTGCCGGCAAGGGCTCCTTCGCCGTTGTGCCGGACGTGCTGAAGGCGATGGAACGGGCCGGCTGCGCCCGCCGTGCCGAACTCACCGCGAGGGTCGTCTCCGTCACCGGCTCGGTCGGCAAGACCGGCACCAAGGAGGCGCTGCGCCTCGTGCTCTCGCGGCAGGGCAAGACCCACGCGCCCGTCGCCTCCTACAACAACCATTGGGGCGTGCCGCTGACGCTGGTGCGCACCCCGGCCGACGTCGCCTATGGCGTCTACGAGATCGGCATGAACAGCCCGGGCGAAATCCTGCCGCTGGCGCGGATGGTGCGCCCGCAGGTTTCGATCATCACCACCATCGCCCCCGTGCATCTGGCCGCGTTCAACTCGCTGGAAGGCATCGCCGAGGAGAAGGCCGGCGTGTTCTGGGCGCTGGAGGAGGGCGGCACCGCGATCATCAATGCCGATATCCCGCAATCGCAGCTGCTGCGGGACATCGCGAAATCCGGTCCCGCCGGCGAGATCCTGACCTTCGGAGAGAGCGCCGACGCCGATGTCAGGCTGATCTCCTGTTCGCTGAAGCCGGACATGTCGACGGTGGAGGCGCGGGTGCTGGGCGAGCCGGTGACCTACCGGCTCGGCAGCCCCGGCAAGCATATCGTTCTGAATTCGCTGGCTGTTCTGGCCGCCGTGAAGGCGCTCGGCGCGGATTTGGCTCTGGCGGCGCTGGCGCTGGGCGATCTCACGCCCCCCTCCGGGCGCGGGGCGCGACAGAGGCTCCAGGTGCCGGGCGGCGTGCTGACGCTGCTCGACGAGAGCTATAACGGCAACCCGGCCTCGATGCGCGCGGCGATCGAGAATCTCGGTCGTCTGCCGGTCGAGGGGCGGGGCCGGCGCATCGCCGTTCTCGGCGACATGCTGGAGCTGGGGCCGACCGGCGGCGGCCTCCACAAGGGGCTCGCGGAACCGCTGGCCACGAACGGCATCGACATGGTCTTCGCCTGCGGCCCGCTCATGAAAGGGCTCTATGAGAGCTTGCCTTCCGCCATGCGGGGGGCTTATGCGGGCGATGCCGCCGCGCTGGAGCCGCTCGTTCTCGATGCGGTGCGGGCCGGCGACGTGGTCACGGTGAAGGGCTCGCTCGGCTCTCGCATGGGGCCGATCGTGAAGGCGCTCACGGCGCGCTTCCCGGTGCTGCCCGCAGAAAACTGATGCCGGATGCCGGGCGCCTTCGCCCCGGCCGATGAAAAGAACGCGCAAGAGACGTCAAGACCATGCTGACCTGGCTCGCCGAATTCTCCGGCACCTTCCCCGTCCTGAACGTCTTCCGCTACATCACCTTCCGCGCAGGCGGGGCGACGGCGACGGCGCTGCTCTTCGTCTTCTTCTTCGGGCCGGCGGCCATCTCCTGGCTGCGGCTGAAGCAGGGCAAGGGCCAGCCGATCCGCACGGATGGGCCGGAAACGCATCTGGCCAAGCGTGGCACGCCGACCATGGGCGGGCTGATGATCATGTCCGGCGTGTTCGCCGCGACGCTGCTCTGGGGCAATCTGCGCAATCCTTATGTCTGGATCGTGCTCGGCGTGACCGCTTGCTACGGCGCCATCGGCTTCTATGACGACTTCCTCAAGGTGACGAAGCAGTCACACAAGGGCTTCTCGGGCAAGGCGCGCATCGGCATCGAGGTCGTGGTCGCGCTGATCGCCTGCACGCTGATCATGCAGACTCAGCCGCCGGCGATCTCGTCGGGCTTCGCGATGCCCTTCCTGAAGGATGCCATCATCCCGCTCGGGCTGTTGTTCCCGCTGGTGACGGCCTTCGTGGTGGTCGGCGCCGGCAATTCTGTGAATCTCACCGACGGGCTCGACGGGCTCGCCATCGTGCCGGTGATGATCGCGGCCGGCACCTTCGGCTTCATCTCCTACCTCGTCGGCAATGCGATCTTCGCCAACTACCTGCAGATCAACCATGTGCCGGGCTCGGGCGAACTCGCCATCATTTGTGGCGCGGTGATCGGGGCCGGCCTCGGCTTCCTGTGGTTCAACGCCCCGCCGGCGCAGATCTTCATGGGCGATACCGGCTCGCTCGGCTTAGGCGGTCTTCTGGGCACCATTGCCGTCGCGACCAAGCACGAGATCGTGCTGGCGATCGTCGGCGGGCTGTTCGTGGTCGAGGCGCTGTCGGTCATCATCCAGGTCGGCGTCTACAAGCGTACCGGCAAGCGGGTGTTCCTGATGGCGCCGATCCACCACCATTTCGAGAAGCTGGGCTGGACCGAGCCGCAGGTGGTGATCCGCTTCTGGATCATCTCCGTCGTGCTGGCGCTGGTCGGCCTGTCGACGCTGAAGCTGCGCTGAGCGGGATAAGTTCCATGACTCCCGTCACGGTGTTCGCCGGGCGAAAGGTCGCCCTGTTCGGGCTCGGAGGCTCGGGCATCGTCACGGCGCTGTCGCTGATGGCGGGCGGGGCCGAGGTCGCCGCCTGGGACGATACCGAGAAGAGCCGCGAGAGGGCCGCCGCGCAGGGCATCGGCCTCGTCGATCTTGCCGCTGCCGACTGGTCGGGCTTCGCCGCGCTGGTGCTGGCGCCGGGCGTGCCGCTGACGCATCCGCAGCCGCACTGGACGGTGGACAAGGCCAGGGCGGCGGGTGTCGAGATCATCGGCGATATCGAATTGTTCTTTCGCGAGCGGGCGAAGATCGCGCCGCGCGCACCGGTCGTCTGCATCACCGGGACCAACGGCAAATCCACCACCACCGCTCTGATCGCCCATGTGCTCAGGCAGGCGGGGCGGGACGTGCAGATGGGCGGCAATATCGGCACGGCGGTGCTGGCGCTGGAGCCGCCGACCGAAGGCCGTATCCATGTGATCGAATGCTCGACCTTTCAGATCGATCTGGCGCCGTCCATCGCGCCGAGCGTCGGCATCCAGATGAATTTGACGCCGGATCATCTCGACCGGCACGGCACGCTCGAAGCCTATGCGGCCATCAAGGAGCGGCTGGTCACGGCTGCGGATATCGCTGTGATCGGCGTCGACGACGATCCCTCCCGGCAGATGGCGGAGCGACGGGCACAGAGCGGGCGGCCGCTCGTGCGGATCAGCGGTGAGAATCTGCTTGAACAGGGCGTCTTCGCCGAGGCGGGGGACGGCCCCGGAGGCCGTGAGACGCGCATCGTCACCGTGCGGGACGGGGCGAAGCGCCTCGTCGCCAGCCTCGCCGGCATCGGCTCGCTGCGCGGCAGCCACAATGCGCAGAATGCCGCCGCCGCCGCCGCCGCCTGCGCGGCGCTGGATCTGGACGATGGCGAGATCGCCGCCGGCTTCCGCAGCTATCCCGGCCTGCCGCACCGGATGGAGGAGCTCGGCCGGATCGGCCGGGTGGTCTTCATCAACGATTCCCAGGCGACCAATGCGGATTCGACCGAGAAGGCGCTGACATCCTTCGGCGAGATCTTCTGGATCCTGGGCGGCAAGGCCAAGGCGGGCGGCATCGAGTCCCTGCGCCGCTATTTTCCGAACATCGCCAGGGCCTATCTGATCGGCGCGGCGAGCGACCTCTTCGCCGCGACCTTCGACGATGACGGCCGAGTCGCTTATGAGCGCAGCGTCACGCTGGACCGGGCGCTCGCCGATGCCGCGCGCGATGCGCTGGCGAAGCCGGGCGAGGGGGAGATCGCGGTGCTGCTCTCGCCGGCCTGCGCCTCCTACGATCAGTTCCCGAATTTCGAGGTGCGGGGCGAGGCCTTCCGCCAACTGGTGCAGGCGCTGCCGGGCTTCGTGCCGTTCGGGCGGGGTTGATCAGGCGCGAGTGCACCCGCGCCGCAGCGTCGGTTTCGCTCTGCTTGCCCAACAAGCACGGGTCGTCCCGGGTCTTCGCGTCGCTGCGCCCGGGACGCCCCGCTTCAATAGCTTCAGATTAGAAATCCCCGCGCATCCGGCAGGATGGCGGGGATTTTGTTTGGCGGTGGACGTCGCGCTCAGGCCGGCAGGACGACGACCTTGGTCTTCACCGGGGTCTGGTCGTAGAGGTCGATCATGTCCTGCGTCAGCAGGCCGACGCAGCCGCTGGTGATACCCGAGCCGATGGATTCCTCGTCGAGGGAGGCGTAGATCGTGTACAGCGTGTAGCGGCCGTTCTGGTAGAGATGCAGGGTGCGGGCGCCGAGCGGGTTTTCCAGGCCGCCGGGCATGCCGCGGGCATATTTCGCGGCTTCCGGCTGGCGCTTGATCATTTCCGGCGGCGGCGTCCAGGTCGCCCATTCGGACTTGCGGCCGACATAGGCATCGCCGCTCCAGCGGAAGCCGTCACGGCCGACATTGGCGCCGTAGCGCGTGGCGTTGCCGCCGCCCTCGATGCGGTAGACGTAGTAATTCGACGGGTCGACGATGATCGTGCCCGGCTCTTCCCGGCTCTCGTAGCGGACGGTGCGACGCCAGTATTTCGGATCGACCTTGCTGATGTCGACCGCCGGAATCGCGAATTTCTTGTCCGGCACCGGGCCGTAAACCTGCCTGGCTTCAGCGAGGCTCATTCCGTCGGTGGCCGCGCAGCCGCCGAGCGCGAGCGCGCCGAGCCCGCCGGCGGAGCCGAGCAGGAAATGGCGCCGGTCGAGGCCCGTCCTGCGGGCGGCGGCGATCCCACGATCGATCATCATCTTCAAGTGTTCCCGTGAGCGGTCTGCGCCGACATGCGTCGATGCGACCCTTTGACGTGTCGTCCCAGCGCGGCGGACACTGCCGCCCCGGGCGCCGCTTGGCAAGCAGGCGCGTCACAGAGTTGACCTCGCCGGCAATGCCATCGGCCCGCCGATCCTGCGGGGCGAGGGTTAAGATGGCGTCTCCTCATCCACAGGGGCGGACAACGGGCCGGCGCCGGAATCAAACGGTTAACCATTCATTGACAGTATGATTCGTCTTGATGGCGAGCCCGGCTCGCCGGCTCGCCGATGGAATGATCCCATGGTTTCTCGCGCCGAACCCTCGCTCAGCGGCCGCTGGTGGTGGTCGATCGACCGGCTGATCCTGACGGCCCTGATCGCCCTCATGGTTTCTGGCGTCGTGCTGCTGATGGCGGGCGGCCCGCCCGTGGCGGAGCGGCTCGGCCTCTCCACCTTCCACTTCGTCAACCGGCAGGCGGCCTATCTGGCCGGCGCGCTGGTGATCTTCCTCGGCGTGTCGTTCATGACCCCGCGGCAGGTGCGCCGCACGGCGCTGATCCTCTATGTCGTTTCGCTCGCGATGGTCTGTGCCACGCTCTATTTCGGCGTGGAGGTGAAGGGCGCCAAGCGCTGGCTGACGCTGGGCCCGCTGGGCTCGGTGCAGCCCTCGGAGTTCCTGAAACCGGCCTTCGTCGTGCTCGCCGCCTGGGCCTTCGCCGAAGGCACGCGCCGGCCCGACCTGCCGGGCACGATCCTGGCGCTGCTGATCCTGCCCATCACCATCGTGCCGCTGGTGATGCAGCCGGATTTCGGCCAGACGATGCTGGTCAGCCTGGTCTGGGCCGGGCTGTTCTTCGTGGCGGGGCTGCACTGGTTCTGGGTCATCGGGCTGGGCGGTATCGGCGCCACCGGCATCCTCGTCGCCTATGAGCTGGTGCCGCATGTGCGCGCCCGCATCGAGCGCTTCATGGACAAGGGCTCGGGCGACACTTTCCAGGTCGATACGGCGCTCGAGAGCTTCGCGCAGGGCGGCTGGCTCGGGAAGGGGCCGGGGGAGGGCACGGTGAAGCGCATCCTGCCCGACGCGCATACCGACTTCATCTTCGCCGTGACGGCCGAGGAATTCGGCGTCGTGGTCTGCATGATCCTCGTCGCGCTGTTCGCAGTCATCGTGATCCGCTCGCTGTTCGTGGCGCAGAAATCCGAGGACCCGTTCACGCGGCTCGCGGTCACCGGGCTGGCGCTGCTGTTCGGCATCCAGGCCTCGATCAACATGATGGTGAACCTGCACATGATGCCGGCCAAGGGCATGACGCTGCCCTTCATCTCCTATGGCGGCTCGTCGCTGCTGTCGCTGGCGGTGGGGACGGGGTTCCTGCTGGCGCTGACGCGGCGGCGGCCGCGCTCCTCAGAGTTCGGGCTGTAAGGCTGCGGCGATGACGACGCCCCTGATCATGCTGGCGGCTGGTGGAACCGGCGGCCATCTCTTCCCGGCCGAGGCGCTGAGCCATGCGCTGCATGCGCGCGGCGCCCGCGTCGTGCTGATGACCGATACGCGTGCCGCCGCCTATGCCGGCAGCTTCCCGGCCGAGGCGGTGCATGCGGTACCTGCC
>NZ_JBMDWH010000009.1:0-28691 GCF_048595345.1 Allobosea sp.
GTGCCGACGTGTTCGATTATATCGAGCGCTTCTACAATGCCGTTCGCAGGCACTCGACCATCGGCTACATCAGCCCGGTCGAGTTCGAAAAGAAGGCCGGGTTAGCTTAACTGAGCGTCCACGAAACCGGCAGCAGGCCAAACCGGCAGCCGGCCAATCCTCGCCAACGTCTGCATCGCTGCGTACCCCAGCTACTGGTTTTGAGAAGCGACGCGAGGCAAGGGAGCACGAAGCGACAGAGTTAAGCCCAAGGGCGTATAATCGATCGTAACGGCTCCCCCCGTCTCGGCAGCCAGCCAATCGCGGATGATGCGTGTTCCGAATCCAGTCCGCGTCGGGAGCTGGCGGATGGGGGGGCCGCCTCGCTCCACCCAAGACAAGTAGAGATCCGCGCGGTCTTTCGCGAGATCGATCCGCCAACTCAGCTCGATCGTACCCGCCGGCGAGCTCAATGCTCCATATTTGATCGAATTGGTGCAGAGCTCGTGAAGCGCGAGAGCCAGTGCTTTCGCGATGCGTGGGGTGACGACGATCGGTGTCTCGGTGATCAGGAACCGTCCTGGCCGGGGTTCGAAGGGCGCGATCGCCTCGTCAACCACGTCCCGCAGGCTTGCTCCGGACATCTCCTGCCGGTCCAGCAGATCATGCGAGCGGGCGAGGTTCATCAGCCTGGCCTCGAACACGTCGATCGCGTCCGACGGCATGCCCGGATGGCGAAGCGACAGGCGGGCGAGCGACTGCACGACGGAAATATGATTCTTGAATCGATGGGCCATCTCATGGCGGATGACCCTGTCGCGATCCTCCCTCTCCTTGATGCCGTCGATTGTGACAAAGAGGCCCCTGAACGTTCCGTCCGGCATGGAGCGGATCCGCCCGAGCAGCCAGCGTCTGGCGCCCGTGCCCGTCTTCGCCTGGAACTCGGTTTCGCCGAAAGGCTCGGCTCCACCGAGAACCGCGTCGAATGGCCCACGCGCCGACATGTCCATCTCGGCGACGAACTTCCGAAAACTCCAGTTCGGAACGGCGCATCCGCCATCGACCTGGAGCACCGTGCGATCCCGGTCGGCTTCGAGCACGAACGACGCATGCGACAGCATGTCGGCGATATTCGATATCTCCGGCCAAGCCCGACCGGTGGCGACGTGTCGATCTCGACACGAGGGAGCCAGGCCACACTGCTCACACGTCATGCGCGCCTCAGCGAAGATGGCGTTACTCCGAACTGCTGGAGAAACGCTCGGGTGAAGGCGGCTTGGCTAGTATAGCCGCATGCGATGGAAATTTCTGAAATCCGTCGTTCGCTCTCGACCAGTTGCTGGCGGGCCAAGTTCAGGCGGAGGCGGCGGGAATGTTCGGCCGGAGTTTCGTCGAAGCGCTCGCGAAAAGCGTCGGTGAGAGTGTTGCGGTTGAGGCCGACCCGCTGAGCGATCTCGTCGATCGAAGGCGGTCGCATCAATTCGCGGCGATAGATCAAAGCCGCAGCCTCGACCGCTTGCCGATGCCGCTCGACGGCGCTGGCCGCAACCAGCTGAAGACCCCGCGCGGTCGTATTCAACGAGGCGACCGTCAAAGTCAGAAGTTCGACCGCTTTCGCCCTGAAGTATTGCTCGCGCAGCAGACCGACAAACTTCGATTTGATCAGATCCTCCACGGCGAGCCAAGATGCCGGGCCAAGTTGCAGCTCAACGGTCTGCGGCACCGTTCCGGACATGAACATGGGTCTGACATGCTCGGGCAAGGCCATGACGTCGAGACCAAATTCATCGACCAATTTTTCTTTCTCGATGTAGATCGAAACAGCCCTGAACGCTTCCTCCCGAGGTGGGGTCTCACTAAATCCATTGAAGTTGACAGTGACGCGAACCGTCCCGCCATTCGATCTTACAGATCGACCAAGATCAATGAAATTGACACTCCCATTCAATAGAAATTGAAACGATACGAAATTTCTTCTGATCAATCTGTAATGCACCAAGGCGTTCATTCTATCGAAATTCTGGTTGTGAAGGAAAATTCCGAAATCTATTTTCCTAAATTCGTGGAAATTGCCGATTAATATATTATCGCTATTTTTCAGAAGGACGCTGGCCGGAATGTCGCTTCTGGCCTTCAACCCACTCTCAAGGTCGTAGAGATCGACTGTGTATCTGTAGTGGCTTTTCATGATCGATTGCGCCAGAACTGATCTAAAATGGGAAATCCAGAATTAGGGCGCTGTCAAACACTGCGGTCGCGGGAGCCGCGCTTTCTGCCTTTCGCGATTGGAAAAATGAAAAATTGACAAATGTCCGGGGCAGTGGCGCATTCATTACGTGACGAGCATATGCCATGGCCTTCTTGATCGCGCTTCGGCATCAAGGGTAGCCGGCGTCAGTCGCGCCTTGCCGGGGTGGCACCAGCGCTATTTTGCCGATCAGCACTGATAATTTGCATTTCGTCATACGCCTGCCGAATTGCAGCAGCGAATTCCCATGATTCATATTTGGTTAATCATCACAGCCGAGCGTCGAAAAATCCTGGAGGTAATTTTCGATGGTCAATTCAACCAATTCGAACCTGCATCGACGTCTTTCGTTCATGGAAATGGACGATAAATCGATCGGAGAACTTAGGTCTATAAAGCCGATTATCATGAATAGCCTACCGAAGGCTCTGGATGATTTTTATCGGCAAATTTCGAAATTTTCGGAGACGAGCCGATTCTTTGCGTCCGATGCGCATGTCGCGGGGGCGAAGAACCGGCAGATCGGGCATTGGGAACGCATTTCCTCCGGTCAGTTCGATGACCGCTATGTCGATGCCGTTACGACAGTCGGTGAGGTTCACGCCAAGATCGGCCTGGAGCCGCGCTGGTATATCGGTGGCTACGCCCTCCTGCTCGAGGGGATCATCTCAAGTGTAGTGCTCGCCCAATGGCCGAGCCAGGCACCGCGCCGCTTGCTGCTGAGCCGGGCCGCGCATGCGGATTCGATCGCTCCCGAGACTGTCGCGGCGCAGCTTAGCGCACTGGTCAAAGCCGCGCTGCTGGATATGGACTTCGCAATCTCCGTCTATCTCGAGGCGGCCGAGAAGGCGCGTCTGAGAACCGAAGCCGAGGCCCTCGCCAAGGAACGCGCGATCATCATGCAGACCGTGGGCGAGGCGATGTCGCAGGTCGCCGCAGGCAATCTCGACTATCGCATGCCGGACGAGCTCCCGACCGAATACGCCAAGCTGCGGAACGACTTCAACGCCGCGGTGTCGAGCATGGAAGTCGCCATGCGAACCGTCGTCAGGACAGCGACCGCGATCCGATCCAGCGCCGCCGAAGTCAGTCAGGCCTCGAATGATCTCGCCGACCGGACAGAGGAACAATCGACATCGCTGCAGGCCGCCGCCGCAACCACCGAGCAACTCGCGGCCTCGGTCAAGACGAACGCGGAGTCGTCGCGGGGCGCGGAAAGCGTCGCCAGCCAGGCCCAGAACGTCGCCGAGCGCGGCGGCAAGATCGTTCAGGAGGCGGTGGATGCGATGAGCCGCATCGAACTGGCGTCTCAAAAGATCGCTGAGATCACCTCGGTCATCGACGGCATCGCGTTCCAGACGAACCTTCTGGCGCTGAACGCCGCCGTGGAGGCCGCGCGCGCCGGCGAGGCAGGCAAGGGCTTCGCCGTGGTCGCGTCGGAGGTCAGGACTCTGGCCCAAAGGTCGAGCGAGGCGTCCAAGGACATCAACCAGCTGATCTCCGATTCCAGCCACCAGATCACCCAGGGCGTGGATCTGGTGCGATCGGCGGGGGTGGCGCTGGCCGAAATCGTCGATGCATCTCGCAAGGTCGCGGAGACCGTCATGGAGATTTCGTCGGCCTCCACCGAGCAGGCCAGCGGGATCGAGGACATGAGCAACACGGTGGCCACCATGGATAGCGTGACGCAGCAGAACGCCGCGCTCGCGGAAGAGAGCGCCGCGGCTGCGACAGCCCTCGCCGAACAGGTACGGCTGCTCGATCAGGCGGTCGGGATTTTCCAGATCGGGCAAACTGAGACGGAGGTCTTCACCGCCCGGGGGCCCGCCCTGCCGGAGAAGCCCGTTGCAGGCAAGCGCGAGGCGAAACCGAACCCCGTGCCGGTTCGCAGCAAGACCGGCACGGGCGGCTGGGCCGAGTTCTGACGGCTGCCGTTCGGGAGATCGACCGACCTGCGGTAGTGACCATCTCTCTCACGCATCGCCGAGCGGGCTTTCTCCAATCAAACTGTCACGAGCTGCGGTCGACCATCATGGGTTACCAAGGTGACGCGCGATGGTCGGAACAGACAGCCAGATGAGATGGATCGGATCATGGTCGATGACATGCATCACTATCAGATCGGCTTGGCGACGGCGCATATCAGCGTCTTCGGCATTCTGATCGATCACCTCGCGGCGAGTGGAGCCGTCGACAAGTCGGCGATCGAAAAGGAGCTGCGCGGGCTGGTGGGAAGCCCCGCTCTCCAAGGTGGCTCGACCCTGCAGAAGGCTCAGGCGCTGGCCTTCGGCGGCCTGCTGGAATGGCTTCAGAAGAAGCGCCCCGAGGTGGAACATCAGTGGCGACCGGTCGTCGTCGGCGGGACATCACATGAGCCGCAGCAATCAAACGACTAGGACGGCGGACCGAAAGGTTGAGCCGCTCTTCGAGGATGTCCGAGGCATCGGCCATGCGCTGGGACATCGCGACGGCGTCGGTTCGGAGGCGCGAGGGGCCAGGCCCTCGGGCGCCGCCATCGACGCCCAGTCTGGCCCGACACTGGGCGAGGAGAGTCTGCCGGGCCTGGCCGGCGTCGTTCTGGCCTTTTCGCGGTGGATCGACGCTCGCTGCGGCTTGGCCATCACGGTGACGGAGCGCTCGGTGCTGCGGACTGCTCAGGCGGAGCGTTACGCCGCATCGCTGCCGACGATCCTGCTCGTCAACATCGTCTTCAGCATCGTCGTGGCGCTGATCCTGGTGGTCTCGGGCTGGATGACCTTTGCGCTGCTGTGGACCCCGGTCTGCATCCTGCTGTCCCTCGCCGGCATCAGCCGCGTCAAGATATTCGGCGCGAGGACGAAAGCACGGCCGCTCTCGCCCTATTTCACCGTTCGGATCATCCGCGACTCGTGCCTGATGGGCCTGCCCTGGGGGCTGCTGGCGGGCTATTGCTGCGGGGCGGTCTCGGTCGAATTCGACACCATCGCGGCCATGACCACCATCTGCCTCTCCTGCGCCGGCATCTTCGTGATGGCGATCTGCCCCGCCGCGGCGGTGGTCTATCTATCGACGCTCTGGATCGGCCAGTTCGTGCATCTGACCCGCGTGCCCCACGACGTCATCATGCTCTACGCCCTGGCTTATGCGGTCTTCCTGGCCGTGGCCGTCGCCATGATCGTCTCGGTCGCGAATCTGTTCATGGAGCATGTCCGGGCTGATCTGGAGCTCGATGTTCTTCGCGAAGCCGAGCGGCAGGCCGTCGAGGTCGCCCAGCGCGCCCGCATCGCCCTCGAGAAGCGGGTCGGTCGCTTCCAGAGCGAAATCGCGACGTCGCTGGCCTGCCTCGCCGAGGAGACCAACCGGATGGACAACAGCGCCGGCAGGCTCGCCTCGCTGTCGTCTTCGTCACGCTGTGCCGTGTCCGAGGTTCCGCTGCTCATCTCGGATGCCAAGAACAATCTGGGGCGTATCGACGACATCTGGGAGCGCCTTTCTACGGCCATCGCGAGCATTCGGGACCAAGCCTCCCAGGCCGCGCTCTTCGTCCAGTCAACCGGCGAAGCGATTTCGCGCTCGACGGCGCAGAGGGCCAGGATCAATTCGCAGCTCGATGAAATCGACAGCGAAACAGATCTGATCCGGGATGTCGCCAGACAGACGAATCTTCTGGCGCTCAACGCCGCGATCGAAGCCGCCCGTGCCGGGCCGGTCGGGGCCGGGTTCTCGGTCGTGGCCGCCGAAGTGCGCAGGCTATCGACACAGATCAACAATGCGGCGGAGGTCATCGGACGGCGCATTCTGGATGTTCGCGATTCCAGCGTCCAATCGCTGATGGTGATCGAGGAGATCGAACATGAGACCGTGGGCGTCGTCCACTGCGCCCAAGGCATCCTGACAGCGTCCGACAGCCAGAACGATGCCGTTGGAGGTATCTCGGCAGCGATTGCCTCTGCCGTGAAAGCGACGGAGATCGCTGCGCAGGCGACTTCGATCGTCAACGAAAGCGCGCGGGAGGCGCAAGCCGAATCGCAAGCTGTCTCGGACATCGCGCAGCAGATCAACCGAATCAGCGAGCTGCTCTCGACCACGATTCACCATTTCAATGCCGCCATGGTGAGCCCAAACGCTGCGAAAGAGCTGCACGCGGCCGAAGCGGGGCGATAGATCATTGCTCAGGGCGTCGCGACGGAGCCGTCGCGACGCGGATCGGCGGCACCGGTGAAGACGCCGGTCGCCGGATCGACCGCCACTGCCTGCATGCCGCCGCACAGCATCGTCCAGCCGACCGGAAAGGCCCGTGCATCATGCCCGCGCTCGACCAGCTCGGCGATGGTTGCGGACGAGACGCGGTTCTCGATCTCGACGAGGGACCCATCCCACAGCCGGGCGCGCGGGGCCTCGATCGCCTCCTGAAGAGGCAGGCCGAAGACGAGATACTGGACCATCGCCTGCGCCTGCGTCTGCAGGATCCCGTAGCTGCCGGGCGTGCCGAGCGCGAGCACAGGATGACCGTCGCGCAGCGAGATGGAGGGCGCCATACAGATCGGAATGTCTTCGCCGGGCTTGGACCGGTTGGGGCTGTCGAGCTGGACATCCGCCCAATACAGAACGTTGTTCATGCATATTCCCGTTCCGGGCACGACGACGCCACTTCCGAACGGGCTTCCGAGACTCTGAGTCAGGCACACCAGGTTTCCGTCGCGGTCGGCGATGGAGAGCGAGGTCGTATGCGCCGGGTCTTCCTTGTCTTGCGGCATCCACTGCTCGGTCGGCCCGATGACGGGCTGCCCGTCGGTCAGGCGCCGTCGCAAATGCGCGACCGAGGCATCGGACATGATCGCGGCCAGTGTCTCCGGCGAGGGATTGTTGTGGGCGATGCGCTCGCCCGCCGCGAGTCGGATCGCGCGATAGACGAGGTCGAGATGGTCCGCTCCATCCCTGGCCATCGACGCCAGGTCGAGCCCGTCGAGCAGGCGCAAGCTCAGCAGGAGCTGGAAGCTCTCGCAGGGCGGCGGCGGCACATGCACCGACAGGCCCTGGAAGCCGGCCGCGATCGGCTCGCGCCAGACCGCCTTGACCGCGGCAAGGTCGGCCATCGTCAGCGTGCCGCCCAATGCCCGGAGATGCGCGATGACCGTTTCGCCGAGCGGGCCGCGGTAGAAATGCTCCGGCCCCTTCGCGGCGATGTCGCTCAATGTCGTCGCCAGATCGGATTGGACGAGCACCGAGCCGAGATGCATGGGGCCATCGGGCTGGTAGGTCTTCGACCATGAAGCATGGAGCGCCGGAATCCGCGACATAATCTCGGCGTTGTCCTCGAACTGGGAGGCGCCGAACTCCGCGAGCGCAAAACCGTCCCGCGCCAAGGCGATCGCCGGCGCGAACACCTCCGGCAGGGATTTGCGGCCATAGGTCCGAACGAGTTCGCACCAGCCGGCGAGATTGCCGGGCGAGATGATGGGCAGCGCTCCGTGTTCGAGGTCGGTGCGCCGGCTGAAGCGCTCGACCGGGAAGCTCGCGGGGACAGGCGGAATGAAATCAAGAACGCGCACCCGCTTCTCGTCCGCGACCCACATCGTCGCGAGACCGATACCTGCGAGCCCTGACATGAAGGGCTCAACCACGGTCAGCGCTGCGGCGGTGGCAGCCGCCGCGTCGAAAGCGTTACCGCCCTGCGCCAAAAGGCGGGCGCCGGCATGCGCGGCCAATGGATGAGCGGCTGCTACAATGCCATGGCGGGAGCTGATGGTCGGGCGACGGCCGTTCATTGTCGGTGTCCTGCTCGCAAGCTCCATGGATGCGCCCTAACGGAACCATGGTATCCTGGAGTTGTCGAGAGCTAGAACCAACCGCTGAAATCTGCCAAATTAGCCGCTGACGTAGTGAACCGCATCTAGATTCCTGGGCGCCTTCTTCGCTAAATTTTGAGTCTGGAAGGCCCCGATGGGCAAAGCGAATGAACCGCCCCGAGTTTTCTAGACGCCCTCGGCTCGCGCGTTGTGCTGCCGTTCGAACTCGACGGGCGACAGCATCCCGTTTCGTGCATGCTTGTGGGTCGGGTTGTAGAACATCTCGATGTAGTCAAACACGTCGGCCCGCGCCTCATCCCGCGTTCGGTAGAGCTTGCGCCTGATCCGCTCGCGCTTGAGCAGGTTGAAGAAGCTCTCGGCCACGGCGTTATCGTGGCAGTTGCCCCGCCGGCTCATGGATGGCTCCATGTCGTGGTGTTTCAGGAACGAGGCCCACTCCAGGCTTGTAAACTGGCTGCCCTGATCCGAATGCACCAGCACGCGGCCCTTCGGTTTGCGCCGCCAGATGGCGGCGAGCAGAGCTTGCAGGACGACATTGGTCGTCTGCCGGGGCTGCATCGACCACCCGACGACGCGGCGCGAGAAGAGGTCGAGCACGACCGCCAGGTAGGCGAAGCCCTCGTGGGTACGGATGTAGGTGATGTCGGTCACCCAGGCCTTGTCTGGCGCCTCGGCATCGAACCGGCGATCGAGCGTGTTGTCGACGGCAAGGGACGGCTTGCCGCCATAGTGGCCGGGACGACGCTTGTAGCCGATCTGCGCCCGGATGCCGGCGAGCCGCGATAGGCGCGCGATGCGGTTCGGACAGCAGCTCTCGCCCATGTCCGCGAGGTCGTCGTGGAGCTTTCGGTAGCCGTACACCTTCCCGCTGTCCCGCCAGGCCGCACGGATGAGTTTGGTCTGCCTCTCGTCTTCCCGCGCTCGCCGGCTGAGCGGATCCTTCAGCCAGGCATAGAAGCCGCTGGGCTGCACCGACAGGCAACGGCACATGGCGCTGATCGAAAACACCGGACGATGCTCGGCGATGAACGCGTACCTCACCTTGCATCCTTGGCGAAGTACGCGGCCGCTTTTTTTAGGATATCGCGCTCCTCGGTGACCCGCTGCAACTCGCGCTTCAGGCGGCGGACCTCGGCGGCCTGATCGTCATCGCGAGGTGCCGCAGCCGGCTTTGCGTATCGCTTCTGCCACTCATAAAGCGAGTACTTGCTGATGCCCAAGCGAGCAGCGACCTCGGCAACCGGGTAGCCTCGCTCAGTGACCTGGAGGACCGCGTCGCGCTTGAAGTCCTCGGTGAAGTTCGCTTTGCCCATCGGGGCCTCCTTGCCTGAAATTGAGGGAAGAAGGCGTCCAGGAACCTAGGGGCGGTTCATTCCGAAGCATCCGCGTGATAGTGGCGCCTACATCTCATATCTCAGCGCCATCCGTCGGTGCCATTCTGAGATCCTTAAATACCCCTCGACCGACAGATCGGAGCGATACTATGCACAGATCGCCCTTCGATGGATGAAGGGCGATCCTCTGCCGCGCCTCATCGATGCAAATTACAACTATAAGGTGCAGCAGGGACAAGCAACAAACTATCCGACAGTAATCCGCAATACGCTCACAGCAATAGAGAGCGATCTGCGCTTCAGTATGTGAGTCTATTCTCGTGTTACAATGCGGTTCTTGAACTGCTGCTCAAGAACAAGGGCATGGGAAAGTTAACGGCCTCGATTCCCGCTGTGCCTATGTATCTTGAGGTCGGGGCTTGCTCTCCCACGATGATAAGCTTCATGGGACTCGGACTGTCGCGGTTCACCGCAGGGAAGCTGAGCGGACTTCCGCGACAGCAGGATATGACACAGACGGCCGCCAAGGCCTGGATAAAGCGTCAGGATCTCGACACGCTGGAATTGCCGCAGGCGTCTGTGAAGGAGATACGGCGGCTGATGTTTTAGCAGAGGTCGTGAGCGCCGCGCGAATTGGATCACCGAATAGCGGACGTATCGAACGTCGGCTAGGGGCCAAACCTGCTCATTGAAGTCCAGCCCATTTAAGACGGGCAGATAGAGCGAAGAGCTTACCGGAACCCAATCGAGGGAACCCCCGAGAGCCTGAGCCGACGCGCCGTTCCGGGTTTCAAACAGTCCGGACGGATGTTGGGATGAAGACGATGAACGAGGGCGGCGACACCGCCCGGGACGAGGCACGCCCGAGCCCTGAGCATCTCGCGCGCTATGCGCGCAGCTACAGGATGACGACGGATCGGACGGAGCCGTTCTTCTGGCTCTGGCAGGAGGCGATGGCGCATGCGCTGCTGCTCGAGCAGCAGCCTGACCGGTGCTTTGAGGAGCATGATGGGCTGACGGCCTTGCAGCTGGCGGAGGGCGCGCGAGCGACCGCGCGCTTCTTCGCCTTCATGCTGGCCGAGGCGCCGGCCCGCAACACCGAGCACTTCGAAGCGAAGATCATGGTCTACGAGGCCATCGCCTTCGACGAGGACGAGATTGCTCGCACGCGCACATCCTGGATGGTCGAGGCGGCGATGCAACGCGATGCGGTCGAGCTCGGCATCAACCTCAGCAAGATCCCGGTCGAGCCCGGCGGCTCGCCGAGCCGTCACTGAGGACTGGGAAGCCATGTCCTTCGTGATCTACGATCTCGAGACCTCGGGTCTCGAACCCGCCTGGAATGTGCCGCTGCAGGCGGCGCTGATCCACACCGATGCGGAGCTGAACCCGCTCGGCGAGCTCTCGCTGCGCTGCAGGCTGCCGGCCCATATCGTGCCGGCGCCGGGCGCGCTTCTGACGACCGGCATCCGCCCCGAGCAGCTCGAGCAGGCGCCGCTGTCCTGCTGTGAGATGCTCGGCATCATTGCCAGAGCGGTGGAGGCGTGGGCACCCGCCACCATCATCGGCTACAACACGCTGAAGTTCGACGAGGAGATGCTCCGGCACGCCTTCTTCACGCATCTGATGCTGCCGTATGCGAGCTCGCTGAACGGCCACTGCCGTGCCGACCTGCTGACCATGGTCAGGGCGGTCGCGATGCTCGAGCCCGATGCCCTCACCATCCCGCTGAACGGCATGGGCAAGCCCAGCTTCAAGCTCGGCGAGATCTGCCGCGCGAACGGCATTGCCCTTTCCGAGGACGAGGCTCATGACGCCATGGCCGACACGCGGGCGACATTGGCTTTGCTCCGGCATCTGCGGGAGGCTGCTCCGAAGACCGTGTCCACACTGCTCGCCTTGGCCGACAAGGGCGTGGCGAGCCGGATGCTGGCCAGCCGGGAGGTCGTCCTCCTCGGCGGCCTGACGAAGCTGACGCCGGTGGTCGGTGTGACGGTGAACCCGGAGGTCGCGACGTCCTGGGCGGCGGTCGATCTCACCGTCGATCCGGTGGACTATCTCGATCTGCCCATCGACGAGATCGTGGCGCTGTTCTCGGCGCGCGGGGTCCGGCCCATCCGCACGATCAAGACCAATGCCCAGCCGATCCTGGTCGCCTACGAGCAGGGCTGCCATGCCCTGCCGGAGGATCAGCGGGACTCCGCGCTCTACAACGAGCGCGCCGCCCGCATCCGCGAGCATGCCGGCTTCCGCGCCAACCTCGCCGCAGCGATGCTGGCTCGCTTCGCCGATCGCGAGCCATCGCCCCATCATGAGGCGACGCTCTATTCCGGCGGGTTCCTGTCGAACGACGATGCCCGGGCCTGTGCCCGCTGGCATGCTTCGCCCTGGGAGGACCGGCCGGCGATCGCGGCAGGGCTCAGTGACGAGCGGCTGAAGGCCTTCGCCAACCGGCTGATGCTGATGGAGGCGCCGCAATCGCTGTCGCCTCTCGCCTGGCAGAAGGGTCAGGCCTGGCTGCGCGAGCGGCTGATGACGGAGACGGATGTGCCCTGGCTGACGCTGCCGAAGGCGCTGGCCGAGGTCGCGACCCTGCGCCAGACGCTGCCGGTCGACGATCCGGCGCGTCACGCCCTGCTCGATGCGATCGAGCGCTGGCTCAGTGAGCGCAGCCAGAGCTTCGCCTACGCGGCCTGAGCCGGAACACGACAGCCGCTGATGATGACGAAGGCGCCGGCGACGGCGCCTTCGTCGATTCTGGCGGACGGAGGGGAAAGCGCAGCCGAACGGGCTGTCACCCCATTGAGAGAGTTCTCGAGATGACGAAGACCCATCAGGACCGCGGCCACATGCCGTCGGTCAGCGATACGCAGGATGACGGCGGTCGATCCTCCGGCCCGATCCGCGATCCCCTGGCCTGGATGAGCGGGCGGGTCAGCGAGGATCCCTCGCTCATAGAGCTCGTCGCCTTCCGCGACAGCCGGCCCGACCTCATGGCCTTCGCCAGGCAGGCGAAGCGCTGTGACGACGAGGCCGGCCGAGCGGCTTACGGCTTGGACGAGACCCAGGAGAACAAGCTGGCCAGGGTCGGGCTGAAGATTGTCGGCCTGAGCTGCACCGCGATCGTCGCGATCTGGCCGACCGATACGATCGACGATGCCGACGCCAAGCAGGGCCTGGCCCGGGAAACGCGGATGCATGGCGACGATACCGCCTACAGCGTTGCGCCGATGCTGACGGCCGAGACGGCGGCCCGCATCAGGTTGCACCGGGCGGCGTTCGCGGTCGGGGAAGGGATCGTGCCGCCGGCTCCACCGCGCCCCTCGCCGGCGGCCCGGGGTCTGGTCGACTGGCCGCTGTCGCGCTTCGACCTCGTCGATCTCGTCCCGCGCGAGGGCGGTGAGATGACGCTGACGGATGCTCAGGTCGCGCGATGGGCTGGCTTCACCGATGCGTATCCGCAGATCTCGGACTGCGTCGATCGCTTTGCC
Organism: Allobosea sp.; assembly: GCF_048595345.1. Lineage (GTDB taxonomy): Bacteria > Pseudomonadota > Alphaproteobacteria > Rhizobiales > Beijerinckiaceae > Allobosea. The sequence continues at coordinate 12,842 of NZ_JBMDWH010000009.1, forward strand.
CGGATGATCGCCATCGCCGACCGGCTCGATCTGCTGGCCGCTCACCAGACCGCAGATGCGTCTGACCTGCGGCGCGGGGCGGAGGCTGCGCGCATCATCGCCTATCTCGCCGCGGCGCGGGCAGCGATCTGGCCGGCGATGCTGCACTCGGCGGATGCCGAGGCCAAGCTCAGGCTGGTCACGTGCATCAACGACCGGGCCTGCCGCGGCGATCCGCTGCATCAGCAGGCGGCGATCCGGCATGTCGTGACGCAGGCCAACTGGATCGCGATGGCGTTCAGGTTCGGCGCCACGCTCCAGCTTCATCCCGACTGGATCCCGATCGTCTGAGCGACGATCGGCCGGCAAAGAGATCGTCGCGATGAGGAGGCGTCCCGGGCGGACGCCTCTTTCGATTCCGCGACACGGAGGGAAAGCGCAGCCGATAGGGCTGTACCCACACGAAAGATAGCAAGATGACCAAGAACGACGAAGGCAGCGGGCGCTCGCTCGCACCGATCAGCCCCCAGCTCCCCAGTGAGCCCGGCGGCACCGCGCTCGCCGATCCCATCACGCTCGTAACCCAGCTGGTCGCGAGCGACGATCTCAGCCTCGACGAGCTCATCGCCTTCCGCCGCCAGCCGATCGATCTCAAGGCCGCCGCCCGCAACGCCAAGGCGTTGCAGTCGGAGGAGTTCAGGATGTTCCTCCCCAAGACGGCCGGCGACCGCGACGGCGAGCTGACCTGCGCCGGCTTGCAGATCATGGGCCTGAGCTTTGTCGCCCTCACAGCCATCTGGCCGTGTGACAATCTCGACCAGGCCGAGGCCAAGCTCGCCTTGGCCGAGAAGACCGGCGCGCTGCATCACCGGCATGAGCCGGACTACGTCGCCTCGATGGAGCCGTCGCTCGCCCGGCGTCTGCGCTGGAAGCGCGCAGCCTTCGCCGTACAGGAGCTGATGCTGCCTGCGGGGCCCACCGCGCCACAGGGCTCCAGCAAGGGTCTCTCGACCTGGCCGCTGGAGCGCTGGGATCTGGTCGCGGGTCTTCCGCCCAGGGGCGGCCCGCCGGCCTTCGCCGACACGCAGATCGCGAGTTGGGTCGGGTTCGCGCAGTCAGCGCCTGATCTCGAACACCTGCTCGCTCGCGCGCGCAAGATGTTCGCGACCTGCGACCGGCTGATCGCGCTGGCCTCGCGCGGACCGGAGAACGGCGCAGATCTGATGGTGGCGGCCGAAGGCGCGAGGGTCGCGGGCTACCTTGCGGCGGCGCAGGTGATGATCTGGCCGGTGCACACCCGGGCGTCGCTGGCGACGAAGCGCGAGGTCGTCGCGCTCGTCAACCAGCGCGGCATTATCGGCGATCCCGTCTTCATGCAGGCGGCGATCCGGCACGTCACGGCCGATGCCGCCTGGATCAAGTCGCTGCCCGACGGTGCGCGTGATCGGCTGACCTTCGACTGGAGCGAGCTCGTCTGACGCCTGAGGGCAAACCTTCCGACCATCCAGGCAGCGCCCTTCCGGGCGCTGCCTTTGGCATGTCGGTGCGGACAGCATTCAGCACAATGAACCCGTCGGCGCAGAGCAGCAGCTCAGACGTCTCAGCTATAAGCCGAGCGGCTTCAGCGACACTGCGAGATCCGGCTCGTCAGGTCGGCCTTGTAGCCCCGCTGCCCCACTGCCACGAGGTCGTCGATGCGCCAGCCTGAAGGCGTCTGGACTAGGACGACCCGCGTCTTCGAGATCAACTTCGGGGCCTCGGCCTGGGCCGCGGTGACGAGGACGACCCGCCGGTTTGCCGGATCGCCGCTTTGCACGGGTTCATAACGCATCCGTGCAGGACCGCCGGCCCCTTGCGCGCCACCGAGCCGGGCATCGCCGTCATAGATCGGACAGTGGCGGCTCAGTGCCGCGGCGCGAAGGGTCAGTTCCGCGAGTTCGGGAGACAGCCATGGGCTCGCGGCCTTGGCATCATCGAAGGCGAGTGGCGAGCTCTCGCCGGCTTCGTACAGCCGTCGGACGAGCTGAAGGGCCTCATCGGCAGGCGCGGCGGGCTTGTCAGCCGAGGCTTTGAAGCCCGTCCGCTGGATCGTGACGGGGCCGATGCCGTTCGCGCGCAGCAGGATCTCATAACGTCGGCGGCCCGTCGCCTGGCTGCGAGAATCACCCCCGCGCAGATAGTTCGTCGCATAGGTGATTCGCTGCCCCTCGAAGACGACATCGCTGACGCGGTCACCGACGAGATCGGTCTCGCCGAGCAGGCGGAACGGGCCGGCTCCCTCTGCGACGAAGACCAGGCCCCTGGCTTCGACGGCATTGCCGGTCGGGTCCGATTGCCAGCGCACCGACACGAAGGCGAAGCGCCGCTCATCGCCGTCCGCTGTGCCGTAATGCAGATCGGCATTGATGGCGTTGTCGGCGAGCGCACAGCGCCTCGGCTGGAAGTCCATGCCGGTGCAGTCACGGGACTTCGCCGTCAGCGTCGCCCGGATCGCGGAGGCCGCGGGGCCCTTCGCCACGCCGAGGGCGCCGTTGGTGTCGGTATAGTGCTCACCCGTCTCAGCCTGCGCTGCGGCGCTGGCCGTGATCGCCAGGCCGACGCCGAGCAGGGCAGCCCATAGAGATCTCTGTGCCCGGCTCATGGTGTGGCCTCCAGCCAGCGCAGCTTGGCATCGCGGCATTCGAAGGTGGTCATCCCGCTGCCGCTGAACAGATCGGCGAAGGTGACGACCGCGCCGGTCGCAAAGCCGAGACTGCGCACGATCGGCGTCGGGTCGTTGCGGTCGAGCGTCGTCGCGAGGCACCCGGCGAGATCCGAAGCCGTGGTCAGCGGGGCCTTGCCCTCCAGATCGCCGATCGCCCAGACCTCGACGCCGCCCTCGCGCGTCGTCTTGCGCAGCTTCAGCGTCACGGAAGCGCCCCCCTTGGCGGGAGCGATCGTGACCGTGGGCGAGCCGAACCACGACGTGCTGGTGGTCACCGCAAACCGTCGATCGCGGCAGAGCAAACCATGGTGTTGTAGTCGACCGGGCCCAGGCTCCCGTTGGCCCGCGCCACGGTCATCAGCTTGGGGCCGCCCAGCGTCTCGATCCCGGCTTTGTCGAGCGCCGCCTTGCAGGCGCGCTTGACGAAGTCCGCTTCCATCTTCTTGCAGGAGGCGTCGATGGCGCGCATGCCATCGTCCTGGCTGGAGAACAGTGTCTGCGACCAGGTCGCGTTGCAGGCCTGGCGGGCTGTGCGGACCAGCTTGTCGGCGACGATCTTGTTGCCATAGGCCTCTTCGAGCTTCTCGACGATCTCGTCGGTGACTTGCCTGCGGATCGGCAGGACCGCCGCCTCGTAACGCTCCTTCATCGCGCGGGCCATGGCCGGATCGCCGATCCGCAGATCGGGCATCGGCAGCCATTTGGCAGCGACCATCGCCTCGAGCGTGCGGTCGGTGCGTTCGGCCGCGGCGATCGCAGCGTCGATCCGGGTCTGCGCCGCCTTGGCCAGCACGGCTTCTGCCCTCGCCGTACAACCGGCGATGACGGCGTTGATCAACGGGTCGGGATACATGCTGCGCAGCGGCCACCAATGGTCCTGGGCGGCATAGCCCGTGCACCAGCCCCGTGGCGTGCCGATCGGATCCACCCTCGTCCAGCCGGCAATTGCCGCCAGCATACCAGTCACGATGACGTCCTTGTTCTTGAGCAGATGAGCATCGACCGCGTCGAGGCAGGCCAGGGTCATCCCTCTTGCCGTCCGCGTCCGCTTGTCGACGGAAGCCGCATTGGTATCGGTCAGCACCGGTCCCATCGAATACCAGGGCCCGAGGATCTGGCTGCAGACCGCGCCGCTCTTGGGGATCGCCGGCTGCGTCAGATCCAACAGGCCGATGACGCGATTGACCTGATCGGACAGGCCGAGCGCCTGGGTCACCGCATCGGCACTGCGATCGGCGCCGAGCCGCACGAAGCTCTGCTGCAGCGCCTTGGACTGCGCGGCTGCGCCATCATCGCGGAAACGGAGGCCCGCATCGGGAAAGGCGAAGGCGGCGGTGGCCGCCATGCAAACGCCGGAGGCCATCAAAAGGCGGGACAGGAAATGCCGGATCATGCTGGACCCTCCTCGGGCGCGATCGGTCGATCGCTCGTAAGATGGGTCTATAGACATCTGATTTAACCGTCGCTGAAGAGCGCGGACCGAGGCCGTCATCGCGGCTGAAACATCGCAACGCGCTTAATGATAGGTCTAATCACCGTGGATAAATCGACCTTCCTCGGCCGACATCGCCGGCGTGGATGCGCGCGACCTTCTTGCCTGGAACATGCGACGGCTGCGGGTCGAGCGGGGCCTTTCCCAAGAGAAGCTCGCCTTCGATAGCGGCATCGACCGGACCTATGTCAGCCGGCTCGAGCGGCGCATCGAAAACCCCTCGATCGCCATCGTCGAGAAGCTCGCGCTGACGCTCGACGTGCCGATCGCGCAGATGTTCGCCGAACCCGCCCAGGGCGACACCGCCCCACAGGCAATGCGCGCCGGACGCAAGCCGAAGGGCTGATCGTTACCACACGCTCAGCTGATCGAGGCAGCAGGAAAAGGGGCCTCCCGATCCGACAGGAAAGGGAACCCCAAATGAACCCATCTGAACCCATAAAAGCTGCCGACCTTCTCGTCCGCAATCTGCGGCGATGGCGGCAGGAACGCGGCCTGACGATCGACGAACTTGCCAGCCTGACCGGCATTGCCGCGGCCCGCCTGCAGGCGATCGAGGCAGCATCAGCTCACGCCCATCTCGACGAGATGAGCCTCTTGGCGCTTGGGCTTGGCGTGCGCATCGCCGCCCTGTTCGACGCTGAGTAGCTCCGCAAAGCCGAACACCCAACGGTCGCTCGACGACCTTACGGACAGGCAGCGTCTTCACGGGCGCTGCCTGTCCACGTTCCAACGCCCGAAGGGCATGGCTGAGGATCAGGAGAGAGGGGGAATTCGACGGAACGACACCGTCACCCCTAAGGACTTGAAGGAAACACCATGAACACCAAGACCCTGCGCGACGAGCTTCTCAGCACCATCGCCCTCGACCTAGACCGGCACACCGTCATCGACGATCTCGCCGCCCTGGAGCAGCTCGTCCCTGATGCAGCCAGCGAAGTGGAAGCCCTCGCACTGTTCCGCCAGCAGGTGCCTGCCCTGATGGCGCTGCGCGGTCGGGGCCAGGCGCACACGGAACAGGTTCGCCGCCTGATCGGCCTCATCGCCCGGGAGCCTCGTCAGGTCGAGGCCTGGATCGACGTCGCCAACGCGCTGACGATCCTGACCAATGCTGCGAACCTCGGGCTGCTCCTGCTGCCGCCGCGCTCGGAGGACGACCTGTGGGCGCGCGATCAGTTCGCCCGGAACCTGCTCCGGCATGCGCAGCGGAACGGCGATGGCGAGGACATCGCGCTGGCGCGCCGGGCTGTCGGCGAGTTCGGGCGCCGGCCGGCCCACCTCACGCTGCCGGAAGGCGCTGAGGCGATCAGCGCGATGATCGAGACGATGGCGCGCCGCGTCGGAGCGCTGCAGTCGAAGCTGCTGGCGGAGAACGAGCCCGGTACGCCCGGCGTCCACCCGCTGGAACAGGCCGACGCCCTGAAAGCATACTTCGCGGCCGCGCCGGATCTCGCCGGCCTGTTCGGCAGCGCCCAGAAGCTGCTGGCCCGGGTCGACGGGCTGCGCGAGATCGCCGAGCCGGATGACATGACGCTCGCCGCGATCGAAGGCGGGCTGATCCTGGCCTATGCCCGGCTGATCCGCGTCGCGCTCTGGCCGGCACGCTACTACGACGACGTCTCAGCCAAGGAAGCTGCACGCGATCTCGTCCGCTCGCGGGCTGCCGATCCCGACCGGTTCGGCGCGCTGTGGGAGATCGCCTTCGGCCAAGGCGAGACGGTCGCCGGTCAGAGCTCGCGCTTCCTTACGGTCGGCGAAGACGACTGACAGCGACGCCATCGTCAGCACTTCAGATCGGGAAAGGCGCGCTTCGCAGGCGCGCCTTTCGTCATGGCGAGGACCGAGAGGTGAAAGGGCGGACAGGCCGACCCTCGGAAAGCATCAGACCATGACCAATCACACTACAGCGTCTTTGCGCGATCTCGATTTCACCACGAGCGGCGCCCCCGTCGTCGACGAGTTGGCCGCGCTCGATCAGCTTGTGCCGGCACTGGGGGACGAGCTGGAGCGCCATGCCGCGCTCCTTGAGCTGCTCCCGGCGATCCTCGATCTGCGCGGTCGCGCGCGCATCCATGCGCAGCAATACGAGCGCTTCCTCACGCTCGCCGAAGCCGACCCGCCCGCGCTGGAGCACCTCGTCGACATCGGCAACGCGCTCGCGCTTCTGTCCCATGCCGGCGAGATCGCGATGCTGCTCGTGCCGGCGGTCTCGCCCGAAGATCGCTTTGCCCATGCCATGCTCGAGACCGAACGATCCGAGCAGTATGGGTCCGGCAAGGGCGTCCACGATCCCGAGCTGATGCAGCGAGCGCTGCGCCAAACCGTCCCGGTCGGCGCCACGCCTCATGTCATCGGCGCACGCATCCCGGCCGAGATGCAGGATGCAACTCTGCGCTTCGACGGCGTCGTCCTGCCTAAACCGGGCGACAGCGACGTTGGCCAGCCCGAGGTCTATCATCTCGAGCATGGCCCCGCACTGGAAGCCTGGTTCTTCGATCCGCCCGATCTAGCGCTCCTTCTCGACCAGGCGAGGACGCTGTTCGCGGCGATCGAGACCTGGTCCCAGGCCAAGCCTGCTACGCGGTACAGCGCCAGCCGCGGCGCGCTCATCCTCGCCTATGCCAAGCTCTGCCGGATCGGACTGTGGCCGGCGCGAAGCTCCGACGACCTGATCGTTAAGATGGAGGTGAAGCGGCTGATCACTGATCGTGCCGCCGATCCCGATCCGATGCGGGCGCTGGTCGAGATCGCGCTCGGCGTCGGACGCCGGATGGCCAGGCAGGGGCCGCCCTTCGTAACGGTTCTCGGCGACGTCGAGCTGTGAGGCGGGCGATGAAGACCGTGATAGTTCCACCGCCCGAATACACCGAGGCAGAGTTCGAGCAGAGCTGGCGCGACCACGAGTGCCATATCCTGCTCAGCCATCTGCGCCGGCAACGCGCAGATGGTGCGCTGCCTCGCCCACTGGAAGAGCTTGATCAGGAAGAGCCTGCTGCCGCCAGCCCCATAGGCGGTCCCTCGGTCGCGATCTTCGACAGGGCGGCTCTGCTCAAGCAGATCAGGCTTGCCGACGGACAGGGCGAACCGTCTGGAGCCTCCGTGTCCAGCGACGAGCAGCCGCGGCTGGCGCAATTGCGTGCGCTTGCCGGCCATGATGCGATGCGTCGCCTCGTCGTTGCCGATCCGACCACGCGCGACCGGCTTGGCCTGTTGCGCGAAGAGTGCCCGGGCTTCGTGGAGGTCATTGCCCTGGTCGAGCGGGCCGTCGCCCTTTCCGCCGTTGCTGGCACCGCTATCGCTTTCCCTCCGCTTCTGCTGGCCGGGCCGCCGGGACTGGGCAAGACGCACTTCTCGCGCCGGCTCGCAGCGGCACTCGGTGTCGAGCAGCATGCCTTCAGCTGCGCGACCAACTCCGATGCGCAAGCGCTCCTCGTCGGTCATCCGCCGACTTGGCGCGGAGCGCGCATGGGCGTGCTGACAGAAGCGCTGCTCGGCGGTGAGACCGGCAATCCCCTGGTCGTTCTCGACGAGGTCGACAAATTCGTCACCCATTCGACAGAGAAGCCCTACAACACGCTTCTCGGCCTGCTCGAGCCGGAAAACGCCTCCGCCCTCGTCGACGAATATCTCCGCATCCCGTTCGACCTGTCGCGGTGCCTCGTCATCGCGACCGCGAACGATCTCGATATCCTTCCGGACTTCATCCAAGACCGGTTCCTGGTGGTTACGGTGGCGCTGCCCGATGGCGCCATGCTGCGCGCGATTGCTCACCGCATGGCAACCGAGATCCTGGCCGCGCATGGCGATGCCTTCGCACCGCCCGGCGAAGCGGTTATCGCGCGCCTCGCCAGCACCAATCCGCGTGGGATCCGGCGGATCGTCACTCTGGCACTCGGCTTCGCCGCGCTGGCCGGGCGACGTTACCTGACCGTCGAGGACGTCGCCGATGCGGAAGCCATTGTCAGCAAGCAGGGCGCGAGGGAGCCGATCGGGTTCATCCGGTCAAAGCCGAAGGACGAAAGGGGAAGAGCGTGAGGGTGAAGCGGAAATACCCCCGGAAACCTTGCCCGACAGAACATGATGGAAAGACGCCTAAGCTTATGACGACCATGATCCAGGGCACTCCCGCCCTGCCCCTCCGCCGAATCCAGCCGATCGGCAGCGCCGCCGCGGTGACCCACTATCTCAAGACCCAGTGGCCCCGCGTCGGTGGCCCTTCCCTGCGCGCCCTGCCCGACACCGCTTTCACTGAGCCGAGCTTCATCGCGCGCTATCAGCCGGGAACCCTGACCTTCCCCTATCTGGCCGCCTGCGGTCCGAGCTTCGACGATCATCTGGCGTCGAGCGGATTGAAGGCCGTGGCCGATCGTCTCCACATGCCGATCTACAAGCTGGCGGCTACCGAACTGGCCGATCCCCGCCGCAGGCTCGACGCGCTCGACCGCGATCGGTACGCCTCCCACGTCTCGACGCCTGGGGGATATGTGGAGGAGCCTGGCTTCAAGACCTGGACGTTCCAGCAGTTCCTGCCGAAGCGCGAGCCTCTCCCCGGCTCTCCCGTCAGTCTCGACGGACGGCTCTTCGCTCTGCGCCGACCGCACGACATGGGCAAGCGCGTCTTCGAGAAGCTGCTGCATCGACATATTCGCAACGCCAGCCTCAACGAGTTCCTGCTGACGACGGCCGGGCGAGCTCATTGCGCCGCTCTCGGCTTGGTGCCTGAGGAACAGCAGCGCTGGACCCACTACCGCTTCGGTCCCGTTCCGCGGATCGACAAGGCCGAAGAGCTCTATATCTTCCGTCCCGGCGGCGAGGATTCCGACAGGTTCCTCATCATCCTCGAGCGGATCGTCCATGACTGGGTCATGGGTAAGGACCGCCGATTGCCGCGCAACTGGCGCGACCGCAGTCAATACCGCCGGCGCCGTTCCTGGGGCTGATCGCCACGAATTGCCTTCTACCGAAGGCCCCTTAGCGACCCTTTCCGAGCGCCATGCGGATCCTGACCGCCTTGAGCATTCTCGGTCGCGATGAACCTACCTCGAACCCACACATAGGCCGGCAGCGCATTTCGTAGAAAGAGGAGCGAGCCCGTTCCTCTAACGTCGGGGACAAAGTCCGCTCTCGGCCGATTGTGTTGAAAAAGTCGGCCTGAAGCGAAACTCGCTCGCAGCAGATTTCGGACGGAGAAGAACAATCTCCCGGCTGGATAAAAGCCTCCTCTGAAGCCACCATTTATGCATGCAGAGTAGGTGAAATTTCTACACTATGGCACGGCAATCTTGCTCGAAGTATTGCCGCCGACTTTTTCAACACAATCGGCCCGCAGCGGACAAAGCGCATATCTTGCAAAATCTGGCCCCCGATGCCCGGCGACCTGAACTACGCCTAAATCTCTCCCGACTGGGAAATGGCCTCGAGCGCATGAAAGCCTGTCGTGGACCGACGGACTAAGTTCTACCACGAGCGTTGTGGCCAGCCGCCCATATAATGGACCTTGGCTCAGCCAGTCAACAAGCGCGATCGCAGCGATTTTTTTGTGATGAGGTTAGGCGGCTGTATCGCCTGATTTTTTCGCCGCCGCAATCCGATGCATTGTCCTATCAAGGGCGTCGTACAGATACCGCAATGTCGCGCTTTCGCCACTGCTCGCAGGTCCCGGGTCATTAAAACTCGCGCGCTCAGCCTCCTCGCGCAGGTCGCATTCCCGCTCCGTCACCAATCGTGCTTCTCGAGCCTTTCGATCGTTGTGATCGTGACCGTTGTGATCGCTGTGATCGCCAGACGACGAACCGGCCGCTGCCGTTTTGCGGCTGACATAGAGGCCGCGGCCCACATTCTCGATCTCACCGGAATCGACCATCGATTTGAGGAGCTGTCGGACCGCGTCACGCCCCTGCCCCGTCGCCGCAGCGATCTCCATGGGTGAAAGCGGTCCGGCAGCGGCTTCAAGCACCGCACTAATCCGATCCCGCTCGGGATGCTTGTTGGCGTCGACACGCGGTTGAGCCAGCCGCCAACGCATCGCAAACTCGTCGAAGATAATCTCCATAGCCGTTTCGTGGATGTCTCTCCCTTGTGCGAGGAGACGGCTAGTCCCGCGGCCAGTGTCTAGGACGATCAAGGTATCGGGCACGCCGAGGAAACCGGTCGATCCTGTCATCCTCTCGAAGGGATCTCCCTTTGATTTACGCAGATGGTGGATCAGAACGATCCCAACATGCTTTTCGCGGGCAAGATTGAGCAGTTCCGTGAGGTCGGCATATTCCTTCGCATAACTCGCTTGGGCCCCGCTCGCGGATCGGAATTTCTGGAAGACGTCGATGACGATAAGCCGCGCCTGAGGGGTCATGTCGATCCAGTGTCGAAGTCGCACCAGACCATCGGCGTCCATCCGCGGCCACTGCGTTTCGAAGAACAGATCCGCTGGCCAATGTGGCATCTGCGCCAAGATCTGCCCAATCCGATCCTTCAGTCGCCGTTCGCTGTCTTCCAGGGCAAGGTAGAGCACGGCTCCCTGTGGGCAGTGATTTTTGCGCTCGTCCAAGCAGGCCGTGCCCCGAGCGACAGAAAGCGCGATGTCGAGCGCGAGCCAGCTCTTCCGCGCCTTTGGTGCCCCCGCCAGGACCGTCAACCCCATCGGGATCAATCCCTGAACGATGAACTCAAGCGGTGCAAACTCGCGGGCCTCGAGTTCTCGGGCACTGATGGGCGTCTCGCTCGGTCCTTCGGCGGTGTTCGTCATCCGGTGAAATCCTGCCCTCGATAGCAGAGGAGCATCCCGGCCAGCCCTGAAAATCGCTTTCGAAAATTCAGTCAAATTGTTCGGATTTCGATCGAAATGCCCGTCTTGCGGCGAGATCGACTGCCGCGCCTCACTTTCTGTTAGAATCGACTGGTTGATTCGCGTGAGGTTGCGTTGTGAGCATGGTGAATGGCTGGGAGACAACTCCCCGATTAGTACCGGAATTTCTGCGCTTCCTGGGCGACGCCCAGCATTTTATTGCCGTCCACTTCTTTGCGACATTGCCCCCTGAGAAAGACCCTTACGCTGGCATCCAGCGAGGTAAAAAGGCTCGGACGCAGCTCGAGAATGAACTCGATCTCATCCAGGCCTGCATGGTTGCCGATCTCGAGTGCGTCCTGAAGGCGCTCTACGCCGTCGAGATGCGAAAGAACGCAACCAGGAGGCGCAAGATCATTCCGCCAACGCTCGATGCGGCTCTTCAGCCTGTTATTTTAGGTCCTTCTTCCATCGAGACGCTTCTGAACAAGGGCAGGCGTCATATCCGGGAGCGCGAGGCAAATTGCGATGCCGCTTACCGGGGTTATCTGATGCCCGCGAGAGCAGCGCGACTAGCGGCAATTGACGATGCCGTAACGCTCGATGGGCTGAAGGATGCCCTTTCGCGATCGATCCATCTGGCGGGTTGCGCGCGAAATGCCGCTCAAGCGACAGCCAAGGGGTTTCGCGCGACGCTGATTGAGTTTGTCAAAGGCAAGCGTCGCAGCGACAGGACCATCTCCCGCGACATGCTGGATACCCTACCCCAGCTCTCGGTCATGGAGATGATCCTGCTGTCATTTGTCAGTGGCGTGAACGCCTCGCACATCTGGCAATGCTATCACGGCGCTCCCGCGACGATCGACTACCATAGGGTGTTTGATCTGGCCGTATTTGGGGGGCGCCTCACACGGGGAGAACCGGCGCCGATCACATGGGATCTCGCGCGATATCTCGAGTTGCATGTCAACGATCCAAACATCAACCGGTCAATGAGAGTGCTGCTGTTTCCCAACACGGTGCAGGTTCATCACGGGCTGGACTGGATCTGCGCAGCAATTGAAAAAAGCTGCGACTTCGAGGAGCTCAAGGCGATGCTGCTCAAGTGCAATCAGCCTGGGCAGAGCGGCACTCTTCGCCTGCCCCCTCTCATGCCCCAAATCTAATAAAAGGGCGTCGGTCCCAATTAGATTCATGTAGACCCCGACGCCGTCCTGCCAGCCTTTCGCTTCTCGACAGGAGCGAAGGCAATGGGCAGGCAAAGCGGGACAAGGCAGGGAAAGGAGGTTCGGGCCGATCGGCCTGATGCCAAGCCTCCGCGCCTGACCGTCGGCCCCATCGCGGTCATGCGCGATCGTCAGATCGTCCTCGAAGAGATTGATCCCGATCTGATCAGCTCGGCCGAACTGGATGTCCTCGAGCGCTATTTCGGCGACCTCGTCATGCAGGTGCTGGATAGACGATCTCATGGCTGAACCCACTTCAACCCCACGAAATCGCACTTAAATGCGGTGAGTTCCCAATAGGACCCGAATATGGCTCGCCGCCGCCGCCTCGCCTGCGAAGACGCTCCGACCCGGCCTGATCAGGTCGTCTTGTACATCCGCGTCTCGACCGACAAGCAGGCGGAAAACCGGCTCTCGCTCGAAGAGCAGGAGGGCCAGATGCGCGACTATTGCGCGCGGAATGGCTGGGCCGTGATCGGCCTCTACTGCGATGCCGGCGAAAGCGCGAGCTCTTTACAGCGTCCAGAACTGCAGAAGATGTTGGCGCGCTGCCAGGACGGAACCCAAAGCGTCGACGCAGTCCTCGTTCACTCGATCTCGCGCGGGTTCCGTAACCTGCTCGATCAGGAAGAGACGGTTCGCATCCTCGGCCGGCACAAGGTCGCCATCCGCTCGATGACTGAGAACCTCGAAGCTCGCGATGGCGGCAAGATCATGCGATTGGCGTTGGGCTTCGCCAACGAACTCAAGTCGCATGACGCCCAGATCGGCACGTTGCGTGGGATGGTCGCCACCGCCAAACTTGGCTACTCGAACGGCGGAACGGCACCATTCGGTTATCGCTCGGTCGAAGCCGACACCATCGGCCGCACTATCAAGCGAAAGCTGGAGATCGACCCCGTCGAGGCCGAAATCGTCCGCCTGGTTTTCCATCTCGCGCTGAATGGCGACGGATCGTCTGGCCCGATGGGCGTGCGTGCGATCGTCCAGCATCTCAACGCAGCCGGATATCTCACGCGCAGGGGCGCCGAATTTTATTCCAGCACAATCCACGAGATGCTGATTCGGGACGCCTATACCGGCACCCGATCCTGGAACGTGTTCGACAAACATGGCAACCAGAACCCCGATCGCGACATCATCGACTATGGCGTTCCGCAGATCATCGCTCCCGAAACCTTCAACGCGGTCCAGGAACAGCTCGGCAAGCGACAGCCCACCCAGCGCGGTCCCCGCCTCGACAGCGCGCCGTCGCTCTTTGGCGGTCTGATCCGGTGCGGTTGCTGCAAGATGACGATGTCGCCGAGCAGCGGCACGGGACGCCATGGCAAGATCTACAATTATTATCGCTGCGCCAAATCCATCAACAAGGGCGCCATCGCCTGCACGAACAAGCCGGTTGGCCGGGAAACGACCGAAGCGCGTGTCATGGCAGCGCTCGTCGAGTGGCTGACGACCCCGGATCGTCTGACAGGCATTCTGGAGGCCCTGCATGCTCGCAAGGCTTCGCGGCAGGGGGCGGTCGAACAGCGGATCGGTCAGCTTCATCGTGAAGCTGCCGATGCAGAAAAGGCGCTGCAGAATCTCTATGCAGCGATTGAGAACGGCATCCTCGATTCGGCCGAGCCGTCGCTTCAGGGCAGGGTTGCCGGTCTTCGTGGAAAACGCGACCTGGCGCGTGCGGCCCTCGAACGGGCTCGGTCCAGTCTCGTCGAGCAGCCCAAGCTGGATCCTGACGTTGTAGAAACCTTCCGCCGCGCTCTCGTCGAGCGCCTGTCGTCCGGCCCCATCGAAGGGCGCAAGGCATGGCTCAGCGCGGTGGTCGACTGCATCATCGTCGAGCCCGGAAAAATCCGCGTTGTCGGTAGAAAAGACAGCTTCGAAAGGAGCTTGCGCAACCACGCCGCCGGCCGTGGACCGGTTCGTAGTTCTGTCCGGGAATGGTGGGGGAAGCAGGACTCGAACCTGCGAAGGCATAGCCAGCGGATTTACAGTCCGCCCCCTTTGCCGCTCGGGACATTCCCCCGCCTGCGCCCATGACCGGCTCGGAGAGCCGCGGGCCACCGATATGTCACTTGCGTGACGACCGGCAGGCGCGGCCGGACTTATGGTGACCGGGCCGCGCCCTGTCAACGGCAAAACGACCGCAGAGCTGAAATCGCTGTGCGGGCCCTGGCGGCTCGCGTCACGTCGAAGCGGCCAAGGCGGTTTCGACGAAAGCGACCCGCTCGATCACCGGAGCCAGGGGCAACGCCACCAGCCGATAGCCATGGAGGGTGTAGATTCGCGCCATCATCGCCGAGGTTCGCCGCGCCTCCTCGGGACCCTGCCGACGCTCGGCGTCGCGCCTGTAGATCTCCGGCCAGTGCGGCGCGATGAAAACCGTCTCGCGATAGCGCCGCCTTGCGATCGCCTCGGTGAGCACCGACGGCACATCCAGGCCACAGAGTTGCAGATAGCCGGCGACGTCCGGCAACCCGCGATCGAAGAAGACGGGCGGCTTCATGAGCAGCGCCGCTTCGTAGCTGCGCAGATCGGCCGCCATCATCAGCTCCGAGAAGCGGATCGGGTCCTGCCAGGGCAGGCCGGTGCCGCCGCTCCCCAGCTCGCTCCGGATCACAGCGCGCCCGGCTTCTTGCATCACGGCATGCCCCCTGGCGGCGAGCGCATCGATCAGGGTCGTCTTGCCCGCGCCCGGCCCGCCGGTGATCACCACCAGATTTCTGCTGGGATTTGGGATCATGGGTCTCTCCTGTCGCATCTCGGGTGGTTCGACGCACTGGTCAAGCGGGCCGAGCCGTGGCACGGCATGCGGCGAAGATCGGAGTCACGCATGCCCCCTTTTCGCCCCAAGCAGAGCCGGCCCGGCCAGGGACGCCCCGGCCAGAGCCGCACCTCGGCCGGACGTCGCAGCGACGGCCCGCCGCCTCACCGCCCCGGCGAGATCGACGAGGCCGTCCTTTACGGCGTCCACCCTGTCGTCGAGGCCCTGCGCAATCCTGCCCGCCGTCACCGCCGGCTGCTGGCCACCGAAAACGGCCTGCGGCGCTTGCAGGAAGAGCTCGGCGAGGTGCCGATCGAAGCCGAGATCGTGCGGCCTTCCGAGATCGACCGCCTTCTGACACCCGATTCCGTGCATCAGGGGCTTTATCTGGTCTGCGATCCCCTGCCCTCGCCCGATCTGGACAGCCTGCCCGACGATGCGGTGGTGCTGGCACTCGACCAGATCACCGATCCGCATAACGTCGGCGCCATCCTGCGCTCTGCGGCCGCCTTCGGCGCCGCGGCCGTCATCGTCACCATCCGCCACTCTCCGGCCGCGACCGGCGTGCTGGCGAAATCGGCCTCCGGCGCGCTCGAGCATGTACCGCTGATCGCGGTGCGCAATCTCGGCGAGGCGCTGGAGACGCTTGGCGAGCGCGGCTTCCTGCGGGTCGGCTTCGATTCGGATGGCGAGATCGCGCTGGACGAGGTGGCGTTGCGCCGCCCGCTGCTGATGGTGATGGGTGCGGAAGGCAAGGGCCTGCGCCAGAAGACGCGCGAACTCTGCGACCATGTGGCCAGGCTCGAAGTGCCGGGCGCGATCACCAGCCTCAACGTATCGAACGCGACGGCGATCGCGCTCTACGCGGCCAGTCGCCGCCGCTGAGCCGCGCCTTAAGCGC
>NZ_JBMDWH010000010.1:0-7251 GCF_048595345.1 Allobosea sp.
GATCAGCAGCAATTCCGAGCCGCCATCGATCAGCCCCCTCACCTGCTCGGCATAAGCCTCGCGCACCTGGTCGAAGGTCACGGCGCGGAAGCCGGGATTGTTCACGTCGGGAGAGATCGAGAGCGTGCGGTTGGTCGGGCCGATGGCGCCGGCGACATAGCGGCGGCGCCCATCCTCCTTCTGCGCGATCTGAGCCGCCTGCCGCGCGATGCGCGCGCATTCGACGTTCAGTTCGTAGACGATCGCCTCCATGCCGTAGTCGGCCTGGGCGATGGAGGTGCCGGAAAAGGTGTTGGTTTCGACGATGTCCGCACCAGCCCGGAAATAGGCGAGATGGATGTCGCGCAGCGCGTCGGGCAGCGTCAGCGCGATGATGTCGTTGTTGCCCTTGAGGTCGTGATTGAACCCCTTGAAGCGCTCACCGCGGAAATCCGCCTCGGAGAGCTTCAAATTCTGGATCTGCGTCCCCATCGCGCCGTCGAGCACGAGAATGCGCTCGGCCGCGGCCTGGCGCAGCGAGCGCTCGACTTCGGCGCCATCGGCGGGGGTAGGTGTAAAGTCGGACATCCGGGCGCCTTAGGTGACGGGATCAGTGTTTGCCTTCGAGCGCAGCCAGCCGCTGCTCGAGGGCCTCGATGCGCTCTTCGACTTCGGCCGCCATGTAACGGCCGACCAGGGATTCCCCGAAAGCAGCCTTCTTGACACTCTCGAGGCGCGTCTCCAACTTCGCGAAACGGTCATCCATCCGGTCGAAGCCGGCTTTTATCGCTTCGCGCAGCTCTATCAGCGTGCGCAACGTCAAATCGGTCGGCTCACTCATCAGATGCCTCCAGGACGGCCCTTTCATATATGGGGCTTGTCGTCGATCGTCAGCTACTCCGCCGCCACCGCCTGCGCCGCCGGCTTCTCGGGCTTCAGGCCGACGAGATGGCAGATGGCGTAGACCAGATCGGCTTTGTTCATCGTGTAGAAATGCAGGTCGGACACGCCGCGGTCGATCAGGTCCAGCACCTGCTCGGCGCAGACGGCCGCAGCGACCAGCCGGCGCGTCGCGGCGTCGTCTTCCAGCCCCTCGAAGCGGTCGGCCAGCCATTGAGGCACGCTCGCGCCGGTCTTGCGGGCGAAATTGGCGGTCTGCTTGAAGTTCTGCACCGGCACGATGCCGGGCAGGATCGGGATCTCGATCCCCGCCGCGCGCACCTTGTCGAGATAGCGGAAATACACGTCGTTATCGAAGAAGAACTGCGTGATCGCCCGGGTCGCCCCGGCATCGACCTTCATCTTCAAGGCCTCGATATCGGCGTCGAGCGAGGCCGCCTCCGGATGCTTTTCCGGATAGGCCGAGACCGTCACCTCGAAATCGCCGATGCTCTTCAAGCCGGCGACGAGATCGGACGTCTGGTGATAGCCCTGCGGATGCGGCTCGTAAGCCGTGCCGAGCCCGCCGGCCGGGTCGCCGCGCAGCGCCACGACATGGCGCACCCCGGCCTCCCAATAAGCGCGGATCACCTCGTCCACCTCGTCCTTGGAGGCGGAAACGCAAGTGAGATGCGCGGCCGGCTTCAGCGCCGTCTCCTCGACCATGCGCTTGACGGTGGCATGGGTGCGCTCGCGGGTGGAGCCGCCGGCGCCATAGGTCACCGAAACGAAGCTGGGGCCGAGCGGCTCGAGCCGGCGCACGCTCTCCCAGAGCGCGACCTCCATGTCCTCGTTCTTCGGCGGGACGAACTCGAAGGAGACGTTCGGGCGGCGCGAGCCGTGGCGGCTGGGGCGGAAGGCGTTCATCAGGCAACCTCGAAATCGGCTTGGCGCAGCGGCGCATCGGTCTGTACGCGGCGGTCCCGGCCGCGCCACAACATCACCGGCAGCTGGCCGGATTTCCCGTCGGCCAGGGTGACCTCCTGGGCGAGATCGCAGGCGAGGCCCGCTTCCGCGAACCATCCGGCGATCTGCTGGCGCGAGAAGCCGAGCCGCCGATGCGCATGCTCGCTGCGCAGGAATTCCATGTCGTGCGGCGCGAAATCGACGACGATCAGCCGCCCGCCCGGCGCCAGCACGGCCGCCGCCTCGCGGATCGCCCGGCCGGGATCGTCGAGAAAGTGCAGAACCTGATGCACCACCACGAGATCGAAGGAACCGCGCGCGAAGGGCAGCGCATAGATGTCGCCCTGCCTGAGTTCGACGCGGGACAGGCCGGACTGCTCCAGATTGGCCCGCGCCACTGCCAGCATCGCATGGTTGGCGTCGACGCCCACGGCCCGGCCGAACTTCGGCGCGATCCGCTCCAGCATGCGACCCGTGCCGGTGCCGAGATCGAGCATCGCGCCGGGCGTGCCTTCGCCCACCGCAGCCTCGACCGCGGCCTCGACGACATGGTCCGGCACATGCAGTTTGCGCAGGCGATCCCAATCGCGCGCGACGCTGGCGAAATAGCTCTGCGCGGCTTCCGCCCGGCTCGTGCGCACCGCCGCCAGCCGCTCGTGATCGGCCGCCAGCACCGGATCGGCGAGATCGAGCCAGGCCGCCAGCGAGGCGGCGAAGGCCCCGCCCGCCCCGGTCTCGTCGAGCCGGAAGAAGGCCCAGGCCCCCTCGCGCGAGCGCCGGATCAGCCCGGCCTCGGTCAGGAGCTTGAGGTGGCGCGAGATGCGCGGCTGGGACTGACCGAGAATATCGGTGAGATCGGAGACGGACAGCTCGCCCTGCGACAGCAGCGCCAGAATCCGCAGCCGCGTCTCCTCCCCCGCCGCCCTCAGGGCCGCGAGAAGAACCTCGGAAGACAGAGCCGTCGGTTGCCGCACGCGAACGCCTCCCTGCGCCCGAAAAGATATAAAGATATCTTTATGTCAGAAACGTCGTTCGTGCAAGCGGATTATTGGGCCGGAAGAGAGGACGAAGGCCGTGCTTGGCCTGCCGGGCTTGAAAGCGACTGTTTCTGACTGCGAGAATGTGAGCAGCAGTCGCACCGAGCAGGACTGATGCCGGCCCGTTGCAATCATTCGCTGCCGCATTCGCGGCCCCGTTGTTCGCTGTCTGCGATGTACTTGGGAGCCGACTGATCCAGGCATCGGCTGATGTGCTCATTCATCGAACGCAGGGCAGCGAAGAAAAGAAAATAGCCGATGATGGCAGTGATCAGCAGTCCTACAGACATGCCGAGCGATTTGCGCCAACCCCGCACGTGCATCTTTGAGTCCATAGACGGCGCTCGTTCTTTTACCGCGAGCGATGATTTGGATGATTGGGCATCGAGAGTATCAGCTTGCGGCTGCCGAGAGTGGCCTCAGTGACGGGGATCTTTCCAAAAATGCGGAGCTTGATCAAACCAGATCGCCCGTCAGAGCATTGTAGCACCGCCTCATGGAGCACGCCCGCTTTCTGGACGATTGGCCCCACGCAATCGATACCGGCATTTGACCGAAACCTAAATTGATCAGCCTGCCAGCCTTCCTGCGTTAGCTCCAGATGCCCCGAGAATGTTTCAGTCGTTCCTTCGATCTGCCCTTCAAAGGGGATGGCACTACTCGCCTTCGCATCAAGGACCAAGAGGGCAAGCGACGCTAGCAGGCAAATTCGAAGCATGACCGACCTCAGGTCCAAAAACTCTTCTGATGAGTAGACTGACTGCCGTCAAATGTCTGCTCGCGGCCCGTTGCGGTCATTGGCGCGGAGGCAGAGACCGAATATCTCGCCAATATTCCTCTGCAACGTCCGCATCGATTTCAACCGGCATCGTGCTGTTGGAATAGAGCCGGTCCGCACCGTCCTTGCGAGGCCCGGAAATCCAATAGTGATTGCCGGTTTCGGTGTCGAAGTAGTTGGCCTTGAAGCCTCGCCCCCCCAAACGCTGGAACTCTTGACCGCCATAACGGAGCGATTGTCCAGATTTCGACAGCGTGACCCGGCCGATCCGCGCAGGCCCGTTCAGGCCCTCGGCCTTGTTCTCGATATACATGATGCGAGTTTTGCGGACGCTCATAGTGAGCGACTATAGCCCAAAATCGTCAACGCCCGCCCCCCTCGCCACGTCTCACGCCATAGGCTCGGCTGCGGCGATTTCGGTCGCGAATGACCACCCCGCTCGGACGCGATCAATCGACGGGGCACTTATCCCCGCCCCCGCGCCCTCGACTTATCCTCCCTCCCGTTCCATCCGACCGAGGGGCTTCGCGAGGCATCGTGGGCCGGATGGGATTGCGGGTTTCGCGTCCCCGGCCGTTGCGGGCCGGATCAGGCGCGGAGGTGCCGATGTTCGCGCGGGCCGAACAGGCAGGCCCGATCCTTCGCCGGAATCGTTGCGAAACGGACCCCCAGACACCCGTGTGCGGAGCCGGACGGTGCACGCATGTTCCCCAAAAAGTGGAACCCACTTTTGGGACGAGAACATGCTTGGCAAGGGAAGCGCGAATTCTTGACGCCCAGCCGCAGGCTGGGCGGAAAGCGCGCGTTGACGCTGTTCGACATTCGACATCGACTCGACATCGGCACGCAGCCGTCGACTGCGTACGCCGCCCGGCTCCGCGCATCCTTCGGATGCGCGAGCATCGGACCCCCAGCAAAAGGTGAGAGCATCGTCATCGCGTCCGACAGGACGCGCGATGGTCTCGGCCCGAAACCCCGCAGGCACGCCTGGCCGGGGGTTTCGGTGCGTCGCGAGCGCTTCTGAACGTGTCGGATGGAACGCGAGGGTGGCGGCGTCTACCACCTCAGGCGACACGCTCCTTCGGCACGATCGGCGGCAGCAGCACCACCGGATCGCCGATCATGATCGGCCCGGCGAGATCGACCGAGAGCACCAGCCCGCGCAGCGCGGCCGCTTCTTTCACGAAGGCGAGCTCCAGATCCGCGCGGCCTGCGGCGTCGGCCACCGCCCGCCCGGCCTGCCGGCAGGGAAAGTTGTAGCCCTCCACCCGCAGCACCGCGCCGCCATCGAACCGGCCTTTCCCGCCCCATGGGCCGCCGAAGGCGAGCCGGCTTCCGGGCGCGATGCGCGAGAACCCGTCGAGCCCCGCGATCAGCAGGTTGCCGCCCAGCCACTCGGGCGCGAGATGGGGGATGTCCAGCTTGGCCGCGACGGCCGAAAGCTCGGCGGGACACAGCGCCGAAACTTGCCTGTCATTGCGCAGAAGGGCGCCTCGCGGCAGCCAGGGCTCGCGCGGTCCGGCCTTGCGGGTGGCGCCGGCATGGCGCTCCCCGACGATGCCAGCCAGATCCAGGGTCAGGCTCTCGACCGCATGCGTGACGAAGGGGTGGCGCCCGCCCCGCGGTGCGGCGGAATAAAGACCGGCGACGACGCCAACGCGCCGGCCGGGTTTCACCGGCACGGCCAAGCCCTCGCCCGGCAGCGCGCCCTCTCGGACGGTTTCAGAGAACCTTGAGGTTTCCGGCGGCGGTCTTGCCGCGCTCGGTCTTGAGCTCGAAGGAGAGCTTCTGCCCCTCGTTCAGCGTCATCATGCCCGCCTCCTTCACGGCGGTGATGTGAACGAACACATCCTTGCCGCCATCCGCAGGCTGAATGAAGCCGAAGCCTTTCTCGGTATTGAACCACTTCACGGTCCCGGTCGCCATCGCCGTATCCCTCGCAGCCGCCAGCGCGGACAGGTGGACGATCGTCGACAGCCCGCTGCCTCGAAGATTGACACAAAACGGCAGCGTGTCGAGATGAAACGCCGTGCAGAACCCTAGGCTCTTCGATCAAGACTTGGTCATCATCACCTGGGTGCGGACATCGGCTCGGGACGAGCCGCCGAGATAGATCTCGACCTCGCCGGGGTCGAGCACATAGCGCCCCTGCTCGTCATGGGCGCCGAGCCGCGCCGCCTCCAGCCGGAACCGCAGCGTGCGCGTCTCGCCGGCCTTCAGCATCACCTTCTGGAAGCTCTTCAGCTCGCGCAGGGGCCGCGACAAGCTGGCGACCGGCTGGCGGATATAGAGCTGCGCCACCTCTTGCCCGTCCGACGGCCCGGCATTGGTGACATCGACCGAGACCTCCACCGCGCTGTTCAGCGCCATCGACGAAGCCGAAACGCGCGGGTTCGCATAGCTGAAGCGGCTATAGGAGAGGCCGTAGCCGAAGGGGTAAAGCGCGTCGTTGCGCTCGTCCATATAGATGGATTCATAGCGCTGGCGCACCTTCTCGGGCCGGCCGGTGGGCAGCGGGTTGTAATAGACCGGGATCTGCCCGACCGAACGCGGAAAGCTCATCGGCAGGCGGCCGGAGGGATTGTACCGGCCGGTCAGGATGTCGGCGATGGCGGGGCGCGCTTCCGTGCCGCCATGAAAGGTCTGGAGAATGGCGGCGACATGGCTGTCCGCCCAGCTGAGGATCAGCGGCCGGCCGGTCTGGAGCACCAGCACCACCGGCTTGCCGGTCGCGGCCAGCGCCTCCAGCAATTCCTGCTGCACGCCGGGCAGGTCGAGCTTCGTGCGCGAGGCCGCCTCGCCCATGAATTCGCAATCCTCGCCCAGCATCGCGACGACGAGGTCCGCCTCCGAAGCGGCGCGGATGGCGGCGTCCTTGTCGGCGAACTCCGTGCCGCAATTCCTGGTGACACCGGGCTGATAATTGATCGCCACATCGCCAGGCAGCCGCTCGCGCAGCGCATCCGGCAGGGCGGCGATCTTGCGCCGCCCCAGCCCGGCCGGATCGGTCCAGACCCTCTCCTCCTCCGGCACGGCCATGGCCCCGATCACGGCGATAGATTTCACGGTCTCGCGGATCGGCAGCACGCCTCCCGCATTCTTCAGCAGGATCGCACCCTCGCGTGCCGCCTGTAGCGCGACCGCGCTGGCCTCGGCGGTCTGCATCAGCTTGGGCGCTTCGGCGGGGTCGACATCGGGCTTCTCGAACAGGCCCATATGATATTTGACGCGCAGCACCCGGCGCACGGCCTCGTCCAGAGCGGCCATCGGCACGCGCCCGGCCCTGACCTCGGCGGCGAGATGCTTGTGGTAGACGTCGCCCATCATGTCCATGTCGATGCCGGCGAGCAGCGCCTTGCGCGCCGCCTCCGCATCGTCGCGGGCGATGCCGTGCAGCCTCAGCTCCGTGATCGAACCGAAATCGGAGGTGACGAAGCCGCGAAAGCCCCATTTGCCGCGCAGGAGATCGGTCAGCATCGCCTTGTTGGCGGTGGCCGGCACGCCGTTCAGCGCATTGAACGCCGCCATCGCCGTCATCGCGCCGGCATCGAACGAGGCTTTGAACGGCGGCAGGAAGAGGTCGTAGAGCTGGCTCGTCGGGATCCAGGTCGA